>JAFABO010000096.1 GCA_023426005.1 Bacillota bacterium | reverse complement strand
ATTACTTTCATAGGCATTGCAAGGATTATGTTGTCCATAAGTGGCTTATCAATGTCCACAACATTACCTTCAAATGTATATGCATCAACATCATCGGATTTGGAAACCTCGACAAAGCTCTCTTCTACCTTGATATCGGAAAACGTATCAACCCGTTTCAAACATCTGAGGCAATTTGCACTAAATTCAAAATGAAGATCACCACTTAGCTTTAACAGGCCACCCAAATTAACGATGCGCCCTGTGAACTCAAAAGAAGGTTTAAATTCTACTGAAGTATCATACTCCTGTAATTCCGGCAGATTGTCACTAAAATTGACGTCTATTCCGGCCCCTTCAGTTTTAATAATATCAGACACATTAACTCTCATTAGTAACCTCTTAAAAACCGACAACTGATATTATACTAACTAATACCTCTTTTGTCAATAATTCAATTTCGGTAAATTTAAATCATTTTTGACCCTCCGGATTTGTACCCAGACCCGTCAAATTTATACTCAGACCACTGGAAGGTTGAGTATATCTTTATTATTACCAATATTCCGATATCTATATATTCAATTATCCATATATTAATGTAGATATTATTTCAGAAGCCTCATAGTTTCTCTTGCAATGGCAAGTTCTTCGTTAGTCGGAATAACAAAAGTCCTAACAGTAGCATCCGGTGTACTTATATCAATTTCCCGGCCCCTGATCTTATTCTTGTCAGGATCGATTTTTATTCCCAGGAAGTCCATATTGTCAAGGATTTGAGTTCTTATAGTAGAGTTGTTCTCTCCTATACCGGCTGTAAATACAATCGCATCCACGCCGTTCATAACAGCAATATATTCACCGATAAACTTCTTGACACCATAAGCAAATATTTCAAGAGCCAGCTGTGCTCTCTTGTTTCCTTCTTCGGCAGCAGTATGGAGATCTCTGAAATCACTGCTTACTCCTGATACACCCAGTACACCTGATTTCTTGTTCAACAGTGTGCTTATACCTTTAACGGTGAGATCTTCCTTTTCCATCAGATAAGTAACGACCTCAGGGTCAATGGTACCGCTTCTGGTCCCCATTGCAAGACCCTGCAGCGGTGTAAAGCCCATGGAGGTGTCAACCGACTTGCCCTTGTCTACCGCACAGATGCTTGATCCGTTTCCAAGGTGGCAGGTGATGATCTTTAACTGACTTAAAGGCTTTCCGAGCAAGTCGGCAGCCCTTTCGGAGACATATTTATGAGATGTGCCATGGAAACCATATTTTCTGATGCCATATTTCTCATAAAGCTCGTAAGGTATAGCGTATAGATATGCATAATCAGGCATTGAACTGTGGAAGGTTGTATCAAACACTCCAACCATAGGAACATCAGGCATTATCTGCTGGCATGCTTCAATACCTATAATATTCGGCGGGTTGTGAAGAGGAGCTATATCAATACATTCTCTTACCGCATCCATAACCTTTTCGTTTATAACTGCAGAGCTGTTGAATTTTTCTCCGCCGTGAACTATTCTGTGTCCAACTGCTGCAATTTCGGACATGTTCTTTATTACACCTATTTTTTCATCTGTCAGAGCAGCTATGACAGCCTCAATTGCATCTTTATGATTTTTCAGGACCTTATTTATTACTACTGCTTCTTCGTCTCCCTTTGACTGCTTGATAAATGAATTTTCAATACCTATTCTGTCGCAAAGTCCTTTTGCAAGAACTGCTTCATTGGTCATATCAATCAGCTGATATTTTAATGAAGAACTGCCTGCGTTAATAACTAAAACTTTCATTTATATTTCATCTCCCTAATTTATTATTTGCTATTGAATATTTTTGATTAATCAAATCCTTATACTGGATCAAACTTACATGTCCTGTGCCTGCACACAGGTAATAGCTACAACTCCCACTATATCCTCCGCACTGCAGCCTCTTGAAAGGTCGTTTACAGGTCTTGCAAGTCCCTGGATTATCGGGCCGTAGGCATCAGCCTTTGCAAGTCTCTGTGTAAGCTTGTATGAAATGTTCCCGCAGTTCAGATCAGGGAAAATCAAAACGTTTGCTTTACCTGCAACAGAGCTTCCGGGTGCTTTTGACTGTCCCACCGAAGCAACTATGGCGGCATCTGCCTGCAGCTCGCCATCAAGCTGGAGCCCTGGGGCCTTTTCTTTTGCAAGCTTTGTTGCTTCTACAACTTTTTCGGTCAATTCACTTTTTGCACTTCCGTAGGTTGAATAAGAAAGCATTGCCACCACAGGCTCAGCCTGAACAAGACTCTTGAAGGATTTTGAAGAAGCGATTGCGATTTCCGAAAGTTCCTCGGCGTTGGGATTTTCAACAAGTCCGCTGTCACCATACACAAATACACCGTTTTCACCGTATTCACAGTTTGGAACAACCATTATAAAGAAGGCTGAAACCAGTTTTGCTCCGGAAGCTGTTTTTAATATCTGAAGTGCGGGTCTCAAAGTGTTTCCTGTTGAGTTTATAGCTCCGGCAACCATCCCGTCGGCCGCACCCATTTTTACCATCATTATACCGAAATACAACACATTTTCACTCAATAATTTTCTTGCCTGCTCTATTGTCATTCCCTTGGCTTTTCTGAGTTCATACAAAGTGTTAACATACTCGTCAAATTTATCAAAATCGGCAGGATCCACAATCTGCGCCTTTGAAATGTCCAAGTCCCCCGCAAACTTCTTTATTTTATCCTTGTTGCCAACGAGAATAATGTTTGCTATTCCCTTCTCCTGAATTATTGCAGCAGCTTTAATAGTTCTGATATCGGTACTTTCCGGAAGTACTATTGTTTTGATATCACTTTTTGCCCTACTCACAATCTGCTCTAGAAAATTCATGCCACTAGTCCCCTTTCCTGTCCAAAAATATTACTTGACTTAAAATAAATTAGCTTTAAATATTAGCTCAAATCCCGGCTTTTCTTACACAATTATTTCGATATTTAAAGTATTTCAATAATTAATGCATTTTATTTTATTACCTGGTCATATAACCTGAAACCAAGTATATTCGCCACTTTTATTATATACAACTTGTTCATTGTATACAAGATTAAAT
>JAFABO010000137.1 GCA_023426005.1 Bacillota bacterium | reverse complement strand
TGTTCCGGCATGCCGACGCAGGTGATCCCTCAGCCGTTTCAGCTGTGGAGAACTCTGCCTTGCAGCTGGCAAAATCGGCTTCGGGCTGCATAAACAATCTTTCTTTTGGGGATACGGTGGAGATTGTCCTGGCCGGCTCGGTATGGGTAAAAGCTGAAACCCCCTTGCTGTTTGATAAATTTAAAAAGTATGTCTCGGAATTCACCGATAAAAACTGCAAGTATAATATTCTAACGGTACCTCCGGCTACAGGTGCTGTTCTGTGGGCACTTGAGCTTGTAAACAGCTCCTTCGCTGATCCCGGAACAAAGAACAAAGTTATTGCTTCTATGGAAGATATGATTAATTAAGCTTCTTTATCTCCGGGGATGTTTTACAGCCTTTGATATAACCTGTTTTTGCATGCTGCATAGTATAAAGTACTACCACAAAGAAAGGCGGTTATCAGAAGATAACCGCCTAATAACCTACTCAAATGAACATAAACTTTTTTAGTCTTTCTTATCACTAATACATTTTAACCAGACTTCAATCTGTTGCACTGCCTCAGGATACTTATTACTATACAGCATTTTCATTCTCTCTAAAACTCCAACGGTCTCTTCTCCACCAATTTGACCAATTGCTCCTATCAATTCAAGAGCATCAGCAGCAGATAAATTATCTTTTTCCAATAGCGGAACTAAATAAGTCATTCCTTCTTGGTGACGAATTCCTCCTATAATGTATATAATATCTGATTGCAAATGCTGTAATTCAAGTAGGGGTTCAATTTTTTTAAAGAAGATAGATGTATACATCCTTCCAAAAGCAATTAATGCATGATTGAGTTCAACACCAAAATATTCAGGAATTTCATACCCAAGTTCTTTTTCTTTTGGAGGGTTTATTAAGAGGTCAATCAGTACATCTATAGATTCTTTATCAAAGGTATTATACCAATTCTCAGCTGCATTATCTCTATATTCGATAGTTCCAAGGGGTCCAATAGGACCTGCAAATTCCGATAAAGTTCTTAAAAATTCAATTCTTTTCATCTCCTTGCATCCTTTCCAAATAATCATATTATAACAATCTTAATTAAACTCAGAAATCAATCTTCAACTACAATACATACGGCAGCAACTAATATGTCGTGTTCCAGTTTACATTGTACCACTTTTTGCCTGTTCAGGTACATTGGAATTATTCAGTAATTTATACAGACTATTCAGACTCCTGGCTGTACGGGGTCCACACCCCGTTTTCGGAACCTTCCCTCTCAGCTCTGGCTCCCATGACATCAGCTTCTCTTTCCAGCTATGAATCCTCATTTACAGCAGCATCGGTTTTCAGCTGTGTTTCAGCTTCTACTCTTCCCTGCTTTTGTTGAACTGCATACCAGCCTTCATGTGGAAAATTCCCGGGGCGATATGTATGTCAGTTCCCTGCGTATATGCCTGGGCTTCAGATTTTCAGGCAACCCATCACCGGATGGTGTATTTTTAAATTGGAGTCATCATTGATAACACAAACGAGATCAATGACTTACAGCCGGATTATTCCTATTTACTTTGAAAATCCCCATTTCCCTGGATAGAGTTATAATTTTAGTTGCTATTCCCATTTTCTTCATATGCATTTCTCCCTTTGAAATAAATAAATAATAGCGTTCATCTCTTGAGCTGTTATTTCCTGCTCAGGAACGGTTTTATTATTTATGCATTCATTAGTTTATTTTATTGACATTATATAGGGAGTTTGTTAACGGCTGCTGTTTAAATTGTGGCGGAATTGTGAAGATATAGTGAATATTGACAAAAAGAAAGATCTGCTCAAGTCAGATCTTTCTTTTTATTTGGAAAACTACTATTTAGTTGATACAATTTTTTTATCACTCTGTTTTAAACTTGTCCAGCTCTTTGTTCAGGGCCGCGGCAACTTCATTCAGCTCCTGGGCATTCCTTGCAAGTTCTTCTGCCGAAGCCATCTGCTGTTCGGTACTTGCGGAAATCTCTTCGGTTGTGGCTGCCGATTCCTCTGCAACAGCAGAAATATTTTCCATGGACTCCAGAACTTTTTCCTTCGACTTCATTATGTTATCAACGGATTTTTCTGTTCTCTCAATATTAGTTATTACTTCCTTCATGGCAGAGAATACGGTTTTAAACATCTCATCGGTACCATTCACCGCCAGTATCTGTTCACTGACCACAGCATTTGAGTTCATAACCTCCTGAACCGTATCATTGGTCTTTTTGCCGATTTCAGCCACTATGCTGTTGATATTGCTGGTAAATTCCTTTGATTGTTCGGCAAGCTTCTTAACCTCATTTGCAACCACTGCAAAACCTTTTCCGGCTTCACCTGCGCGGGCGGCTTCAATAGACGCATTGAGTGAAAGAAGATTTGTCTGCTCCGAGATACCGATCATAATCTTGAGTATTTTCTGTATTTCTTTCATACTGTTGCTCAGGTCGGTTATATTATGTGATACTTTATCTGTGGTCTCACTGACCTGCTTTGATTTGACATTTAAATCCGTAATGGTTCTCGACGCATTTTCGTTGAGGTCGTTTATCTTGTTGGCAATAGAAATTACCTGTGATACATCATCACCAACATACATAATACCCTCAGACAGTTTGTCCATATGGCTTACACTGTCATTTATTTCATTAGCCTGGTCGGTAGCACCTTTAGCTATCTGTTCAACAGTCACAGAAACCTGTTCGGAAGAAGTATACGCAGCTTCGGAGGCAGCTGCAATTTTTGTTGCTGCCCCGACAACATCCATAGAAGTTCTTCTCACCTGCGATACAAGGGCATTGATATTTGAAAGCATATCATTATAATTTCTGCAAACCTCCCCTATTTCGTCACTTTCTCCGTCGGTAATCTGACTTGTCAAATCTCCGTCTTTTGCCTTCTTCATTGTTAGAACAAGCTTATTTAAAGGAGTTGAGACGCTTCTTGCTATCAAAGTACACATTACCAGTGCAAATATAAGACACAAAATACCAATAATAATTATACTGTTTTTTAAACTATTTGCCTCACTGTTCAAATATTTATAAGGGACTACAGAAACCAGGTACCAGTCTTTTCCTTCCGCTATTTGTGAATAGGAGACAAGGCTTGGCTCCTTATTAACATTCATTTCTATATTGCCGGATTTTTTTTCATCAAATTTTAATTTCAGATTGGCCTTCTTTTCCATGCTCTTTGAGACTTCAGCTGCAATGGCTTTGGATGCATCGTTGCCATCATTTAAAGGATAGGCTTCCAAATCTCTTGAAGATATTATTTTACCCTGGGAGTCTATAATAAAAATCGGAAAAGCTTTACCGGATTTTTCATCTTTTCCTATATCCAGATTGGTAAATGAAGTTGACAGGAAATTGGCCTTTGGAATAATAATCATTTTAGCAGCTACGGTTCCACTGGTCAGGGAATTTATATCCTTCCTGACTCCAAGAAGCTGTTGTTCTTTTCCTCCAATTGTGACAGCGGATTCTACCCATTCAAGCTTCTTTAAATTAGCCTGGGCCACTTCTTCGGTGTTCAGGGTCAGAGAGGCCGCATTATATACTTCTGCCCTGGAAAAATCTTCTCCATGGAGAAGAGCAGCGTACTGGATATCTTTTGTTGTTGCAAATTTGTTTGTAAGAAAATCTGATATTTTTCTTGCCTGCATAAGCTTGTCATAGTCATCTGCCACTTGTACCGATGATATAGCTTCCTGTATAGTTGTAGAAAGCCCCACATCATATATGTAATTTTCCACCCGGGTTATTTCATTGCTCAAAACAACGCTTGTCTGGCCGGTAACCTGAAGCGAATAGGTTTTGACTTTTTTATCTATAGTTGTCGTTGAGCTGCTGTAAGAAAATATTCCGGTAATCAGTAGCATAACTACCAATAATATTACAAATGATGCAATAAGTCTTGTTTGAATCCTAAATTTTCTTAAGAGAAAAGATTTACCTGAGGACCCCTGAAAATTTGATATGTTAGTATTACTAGGATTAGTAATATTTCCGGTACTACCGTTTCTGCCTTTAAATACCTTCTTTGCCACAGATGAAGCAGATGTTGCAATTGTTTCTAAGAATGCCTTGATCTTTGATACGACCGGCTGAATATTCATAAAAACTCTCCTCACAATGCCTTTGAATTTAGTGATTCGACACTATTCTCTATATATCTCTATAATACTTCACCATGCTCATTTAGGCAAGCAGTTTTTAAATTGCAACTGCCCAAAAATCCACCCTTTTTTTGTTTAAATTTACACTAAAAAACTCCATTTTTACAACAATCTTATTTCCACCAAATAACATAAAACCCACGTATGGAAATTATTAACGCCTGTTTAGAAATTTAACTTTTTCAGATGCATTTGTAAATATTTATTAATATTACCTGACAGGTTTTGTGAGTAAAAAAATTGAAGCTGCGGCTAAAAATTCAACGTTACATAAAACATTTTACAGACGCAGCTAAAATCGTAAGAGCTGCTCCGGATATCCATATGAACTATTCAAGAAAGCCAGTTCTCGGTGTTACACCAAAGGCCCCTGCCAGTGCCTTTAAATTATCGTCTGTAATAGTTTGCTTCATGGGCATATGCATTATTTTTATATATATCTCGGCCGCCTTCTCGACGGTTTCTATGAGCCCGAAGGTTTCATCCAGATCTCTGCCTGTACCGAATATTCCGTGCATGCCCCATATAACCACTCTGAATTCCTTCATTTTTTGCGCAGTAACCCTGCCTATTTCCTCATTTCCGCAAAGCATCCAGGGCAGTACGCTCACCCCGTCGGGGAAAACTACCAGGCATTCTGTACACATCTGCCACAGGGTTCTGGTAAACGCTCTTTCATCAAGCTCATGTACAAAGGTCATGGCAATGGTATTGGTGGGATGGGTGTGAATAACAGCCCTATGGCTTGGATCTGCCTTCAGACGTTCTATATGTGTCATTAAATGGGCAGGCAGCTCGCTGGTAGGTCTGCCTCCGTCCTCGTAGCCCCAAAGCAGGTCTAAGCTTTTGCCGTCCTCCTTGACTTTTACTATTCCGAGATTGGCTCCAGGAGCATCCATAACATTTTTAAAGTACTTTCCCGTACCGGTTACAACAAAAATTCTGCCTGCCAGAGAAGTCCCGTCAAATGTCATGGGAATATTCCTTATGGCTTTTTTTACATCCAGGTATTCCGCTGCTTCTGCTTCGGGTACTATATAGCTTATATTGCCTCCGTTTCTTTCGTCCCAGCCCAACCTGTAAAGATTTGAGGTCAGTTTGCATATTTCTGTTATGAATGGTGCCGTCAATATATCTTTCATTTCTGATCTCTCTTTCCTTTTATTTAATTCCTCTTTTTCAACCTATCTCTTCAAGTCCTGCTTTTAAGCACTTCATTTTCATATTTCTTTACCTCTGTCAGCCAGCTCTCTCTCACAGGAACACCCATGGTCTGACAGTAATGATCCCAAACAGCGCCAAAGGGATAGGTCTTAAGTTCTTCGAGCATGGCCAGTCTGCCGGTGTAATCGCCCTCAAGCTCCAGCTGCCTGAGCTCTTCAGTCGGTTCCAGCAGCGCCTTCAGCAGCGCTTTGATCATATTTCTGCTGCCTATTACCCATGCAGCAATTCTATTAATGCTGCCGTCAAAGAAATCAAGTCCTATGTGAGTACGCTCATAAAGCTTGCTTCTGACGAGTGACTGGGCAATATGGTTCAGTTCATCGTCCATTATTACAACATGGTCACTGTCCCATCTGACCGGACGGCTCACATGCAAGAGCAGCTGATCCGTAAACATTAAAACCGTTGCTATCTTGTCGGATATGACTTCGGTAGGATGAAAATGCCCTGCATCCAGGCAGACGGTTTTGTTATTCCGGACAGCATATCCAAGGCAGAATTCGTTTGAGCCTACCACATAACTCTCAGTGCCTATGCCGAAAACCTTGCTTTCCACGGCATCAATATTGCAGCTGGTATCTATCTCTTCTAAGAACACCTCGTCAAGGGCACTTTTCATACGCTGTCTCGGTGCTTCACGGTCAACCGGGATATCCTTGTAGCCGTCGGGGAACCAGAAGTTGGTTACGCAGGTCTGTCCCAGCTCTTTTCCGAAATATTCCCCTATTTTACGGCTTTTTTTGCAATGCCTGATCCAGAAATCCCGTGTCTCCTTATCCGCACTGCTGATGGTAAAACCGCTGTCAGCCTTTGGATGGGAAAAACATGTGGGGTTGAAATCAAGACCCAGCCCCTGCTGTTTGGCCCAATTGACCCAGCCTTCAAAATGTCTTGGCTCAAGCTGGTCCAAATCAACTTTTTCGTCTGTGTCGGCATAAATTGCATGGAGGTTGACCTTATGCTTCCCGGGGATAAAGGTCAGAGCCTTTTCAATATCCTGCCTCAGCTCCTGAACATTTGTGGCTGCACCGGGATAATTTCCTGTTACCTGTATTCCTCCGCTGAGAGCCTGGTCCTTGAACAAAAAACCTGCAATATCGTCCCCCTGCCAGCAGTGCAGTGATATTTTAATTTTTTTCAAAGCCTCAATGGACCTGTCGGTGTCCACACCCAGCCTTGCATAAGTTTTTTTTGCCAGTGCGTATGCTTCATTAATTTCGTTCATGATCACGCCCATGCCGGCATTTCGCACAAAACATAATGCTGAAAATGACATGGCATGGTACCTCCTTTACTGATTTTTATAATTTTTTTCAACATTTCCTCATAAAATTTTTTTATAGTCCTCGTAAGCCCTTTGCCATTCCTCCTGCTGAACAGGCTTGAATACTTTTATATCAGTCGAATTGCGGATTATTTTTCTGACCTCGGACAGATCCTTTATCTCACCCAGAGCAATAAACTGAACTGCAATGTTCCCCATAACAGTGGCCTCCACAGGGCCGGCATGAACATCCCTGCCGCTTGCGTTTGCAGTCATTCTGCACAAAAGTGTATCTTTTATTCCCCCGCCTATTATATTTATGGTTTTAAAATGTTTACCGGTAAGCTTTTCAAGGTTTTCTACAGTGTACCTGTATTTCAGTGCAAGGCTCTGGTAAATGCATCTCATGATTTCCCCGCGGGTTTTGGGCACATATTGCCCGGTTCCGGCGCAATAGTTTCTTATTCTTTCAGGCAAATTGCCCGGAGTTTCAAAATCCGGAGCGTCGGGATCGATATAGCAGAGGAAGGGTTCGGCTTCAAGCGCCTCGTTTTCCAGTGTACTGAAATCCACCTCAAAGCCTTCCCTATGCCATTGCCTTCTCGACTCCTGAATAAGCCATAAACCCATGATATTTTTGAGAAAGCGGATTTTATCGTTGAAGCCTATTTCATTGGTAAAGTTTGCTTCCATTGATTCCTTGCAGATAATGGGCTTGTCACTTTCTATTCCAAGCAGTGACCAGGTTCCGCAGCTGATATACACAAAGTCCCTGTTAACGGCGGGAGCACTCACGACTGCCGATGCGGTATCGTGTGTGGGTACTGCAATTACCGGAACTTCCCTGCAGGACAGTTCCTGACACAGTTCCCTTGAAAGAGTGCCGTAAATCTCGCCGGGATGGATGGTTTCGGGGAATAAACTCTGCTTTATACCCAGCTTTTCACATATATCAAAACACCAACTTTTAGTTCCGGGGTTAAACAAACTTGTGGTTGAAGCATTGGTTATTTCGCTCCGCTTCTTCCCCGTCAGAAAGTAAGCCAGCAGATCAGGAATCTGGAGCAGGGTTTCGGCATTTTCCATAACCTCGGGCTGGTGCTTTGCCAGGTAAGCCAGTTGGAATATGGTATTTATCCTCATTTGCTGGATTCCTGTCGCCTTATACAAAGTTTCTTTCGATATGAGTTTAAAAACTTGCCCGTCGATTCCCTCAGTCCTTAAATCCCTGTAATGAACCGGATTTCCCAGCATATTGCCCCTTTTGTCCAGCAGTGCAAAATCCACGCCCCAGGTGTCAATACCTATGGCATCAAAGCCTCCTGCCTTTACAGCTTTTGCAATACCCTGCCCGGTTTCATGGTAAAGTCTCAGAATGTCCCAATACATAGTCTTTCCAATAGTGACGGGCTCATTTACGAATCTATGAATTTCCTGCATTCTTATGGTTTGTCCGTCGAATTCCCCCAGCATTGCTCTTCCGCTGGAAGCTCCAAAGTCGAATGCCAAAACTCTTTTATTGCTCATCCCGGCCCTCCTTTATTGTTATGAATATTGTTATTGAACTGCTAACAATTATATAAATATTTTTATTATAATTAAATTATAGTATGCGTGTTTATTTGTGTCTATATTTGCCCATTATATTGATATTACATCAGTACTTTGTTAATATTTAATCATGTACGATCACAAACAGACATCTATGAATAATACTTCAAAATAGTTTAGGAGATGGTAAGTAAGCCATGTTTGAAGAAGAGCGCCACAACAAAATCTTAAATATCATAAATTCTAAAAAGAGTGTCAAGGTTCACGAATTAAGTGAAGCGCTGTATGTCAGCACCGCAACTGTAAGGCGCGATCTCGCCAAAATGGAAAAAGCCGGTGTAATAAAGCGTTCCCACGGTGGCGCTGTGCTGTTTGACAGTTCAAGCGCTGAGTCGGCCATATCAGTGCGGGAGCTGGAAAACATAAAGGAGAAAAAGAAAATAGCCGGGCTTGCCTTAAGCTTCATCAGCTCCAACTCGGTTATCTTCATGGACTCCAGCAGCACCGCCGGTATGGTCATTCCATACCTTTCACAGTTCAAATACCTTACGGTCATTACGAACGGACTTAAAAACGCTCTGCTTCTGTCAGAAAAAACAGAAGCTAAAATCTATATGCCCGGAGGAGTTGTCAGTACCCGTTCAAACTCTCTCCTTGGAAGCGATACACTTGATTATCTGTCAAACCTGAACGCCGGACTTGCCATTTTCTCCTGCAGCGGACTCACCCCCAACAACGGTGTAACCGACGCCTCCTTCGAACAGTCCAAACTCAAAAAGGCTCTTATCAGGAACTCCAAGGTCCGGGTGCTCCTGTGCGACAGCAGCAAGTTCGGGGGCATTTACATGTGCCGGACCTGCGGCTTTGAGGAGCTGGACTATATCCTCACTGACAAAAGGCCACAGACCGGATTTATAGAAGCAGCGGCAAAACACGGCTGCGAAATACTCTGGCCGCAGTAGAGGCAGTAAAGTATATACGGCTACTCTCACGAAATCATCTCAAAAATAAAAAAGGCGGCCGGCAATACTGCTTTCTGAGGATAAAAAGAGACTGCTGCCCAATAAATGAATAAATTCACTCACCGGACAGCAGCCCCCGCATATATCTATATTAAGCCTGCATAAAGCCTGCAGGTCATTCATTTTGATTCTATGATTAATCGGCGTTATAGTTGAACTGCTCAATGGTCTTATAAATTTTCTGCATTCTGAGATCGGTATCTGCGATGGTATCGGCACACTCCTGCAATTCCTTTGCAACTGAAGGCGGGATTGCATCTACTGTTTTGTATCTCAGCTGATGTTCCAGGCTGGCCCAGAAATCCATTGCCATTGTCCTTATCTGAATTTCAACAGGCACCCATTCCTTTCCGTCCGAGAAAAACACAGGTACCTTTACAACCAGATGCAGACTTCTGTATCCGTTAGGCTTGGGATTCTTTATATAGTCGGTTTCCCTCACCAGCTCTATATCGTCCTGCTGCGTGAGCATCTTTGCTATCATGTATATATCTTCAATGTAATAGCAGACAACTCTTATACCTGCTATATCATGAAGATTGGCTTTTGCAGATTCCATACTGATTTCAAGTTCTTTTCTGTTCAACTTTTCAAAAATACTTTTAATGGACTTGATCCTGCTTTGCATATGATGTATAGGATTTCTTTTATGAATAAACTGAAACTCATCATCTAGTATTTCGAGCTTTGTACTTATTTCCCGTGTTGCCGACTGATATAAATGCTGCACTTCGAGAAAATTTGCCTTTAATACTTCTACATCATCACAAAACAGCATTTGTTCCAGACCGTTCAGAGAAGTTATAGCAGTAGTTCTTTTCATCATCATTATTTATAGGACTCCCTTTTGCGATATAGTATCGCTTTCCGCTATTTTTGTATCAAGTCAGTCAACTTCACTGCTTGTATAATATTTACAAACAACTCTTACACTATATTATAACGATGCATTTTTAAATAAGTATGAAATATTTGTGAATTTTAATTAACAATTGTGTTGGCCAGTTAGTTGATTGATCAATTTTGCGGGTGAAAAATCCCTATTGATTAAATTGGTACTTAAGTACTAACTTCATGAAGTTGTCCTCGCGTACCAATCTAATCAGATAAGTATTTAACTGCAAAGTTGAGAGTCAGCCGACTTGCACAACAAATAATTGTTAACCTCACGACCAGGCGGGAAGCTTGGCCATCATTGCCTCCGCAGCAGCTCTGGCTGCCTGCTTGTCCAGTCCCTGGGTTCTTACAATAAAATCGGTCAGGCTCTCAAGTTTCTCATCATAGGACTGCATTGACCCGTCAGGCCTTGCACAGAATTTGCAGTAATCCTTTCCGGTATCTCCCATGGCATAGTCTGACGCATCTTCCATCGGCATTCCGCATGCTATACAT
>JAFABO010000061.1 GCA_023426005.1 Bacillota bacterium | reverse complement strand
TAGTATGCATTATCTTAAATATTTATGGAGGTAAAGTTATGGGATGTTTTGGTGGAAGTGAAGGTTTTGGATGTGAATGGCTTATAATACTGGCCATAATTTTCTTCTGCTGCTGTAACGATGGATTTGGTTGCTTCTCAGACATATTTGACGATTGCGGAATAATCTGGCTTGCAATAGTTCTGTTGTTATTATTCCTCTGTAGCAGTGACCGTTGTGGCGATGAATGCTAACCAACTAAGGGTCGTCCATAGCAAAAGTATTTGAATAGAAGCTTGGGTAATATCCAAGCTTCTATTTCAAATTAACCAAAATAGTTTTTACATAATAAGCTTGTCAGTGTGCATAAACTGTAATAACGACCAAATATTAAATTACATATTGGAGGTATATATGAGTGAAAATTCATTAAGCAAAAAAATCCAGGAGCTGTTAGGTGATAAAATGGTTCAATCTAAAGTAAATCAAGCAATTGATATGTTGAAAAAAGACAATTCGGATGAATTGGCAAAAAAACTGGAGAAGATTGATAAAAACGAGTTAATGGAAAAAATCAATGAGTTTGACGAAGATAAAATCAAGAACATGAAAATAGACAAGGAAGAAATAAAAAAGAAGATCACCAAAAACGATCTTGATAAACTTGAAAAAATTCTTGGAAAAGACAGCAAGGATATTATGAAAAAAGTTAGTGAATATCTGAATTCATAGCTTCTGCGGCTTTTAATCTCAGGGCCGGTCAGCGGGTATGAAGAAGGAAATTTCATCAGTGTTTTATGGCAGGTACATAGAGTGCTCCCGGGCAATTTATTGAGGTCAATATAATTGACCGTGCACATATGGGGACATGGCCGATTAACCTCCTTTATTGCCACATTGCGATAAAGGATAATTACTTGCATAACATTTTTGGCCGCTATGCGGCTCAAAGCCATAAAATGGCTTGGGAGGTTAATATGAGTGACGACATGGGTGACAAAATCAAACAAATAGCGGATATGCTGGGGCAGAACTCAAACCCCAATATCCCCGACAATGTCAAGGGTCTGCTCAACATGCTCATGTCTAATACTGGTAACGGTTCAAAAGATGAAGATACACAAGAGGATCCGCCTCAGAAATCCAGGAGCAATGAAAATTCAAGTTCCAACAGTAATGAAGCAGACGACTTCGCCGATATGGCCAGAAAGATGAAAAAAGCCATGAGCAAGCTCAATGTGGCGAACGACCCAAGGGTAAACCTGCTCAATGCAATCAGGCCATACCTTAATAAAAACCGTCAGAGAAAGCTTCAAACCTGTCTGAAACTTATGAGAATCGGCAGCTTGACTCAAGTGCTGGATGACTCGGAAGAGCGGCCTGTATAAGGAGCATCCTATGAATAACTGGAATTGGAGTGAATGGAATGGCTTACAGGAAGCGTTCTTCTAAACCTCGCAGATATAAAAAAACAAATACCCAGAGCAACTATCATGTGGAGCAGAGTACCACGTCAGCCGAAACTGCTCTTTCCGAAGAACCGATACTGTCCCTGCCCGCCCCAACAGAAAGTCAGGAACGGAAAAAATCCCAACCTCTGGGCTTTCTGTCCTCACTGTTCGGCGGGGATAGATCCGAGAGATCGGGAAATCCGTTATTTACAGTCTTTGATTTTGATATTTATCTGGATGATTTACTCCTTGCAGGTTTACTGGTACTTCTGCTGACAGACAAAGTTCAGGACGAAATACTTATTATTGTTCTTCTTTACCTGCTATTGGACATTTTTTAGTGATTAACCTTTTCAAGCCGGCTTTTTTCACTCAGTTTATGGAAAGTGGAAAATACAAAACATACAATTACTGCAATAAATATGGTTTTAAACACTATATTGACAATCAATAGGACATAGCTGGTAACGTTTGATATCACCTGGGCATTTGCCATTGAAAAATTAGCTATGACATATATAACATCAAATAAGACAAGTATGATATCGAAAACAATGTATTTGGACAATAAGGTCCAAAAATCATTGTCCGATATTTTTTTTGCTATTTTAAAATGATTTTTGCTGTTTACAATGGCCGAAGGATACCAAAAAGTTATATACTGTCTGAAAAAGGCAAAACTGAAGAACAAAACAATTATTGTCACTACAAATAAAAGCACACCTGCTACAATATTTACCTCTCCGTTCAAGGCATTGTCTATAAAAATAGCTGCCGGTATTGAGGCAACAATTACGTAAACAGCAAACAGTATAACCGCACTGAGAGTCCACAAATTAACCGAAACCATCCTGAGAAAATATTTCTTCACTCCGGCCAGGAACTCACTTCCCGGCTTTTTTTCCTTGCCCTGGACCGCATTGGTAAGTATGTGGAAACAGCCTGAAAGCAGCAGACCGAAGATCAATGCTGCGGCTGCCACTAAAACAATAAGTGCCATAATGATTTTAACTGCCGTTTGCGGAACAAGTATTGTATCTATAACAAATTGTATTATATTTACATAATCATCAAAGGGGCTGCCGGTTTTAAACATTGTTATGCTATAAAAAAGCATCATCAGCAGATATTCTACAATAGAAAGAACCGTACTGGTTATGATTGTTAGAATAAGTATAGACGGCCTTTTGGCAAGTAAGCGCACAGCATTATTAATAGTTCCCATTGGTCAGGTCCTTCCTTCGTATTTCTATTTTATCTCTAAAAAGTTTTTCCCAGGCACCATTTAATTAATAACCAGTATTGTGAGTATGGGAAATCATAACATAAATAATATCACAATTAACCCTTCAAATAAAGTACAGGGATTATAAAATCAATATACTCAATTAATTTCCCTCATGCTTAAGGATATTCTCTTCCTATCTGCGTCTACCTCCAGTACTCTCACTTTTACAATATCTCCTACAGCAACCACTTCCATCGGATTCCTGACAAATCTGTCGGCAAGCTGCGAAATGTGAACAAGACCATCCTGATGGACTCCAATGTCGACAAAAGCACCGAAATCGGCCACATTTCTCACTGTCCCCGTCAGGACCATTCCGGCCCTAAGATCCTCTAAATGAAGTACATCAGTGTGGAGAATAGGCTTGGGCAGCTCATCCCTGGGATCCCTTCCCGGCTTCAGCAGTTCATTTACAATGTCTTTTAAAGTCGGCAGGCCGATTCCCAGCTCCTCTGCCACCCTTCCCCTTCCGTTCTGTTCAACTTTTTTGTCCAGCTCTCTGAGACCCTTACCGCTTACATCCGACAGTGTGTAGCCCATCTTTTTAAGAAGTTTTTCGGCTGCCGGATATGATTCGGGGTGCACCGAGGTATTGTCCAGAATATTGTCTCCATCCGTAATCCTTAAAAAACCTGCGCACTGTTCAAAAGTTTTATTTCCCAGTTTCTTGACCTTTTTTATTTCATTCCTGCTCTTAAACTTTCCGTTCTCTTCTCTGTACTCAACAAGATTCTTCGCTATGGCTGAAGAAATTCCTGAAATATATGATAATAATGGGGCTGACGCCGTATTAAGGTCTACACCTACATTATTGACACAGTCCTCAACCACTCCTCCCAGGGACTCATCCAATCTTTTCTGGTTCATATCATGCTGGTACTGTCCCACACCTATGGCCTTCGGATCTATTTTTACCAGCTCGGCAAGGGGGTCCTGCAGCCGCCTTGCAATGGATACCGCGCTTCTGAGAGCCACATCAAACTCGGGGAATTCTTCCGCTCCAAGCTTGGAGGCCGAATACACCGATGCCCCCGCTTCACTGACCACCATGTAATAAACTTTCCTGTCGATTTCCTTCAGCAATTCAACCACAAAGAGCTCTGATTCCTTGGAAGCAGTACCGTTACCTATTGATATGATATCCACCCTGTACTTTTCAATCAATTTTTTCAGCGTGGACCTTGCCTCTTCAATTTTGTTCTGGGGAGGCGTTGGGTATATGACTGTTGTTGAAAGAACTTTCCCAGTCTCATCAACCACAGCGATTTTACAGCCTGTCCTGTAGGCAGGATCAAGACCCAGAACCACTCTGTCCTTTACCGGAGGCTGGAGGAGGAGATTTCTCAGGTTTTCTGCAAATACCTTCATGGCCTGCTCCTGGGCAGTTTCGGTTAATTGGTTTCTAATGTCCCTTTCCAGCGAGGGGAAAATAAGCCTGCTGTAGGAATCCTCCACGGCAGCTTCAACATACCCGGCCATTTCAGTATTTGTATTCTTAACCGTCCTGCCTTTTAAATATGCCAGGCACAGCGCACTGTCAACATCTATTTTTACTTGCAGGAATTCTTCCTTCTCCCCTCTGTTTACGGCAAGAATCCTATGGTTTGCAATTTTAGAGACAGGCTCCCTGAAGTCATAATACATCCTGTAAACGGAGTCCTCTTCCTTCCGGGCGGCCGATACTACCATTGCATTGCGGAATATCGTCTCTCTGAGAGCCTTTCTGTATTCAGCATTATCGGATACCTCTTCGGCAATAATGTCCATAGCTCCCGCAAGGGCTTCTTCCTCAGTGTTTACTCCTTTTTCAGGATCAATGTAGCCTGCCGCAATCTGGAGGACCGGTGTCTTTGAAGGCATCTGGGCAAATACGATTGCAGCAAGAGGTTCAAGCCCCTTTTCCTTGGCCATCGAGGCTCTGGTTTTCCTTTTGGTCTTGTAGGGTCTGTATATATCCTCTATTTCCTGGAGAGTGACAGCCCTGCCGAGAGAACGGGAAAGCTCCTCCGTCAGTTTGCCCTGCTCGTCTATAAGCCTTCTGACATCTTCCCTTCTTTCCTCCAAATTTCTAAGATATAACAATCGCTCATACAGTTCTCTCAGTACCTGGTCATTTAATTCTCCGGTCACTTCTTTTCTGTAACGGGCAATAAAAGGTATGGTATTTCCTTCGTCTATGAGTTTTACAGTATTTTGCACCTGAAAAGGCTTCAGGCTAAATTCCTTTATCAGCTGTTCTATAATATCCATCTTACATTCTCCATGTCCAAAAATTTGTAAATCGTATTTTATTATAACATTAATTCTGCTGACGGTCACAAGAAAATTCACCGGCTATTATACGCCAAGAACTTCGAAATCCGCTTCGCCCACTTAGGAACTCTGCCTAATTTCCTATACTCTAAAAAAATAAGAACCGGGACTCACCCCAATTCTTATTTTTTAAATAGAAACATGTTCTTATATAATTCTGCTGGTAGGCTTGGGTTTACCGCTGCCGCCCTTTTTTCCGCCCCTGTTGCTGTTTTTATTTTCTCCCAGCTGATCATTGTCAAAGGACACATCATTATTCTGGTCCTTGTTTTGGTTTTTTGCCATTCAAAACATCCTCTCTAAAAGATAATTGTACCTTTGTCAGGTATTCATATATATTCTTTACACTTTAACTCAAGAAAATTCGCTACGCTCAGTTTTTGGTACTCATTTGTGTCTGATCTCAAATCCTGAAGGAAGCTTTAGTCAGTTTTTCAAGGCCCGGAGCCGCCCCCAGTTTTTCAGAGAGCTCCAGCAGTGCCCTGTCCTTCATTTTTGCCTCAAGCATGATATCTATATCGCGGTCAAGAGCTTTTGCAGTATTTAAAAAATCCATAAAGTCGGTATAGTCGATATAATCGGCGTGACTCCTGAACTCCTTTGGGCTTTTGGGACTGGAGAAATGTATTTTGGGCGGAAAAAGTTCCCTGTCCCAGGTTTTATATATTTCCGGCAAAAGCTGGCTCAGCTTTTCACCATTGTTTGCACATTTGTGATGGTGAACATCCAGCACCATGGGAGCGCCCAAATCCTTGCAAAGCTGCAGTACGTCGGCTGCGGTGAAGCATTTGTCGTCATTTTCTATGATTATACGCTTCCGGATACGGTCGGGCAGCTTTGCAAAATTGACTTTGAATCTTTCAATTGAGCTGCACTTATCCCCATAGAGACCTCCTACATGAAGCACCAGCTTGTACCTGTAATCCTCCAGCCCCATTGCTTCGTACAGTCTGACATGATAATCCAGATCCCTGGCAGAAGCCCGCAGCACCTCCTGTTTAAGCGGATTGAGAATTGTAAAATGGTCAGGATGTGCACTGATGCGTAACCCGTTTTGCTTTATGAATCCCCCCAATTGTTTAAGTTCGTGTGCAAATTGGGACTGATATTCCCAGCCTGCCAGCTCCTCATGGGTTGCAAGCGGTATCAGCTTTGATGTAAGCCTGTACACCTTAATATCCATAGCACGGTTGTACTTGAGAATTCTCAGGGTATTTTCAATATTCAGTTTTGACACTCTATCCAGCCTCATACTTTTTGCCCCTGCGTCCTTCAGTCTGCTGTACACGGCATAAGTGACGGTACCTGACGGTGAACAGTTCTCCAGACTCAAGGTCATAGCAACATATCCCAACCTGAATATCAAACCTATCCCTCACTTTTGATGTTATTAAAAAGATAGATTTATTATTAGGCCATTTTACTATTTTGATACCTTCACCATGTGAATTCTTTGATTCCGTCTTATCTTCACAAAAACACGATAACCCATATTCAGAGCAGCCCCCAGCAGTCCCATGGCAGTATCCCTCTGTGAATCCCATATATCTCCCTGAGCCTGGGCCAGAATGAACAGCTGCTGTGAACGGTTCACTGCCGCAATCAGCATCTCGGTCAGCGAATTGAGCGCACACAGAGCCACTATAATAAAGACCGCTAAGAGACATGCCTCAATATACCTCAGCCTGAATCTCCTGTAAAGTATCTCCATGACAGGTATTGATATTAACAGCCCGAAGATCAGATATACAAGTCTGTCATAATTATTCCTGATAAAACCGAACGTCCCCTTCATCCACTCTCCTACCGGGCACAGAGCATATGTATAATGTGCTCCCAGCGTATTGAGTATTAAAAAGACCAGGACACTGAAATATGATAAATTGGTAAGCCTGTCTTTTCTGTAAAATATTATCATACACGCTATCATAATTGCCGAAGGAAGGCTGAGAAACCACCATTCCAGATAATCAACAGGCTTCAGTGCGAAAAACACAAATACAGCAATATATATGGTCAGCATAAACTGAAGCGGTCTGTCTTTTTTAAAAGGTACCGCCTGTTTTGATACAAATATCAGTGAATATTTCCTCTTTTTTACCGCCACTTTAACCTCCATATCATGCATGTCATATATAAAAGTCAATTAGTATGGGTTTGAACCGTAATCGACTTTGGTAATATTTATAATGGCTTATGGTAAAATTTCATATTATTATATATACTTAAAAATGTGCAAATATGTCAAAAGTCATGACGATGGCTAAAAACCGGTAAGCAGCTGAAAAAGGAGAAGTAAATGAATAAACTAAAGATATTATTCAGCAGATTAATAAACTCAAGCATTGTCAAATACGGTCTGGTGGGCGTTATAAATACTCTTATAACCGGCTTGATCATGTTTACCTTAATGAACGTATTTTCAGTTTCTCTCAGGTTATCCAATATAGCCGGATATGCAGCAGGTTTTATAAACAGTTTCATACTTAATAAGTTATGGACGTTTAAAGGGAAACAGTCCTCCACCCTGTCACAATTCATACGTTTTACGGCTGTTTTTGGAGTTTGCTTCCTGCTCCAGCACGGCCTGGTCATACTGCTGGCAGAAAAGCTTCTCCTTGGAAAAAACATATCTACTCTCATTGGAATGATTTTTTATACAGGGGTAAGCTATATCCTCAATAAGTTTTTTACATTTAAAAAATAAATTAAAAATAAAGCTTATTTCTATTGATATATGTAAATACTAACTTTGATTCTCACAGCTGGTATTTGTCATGGTATATTTCGATCAATGGAGGTAAGCATCATGAGTGAAAAAATTACTGTGCTATATACAAACATATACGACGCAAACAGTGTAATGGGTACCTTGAGAACAAACGGAATCGGCAGAGCATGCCTTAATACTTCTGAGTGCGGACTTCATTATGGGATAAATCCAAGACACAGGATCAATAAATTCCCCGGGGCAGTTCCTTCAACAATGGTCAAGCTTGAAGTAAATGTTGACATCGGTAACCGGGAAAATGCTCTTTCTGTTTTGGAGGGAAGCTTTGGCGTTATTGAATAGAAATTAAAGAAATATCTGTATGAATCATGTGGTATTCCAATTAAGAGGATTATTACGCCGGATATGGAATATAATAAAATAAGTTATTTGATAAATACCAGTATTGTGGGATTAGTTTTTTCATTGCCATTTACCGGCGTGTATGCTGGGCACACCCGGAAACCCAGCCGGTTGGCACGCAGAGGGAGGTCAGGATGAAAGCTATTATTATGGCCGGCGGAGAAGGCTCCAGGCTGAGGCCGCTTACATGTGATTTACCCAAGCCCATGGTTCCTGTTTTAAACAAACCTGTTCTGGAACATGCCATCGAGTTATTAAAAAGTTACGGAATAAGAGATATTGGCATTACGTTAATGTATCACCCGCAAATTATAAAAGATTATTTCGGAAGCGGTAAAAACCTGGGTGTCAAGATTACATATTTTATCGAAGAATCCCCCCTGGGCACCGCCGGCGGCGTAAAAAATGCAGAAAGCTTTCTGGATGAACCGTTTATTGTTATAAGTGGCGATTCCATTACAGATCTGAACCTTGAAAGGGCTGTTGAATATCACAGGGAAAAGAATTCGCTCGCGACAATCATTCTTTCAAAGGTTGATGAACCTCTGGAATACGGAGTGGTGCTGACAGATGAAACAGGCAGGATAACCGGCTTTCTGGAAAAGCCCAGCTGGGGCGAGTTGTTCAGCGACACAGTGAATACCGGTACATATATACTCGAGCCTGAAATTTTTGACTATATTGCTGCCGATAAAAATCTTGATTTCAGCCGTGACTTATTTCCCCGCCTGCTGGCTGCATCAAAAAAAATGTATGGCTATGTGGCGCCGGAATATTGGTGTGACATGGGCGATATCCGGTCATATATCAAAGTACACTGTGACATTTTGGATAAAAAAATCAACCTGGGCCCCAATGGTATCCAATTGAAGGATAATGTCTGGGTTGGTGCAGGTACGGTTATTGAAACAAATGCGGAAATCAACGGCCCCTGTATAATCGGTTCCAACTGCCGGATAGGCAATGGGTCGCTTATTGATAAATATACTGTTATAGGCAGCAATACCACAATTGAGGACGATGTCTCAATTGTCAGAAGCATTGTCTGGGATAACAGCTATATTGAGTACGGCAGTGAACTCAGGGGAGCCGTAATATGCAACAGGGTAAATCTCAAGCATTATGTTTCGGTGTTTGAAAATGCTGTTGTGGGTGAAGGCTGTAAAGTTAATGAGCGTGTAATTGTTAAACCCAACATAAAAATATGGCCTGAAAAGATCATCCAGCCCTTTGCCATCATCGATAGAAATATGATATGGGGGTCCAAACATTCCAATAAGATATTCGGTGACAGCGGTATTTCAGGTATTGTTAACGTAGACATTTCACCCGAATTTGCAACCAGGCTGGGAGCCGCATATGGCTCACAGTTTAAAACGGGATCCAGAGTGGTAGTGAGTTCAACCAATTCCAACTCGGCGAGAATGTTCAAGCATGCCTTTATTTCAGGTATGCTGTCGGTGGGAGTTGAAGTTTACAACATGAGCAGCCTGCTCACCCCCATAGCCAGAACTGCCATAGGCTTCCTTGCTGTGGAAGGCGGGATACACATAAAGAACGATATCGATGATGTCAACAGGATCAAAGTCGACTTTATGGATGCCAGGGGTGCTTCAATAAGCCGGCTGACTGAAAGAAAAATAGAAAACTCCTTTTTCAAGGAGGATTTTAACAGATGCTCGGCCCAGCAAATAAGCAGGCTGAATAATATAACCGACTTCAGCAGCTACTATACCCGGAATTTAAGCGGCAAGACCAATATGCAGGTCATTAAGGAGAAAAATCCAAAAATATGTGTTTTCTCAAAATCCGATTACGTAATTTCAATAACAGTACCTCTTTTAACAGGATTGGGCTGCACCGTCAGCCGATTTACAGACTATGAAACCTTCGAGTCGGCTGCAGAGATAATTAATGAAACTAATTCGGATTTTGCCGCCATAATAGACCAGAATGCGGAACAGCTCATCCTGGAGGACAGGTTTGGAAAAGTAATTAAAGATGATTTGTTTCAGGCCCTCATTGCATCAATTATATTTAAGACCTCGCCCGGTGCTACTTTTTTTGTACCCATCACCTGCTCTGAAGTTATAGAAAAACTTGCCGCCAGATATAATGGCACTGTTAAGCGTACAAAGAACTTCTCCCAGGCAATTATGGATGAAATACTGTCCTATAATAAAAAATACGGGTATAATGGTGAAAGCTGCATATCATCCGGAGTTGATGCTTTCAGGCCGGATCAGTTTACGCTGGGCTTTGATGCTATCGAAGGGCTCATAAGAATAATTGAGTTCATGTGCTATGCAAATACTGACCTGAGCGTGCTTTTATCTGATATTCCCGACTTCTTTATGGATAAAAAAAGCATCAAATGTCCCTGGGAATCAAAAGGCACCGTTATGCGGAAAATAATCAGTGAGTACAGGGACAAAAAACTGGAACTGCTGGATGGAATCAAGCTGTATACCGAAACAGGCTGGGTTCTGATTGCGCCCGACGCAGATAAGCCCATTTTAAGAGTTGTGGTTGAAAGCTCCACTGAAAGCGGGGCAGCTGAGCTGTCTTCCATATATTACGGCCTTCTGGAAAAACTCATAACAAATACATAGGATTTTTAACTTGATGGAGATAAAATGAGAACAATTATTGCAAAAGAGAAACACAGCGGTAAAAAAATTGACAAGGTGATCCGGGATTTTTTCCCCACTCTTTCTTCCGGTATGTTATTCAAAGCCCTTAGAAAAAAAGATATAAAAGTCAATGGAATACGTGTCAGGGAGGATTATACAGTACTTGAAGACGACAAAATCGATATTTACATTATTGATGACTATCTGCTTGGAAAAAACGATGAAGGGTATTCCATTGTCTATGAAGATGACAACATAATGGTGGTCAGCAAGGCACAGGGGGTTCCGGTGCATCCTGACAGAAACCAGACCGAGGCCACACTGATCGATAAGCTCCATAAACTCCGCGGACAGCACCTGGCTTTATGCCACAGGCTTGACAGGAATACAGCAGGTCTGGTGATCCTTGCAAAGAATGACACCGCTCTTGAAATAATGCTTGAAAAAATAAAAGAAAGAGAAATTCATAAATATTACACCTGTATCGTTTCGGGTATAATGGAAAAAAGCCGGGCCCAGCTTGTTGACTATCTGGAAAAAAACGATAAAATAAGCAAAGTTTTTATTTCAGATAAAAAAACAAGAGATTCCCTTGAAATAGTTACCCGGTACAGAGTATTAAAGACCCTGGGAAACCTGAGTATGTTGGAGGTTGAACTGGTAACAGGGCGGACGCATCAGATCCGCGCTCATCTGGCCTACTACGGCCATCCCATCATCGGTGACGGCAAATATGGCAGAAATCCCGAAAATAAGCAGTATGGTGCAAAATATCAGCTGCTCTGCGCCAGCAGACTAATCTTTGATTTCAAAACTTCTGCCGGACATCTGAACTATCTGAATGGGAAAATCATAGCTATTGAGCCCCCCTTCACTCTGGAAAAATTGATCGACGGTAAAAAGTCCTGAATATATTATTTAAAATATTATTCGCAGCGTCAAAAGTCCCCGCCTGCATAAAGCAATAACCCGGGGACTTGGCTTGACGTTATTTCTAAAACCTTTTGTTTTCTTTTCTGGGAACTGTGTCACAAGTTTCAACCATAAAACGCAATGTTCTTTCTTTAAATTCCATAATCAGGGATTGATATTCCGGACACAGGATTAAGTTATTCATTTCCCTGGGATCCCTTGCCAAATCGTAAAACTCATCATTTTCATACATTCTGTATACATACTTGTATTCTTTTGTTCTGCACATTACAGCTTTTGTATGCTCCGGTCCTTCCAGACTCTGCGTATCTATCTTTGGCCAATACAATGCCGTCTTTTCTGTTAACGCTTTATCAGCCTTTTCCATACACTGCACTTCGCTATGGCGTCTTCCTCCTTCACAAAATACAGCGTCCCTGTGCTTATCTTTTTTCCCTGCTACACATTCGTGCAGCGATATCCCGAACTGGTCATAATCCAGTTCTATCCCTGCGTAATGGCATACAGTCGGAACAATGTCCACCAGTTCCACCAAAGCTTCATGAATTCCGCTTTTGACTTCAAAGCCCCTTGGAGGCTTAATAATTAAAGGGACATGGGTGAGACAATCTTCAAATGTATTCTGAGTTTTTTCAACCAATCCATAATCCCCGGTAAAATCTCCATGGTCACTAAACATGAATATGGCGGTATCTTCATATATACCTTTACTTTTCAGCGCATCTACTACCATGCCAAACTGGCTGTCAATACGTGAACACATACCCAAATATACGGCTTTTATTTCGCGCCATTGCTCCTGGCTCAACCCCTGCAATCTCTGCCTGTCATAAATACCCTTTAACATGGAAGGTTTCAGTTCCCAGTTATCCGGGGCTTTTTGCGGCATTTCAATCAAATCCCTGTTAATGCCGCTGTACCATGGCTCCTCCACCCCATAGGGCGGATGTGGGTAAAGCAGCGGCATAAATAGGCAAACCGGCTTTTCATCAGTATAATTTTCCAAAAATTCTTTACACCCGTGAATTACAGACCAGTCGCAGTCATAGAACACATCATCCACGGTTGGATTTAACTTTCCTGCTAAAAAAGAATAGTACTCTTTAGATTCAAAATCAGTTCTCCAGCTTTGGTTTCCATGCAAATTTTCAACTTTATGTCTCTTCTCAACATGTCTTTCATTGCAATATCTTCCATGGTCATTTTCGGCGGGAATCAGATCGTCTTTTCCCCCCCACCAGACATGGTACCCTTCCTTTTTAAGAACCTCCAGCAGAACCGGTTCATGATATTCCATCATATTTGTAAGTGTCCGGTGTCCGTTTACATGCGGGTAAAAGCCACTCATAAAACTGCACCTGCTGGGCGTACAGATAGGATTTTGACAATATGTATTTGCAAAAGAAACCCCTTCAGCGGTTGCCAGCTTATCAAAATTCGGTGTTACAGCTGCCTCACAGCCCAGATGGTGTAATGCATCTGCACGAAATGTATCAGGAATAAATAACAGTAAATTAGGTTTTTTCTTCATATTTACACCAACCTTTAAAATGGATGCAGTTCCCGATATAACATTGAGAACTGCATCTATTTATATTTTATTTAAGCCCTTCGTTCAGCTCCTTCAGAATTGGATCAATTTTGGGTCTCATAGAATCACACCAGGCATTATAATCCTTTTCAATATTCTTTGAGCTGATGATCAATTCAATAATTTTCGTACGGGTTTCCTCAGCAATATTATATTTATCTTTATTTGGCGCACTATAAGTCTTTAGCTTTCTATCATCAATCTTTACGGTCGGATTGGGGACATCAAAGGAGCCTAATACTTGCTGCATCAGACCTTTTGCGGAATCCGGAACAGTGGGAAGCGTATAGTTGGCGGATTCGGTAAGCTGGAACATATTCAGAATACGGTCACTTTCAGGTGCGTATGGTGAAATAAATCCGCCTGAAGTATTTCTATCCCATAACATTTCATAGTTGTCACCATTTTTATTATAGTCTGTCCCTTCCAATCCATAAGTTCTTAAAGTTAGGCCCTCTTCAGAATTCAGCCAATCCTGCATAGCCAGAAAGCGCTCCATTTTCTTTTCGTTTATATCGCTTCTAAAGCTGGTAGTTCCCCACCACTCGTCGATTTCTTTGTTGAAATACGTCCCATCCGGAGATTTTAACTTCATAATGCCTACTGCATCATCAATTTTTATACCCGGGATTGCTTTTTCCATTCCATCAACTGTTGTAAGAACGTTGTTGGAGAATAAATTATGATAAAGGATTCCAACTTGTCCCGCCTGGAACTGACTTGGACCATCAAAGGTTTTTGCTATAGATTGTTCCTTCCAAAAAACATTTTCATCAAAGAGTTTCTTTGCCTCTTTAACCCCTTCTAATGTTTCAGGCAAAGCACCGCCCCACACGTATTGCCCATCCTTTTTAACGAAACTGTCCCATTGCGGTGAGATTCTGTCAAGTCCTGAACAAGCCGGATATGCCCATGCAATTGCCGCCATGCCAATTGTTTTTCCGGAGCCATTATGACCGGGGTCCTTTTCTGCAAAAGCTTTTGCAAGAGCTATCATCTCATCCCATGTGAATTCCTCTTTATCCATACCAAGCTGCTTTGCCCAGTCTTTTCTGTACAAATATACTTCAGGAGCATATCCTTTCAGTTTCTCCAGACCACGGCCGCCCAGCCAGAAATAATTTTTACCGTCAACTGCCAAATCCTTGTATGAAGGAATTCCATCCTGGATAGTTTTTAAATTTGTATAGGCCGACATGTCGGGAAGTTCTTTGATCATCCCGCTTTTTGCCCAATCTTTTAACTCGGAAGCATTTAAAAGTTCCATATTTGTCCACATAACCTCAGGCATGTCTCCGCTTGCAATCCAAACTCTTGATTTCTCTTTTATGTCATTTAAACTGCATGCAATTAAATCAAAGTTGATATTGAACTTTTTCCTTAAGAAATCATATCTCCTGTCTATATTATTTTTTTCGGTGTAAAGAACGTTCATTGTTATTTTTACTTCTTCACTGAAATCATCTTTTTTTGTTTGATCCGCCCCTGAAGATATACCTGATGTTTTTGCATCATCGCCTTTATTACCTGTGTCCGAACCTGAAGAGCAAGCAGCAAAACCTGTTATAAGCATAGAAACCGTGAGAAGCATCAGAATCATCTTTTTTAACATTCAAAAAACCCCCTCATAAATTATTTGTTGTTTATTTATATCACTCGAGTTAATAACTTACTGCAATATTATAATCGAGTATATATACTACTCTTTAACCGCTCCGACAACAAGGCCTGAGATAAAAAACTTTTGCAAAAAAGGATAGACCATCATAATAGGCAACATGCTGATAATGGTACTGGCCATTTTAATGCCGTCACCGAAGGGCTGTGTCATTGCGGAGGAACCCGAGCCATTTGATACGGTACTGGCCTCCTGAATAATATTTCGCAAAACTAACTGTAATGGCTGTAACCTTGATGATTTAATGTACAGCATACCATTCCACCATTCATTCCATCTCTCCACTCCGTAATAAAGAGTGAAAGTCGCAATAATAGGTAATGAGAGCGGCAATACTATGCGGAATAAAATTGTGATGTCATTTGCACCGTCTATTTTGGCGGATTCCTCCAAGGATTTCGGTATGCTTTCAAAACTTTTCCTCAGAACTGTCATGTACATGAAAGTAATACCTGTAGGTAAAATCATTGCAAAAATATTATCCACCAGATGCAAATCTTTAATTAATAAATAATTTGGTATTAATCCTCCCGTAAAATAAACGGTAAAAACAATCAGATAAGCTACAAATTTTCTGCCGGGAAAAGGTTTTGACAAAACATAAGCACAAAGCAATGTCAAAAGCATGTTGTAGATTACTCCCACTATGGTTATAATTGCGGTTATCTTCATGCTTGAAAATAGCATACCCGTTTTATATACATAAATATAGGAATCAAAAATGATTTTTTTAGGAAATAGCATGAAAGGTGTCATTATATAGTCTGATTGGCTTACAAAAGATACTAGAATCGAGTTATAAAACGGATATATCACTATTAATGCATATAGCGATAAAATAAATATTAAAATATAGTCAAAAAGTTTCATTTTCCTGAGCATAGATATATTTTTCATAATAGCCTCGCAAAAATTTAATTGATTTCACTTAAAAATATGTTTAACTTTTACATGACTCCTGATTCTCCAAAGAATGAAGCAATCTTGTCCGCAGTGAGCAATAAAATACAGTTTGTAATACCAATAAATAAACTAACCGCGGTACTGACACCAAATTTTGGCATACCTTGAAAACTGATTCTATAGACGTATGTATCTAAAATATCTGCCACTGAATATACTGCGGGATTGTATAAATTCAACACCTGCATAAATCCGGCAGACATGATTTGCCCCACTTGTAAAATCATCATAACTACCACTACAGATCTTATACCAGGCCAAACAATGTATCTGATTTTATGCCACCTGTTTGCACCGTCCATATATGCAGCTTCATACAGAGAAGGGTCAATGCCTGTTATTGCCGCCATATAAATAATTGTGCTCCATCCTGCCTCTTTCCATATATCCGAGTACACCAATAAAAAACGGAATATTCCCACATCGGTCATAAAGTTCATTCGTTCTAATCCAAATAATGCGAATAGATTGTTAACCGCACCTGTACTGGACAGTAAATTAAACATAATACCCGAAAGAATTATCCACGACAGGAAGTGTGGGAAAGTGTATATAATTTGCATTCCCCTTTTGAATCTCGGCATAACCAATTCATTTATCAGGATCGATAATATGACCGGGATAGGAAATCCTAAAATGAGTTTCATAAATGAGATAATGATTGTATTCTTGAAAGCAATCCAAAAATCATGCTCTATAAATAGGTATCTGAAATTATCAAGCCCGGTCCAGGCACTTCCGCTTATTCCTTTACCGAAGGCAAATTCTTTAAATGCAAGCTGTACTCCGTAAATAGGAATGTATTTAAAAATTATATAGTACAGGAGCACCGGCAGTAACATCATATATATATACTTATATGACATAATCCGCTTAAATAAATTATTGTGCCTGACACTCCCTGATACTGGATCTCTCATTTTAACCTCCCTGAGCCACATTTGTGCGTAAGATACTTTGATATTATGTCCCGTCTACGTTTAGAATTTTACATTGTTTTGCGGGAATACAGCATATACTATATTTATATAAACTTGTACTATATATAAATCAGACAATAACCCGACCGCCATTTATAAATTTAAACTTGACAACCAAGCTGTTATAAAACATATAATAGAGTATACGTAAACAAAAGAAATGAGGGTATTATGTATACAGTCGTAATTGTTGATGATGAACGATTGGTGTTAGTAGATTTAAAATCAACTTTTTCATGGAATGAATTCGGCTTTGAACTTATTCAGGAATTCACAAAGCCTCTTGAAGCTATCGAGTTCATTCAAAAAAATAAACCGGATGTGGTATTTACCGACATAAAAATGCCTAAAATAGACGGACTCCAATTAATGAACATTGTAAAAGAGTCCCATCCGTCATGTCTGTTTGTTGTTGTAAGCGGCTACGATGAATTTGGTTATGCTCAAAACGCAATGAGAAACGGCGCTGTTGACTATTGCTTAAAACCGGTTGGACAAGCCGATGCAAAAGCCGTGCTGACAAGGATCAGAAATGAGCTGGACAAAAATAAACAACTAACCGGTCCAGCGCCGTTAAAAATTGAACCAACCGGCGGGGGAAATACCTTTGATCAAATTTTAATTTACATAAATAATAACATTTACAAGTCTCTTGCATTGGATGAAATATGCGGGAAATTTTTTATAAGTAAAAACTACCTCTGCATCCTGTTTAAAAAAAATTTAGGGATAACTTTTTCCCACTACATTGCAAAAACTAAAATGAAACATGTGGAAAAATTAATAAAAACAACAGGCCTTACTCTTGAACAAATATCAATAGCCGTTGGGTATAAAGACTATTTTTACTTCAGTAAAATTTTCAAAAAAACCTTCGGTTGCTCTCCTAGAGATTATCAAAAGCGGATCAGGGGGAATAATTTTGAAAAAACTAATTGATTATAAACTTAAACATCAGCTTTTAATATATTCATTTTTTCCGCTATTACTTATTCTAATTTTGCAATTATTATATACCGCATATATGGCTGAACAGACAGAGCAAATAACCAAGAATTATTTTAAATCCAAGGTAGAAGCTTTATCTATCTCTTTTGAAGCAGAAATCAGTAATATAGAAAAGGCAGGAGAGACATTAGCTTTCAATAGCTCTCTTTCAGATTTGATCAAGTATGACATCGGAAATCAAAAATTAAATCAATATAAGACTATGAAATATATTGATGAAATCGTCACTTCTATTAAAAAATTTAATCCGACTATAAACAATATCTTTCTTTCTAAAGATAAACATACTTTTCAAAGCATTTTTAACGGATTTACTTCGGGTGACCAAATACAAACAATGATAAATATATCTGACTTATATTCAGCAATCGACCCTTTTGAAACAGAAAAACCTTTTTTCTCGTTTTACAAAACCAAACAAAACCAGGACATGTTTCTTTACATTCAACCTGTTTTTTATGGTGATTCACATTTATCAGGCTATTCAAAGTCTCCCTATTTTTTAATTTTTGTATGCGACATTACCAAGCTGGCCTCCTTTTCCCCGGATCTAGATAAAGATGTCATATATACAATCAGGGATTCACATAACAATTATTTTATGTATGGTGCCAATACTATCATCAACAGCAAGGAATACAACGAACTGGCACAAAAATATGTCCGTTCTGTAAGTTACCATGTTCCAAATACTAATTTTTATATTAATTGTTTCATCAATACAAAGATATCCGACCAAAAATATAATACAATATCATTCTTTTTCACCATATCTGTTGTGTTCATAAGCATATGTATGATTATTGCGAGCATTATGTGGAACCGGAACATCATTTCCCCAATTAAACATATCGCAAGTCAAATTGCCAATGGTGCTTTGAACAGGAAAAGATATTTATTCCACGGACCAGCCAATGAAATCGGCGTTATATCCGACCGTCTGAATGAAATGATAAAAAGGAATAACGATATGACCTCACAAATATTTAAAACGCAATCCCAACTTTATGAAACAGAAATTATAAGGCAGCGCTCTCACTTTTCAGCTTTGCAAAGCCAGATCAATCCGCATTTTCTTTATAATACCCTGGCATCTATAAAAGGATTGGCTCATATGAATAATGTGGATTGTATCGGCGACCTTTGTCAGGCAGTATCAGACATACTGCGGTACTCCATAAAAGGCAATGATATAGTAACATTAAACGATGAATTGAACATTATAAAGCAATATATTTTTATCATGTCCGCCCGCTTTGAGGACAGGTTTGAAGTGGAATACAGCATTCCGGACAATTTACTTGATTTTCAAATAATAAAAATGACCCTCCAACCTTTGGTAGAGAATTGTATTTATCACGGTTTTGAAAATGTGGACTCTGATGGAATTATTAAAATCAGCGCCAGGCTGGAAGACGATTCCGTAATCCTCTCGGTTTATGATAATGGCTGTGGAATACCGGCCGAAACTATGAAAAAATTGCGCAGTGAAATGCAAGATAGCCAAAACTTCTTCATATCGTCAAACGCCAGCGGAATCGGTATTATAAATATTGACAAACGCATTAAATTATTTACAGGATATAATTATGGTATAACTCTGTACAATGAAAACCCAGGTACTGTGGTTGAAATTAAGGTTCCACAGCAAATAGAAAATCCCGGCAGAGTTGAATTGTCAGCAGAATAGATAAAAAGCATATTTAATAACCAATAAAACCCGACAGCTGCCTGCTGCAGAACACAAAATTAATTGTACCCGGTTCTGCAACAGTTCCTGTCTTTTATGCTACTTTTTAATGAACAACTGCACAAACAACTTCCCATAGGTTGGGCTGTCAACAATCCCAATGCCTGTGTGAGTAAATTTGTCATTGTATATGTTGTTGCTATTCTCTTTCAGCCATGCCTTGACAACCTTGTCAATAGACTGGTTCCCAGCAATATTTTCCCCTGCGGTACTAAACTTGATCCCGTATTTCTTCATCATGTCAAAAGGTGTACCGTAATATTTAGATGTATGGCTGAAATAATTATTGTCCTTCATATCCTTTGCCTTCAGCCTGGCAACCGTAACCAGCTGGGCATCAAATTCCAGGGCCTTTAGACCCTCTTCCTTTCTCGCCTTGTTTACCGTGTCAAATAAGGTCTGTTCATCTGAGGATATATTCACCGGCTTTTCTGATGCTGCGGCCTTGGAAGAGGTATTTTCGGCCGGAGATTTCGCTTTGTCACTGCTGCCTGATACAGCCGCTTTCGAACCGGACTGATTGCCGTTTGACGCGGCCGGCTTACTGCTGTTGTTCTGCGCCGCCACCTGTTTGGTACCGGTTGTAGTCTTGGCTTTATCAAGTTTTAAATAACGCGAAGAAACCGCACCTACATTGCCGTTTGCACCCACATATACAGCATACCAGTCTCCCAATTTACCCATTACCGTGACCTTCTGATCCTTCTTCAATTTACATAGAATATCAAAAGTAGTTGCCGGACCTGTCCTTAGATTGACCTCATTGGCGGTAATAACACCTGAACTGCTGTCAACTTTTTGGTAAGCTTCTGATGCGGCGGCCATATACTGTCCGGTTCTTACGGGTAAAAATGTAAAAGCCAACACCAAAAAGGCCGCCGTTATGGTATAAATCCTTCTTCTTTTCATAAAACCCCTCCTACATAGATAAGTGCTGCTTACAGCCATCCCAAAGTCATTAACATCGGCTAAAAGCGCCTCCGTCAAAAAGCGAAGGCTTTAACCACAGTTGACTTTATGACCTGCAATGGGAAAACAACCCATATGCTAATAGTATTGACAGGTTTTACATATTTATTTACATTATTTGAGAAAAAATGAGAGAACTGCTTTACCTGTGTAATTCTCTAATCAACTGGTAACTTCCGTACTACCTTATGAAGTTGTCCTCGCATACCCGTTGATTCCAATTAAATCTAACGGCAAAGCAAAACAAAAGGAGCTGCACACAAGCGATTTTTCAACCGCCAGCACCACAGCCCTTTCCAAACGAATTTAAGTGGCACTATGCCTTAATTCAATATTAGTATGCCTTTCCCCAGTAGACCATTGTCTTGGCCGGCTTTCCGCAGCACATGCATTTATCGGACAGCTTTTCCTGTTCAAAAGGCATGCACCTTGCAGTTGCTCCGGTCAATTCCTTAACTTTGTCTTCACACTCCTGTTCTCCGCACCACATGGCCTTTACAAAACCGGGAGTAGCGTCGATGATCTGCTCGAATTGGTCAAGTGTGACTGCAGTGTAGGTTTTCTTGTCCCTCATTTCTCTCGCTCTTTCAAGAAGAGATTTTTGAATATCCCCAAGCAGTTTTTCTACAGTTTCAGCCAGATTATCCATGGGAGTGAATATCTTCTCTCTTGTATCTCTTCTTACAAGCACTACCTGATTCTTCTCTATATCCTTTGGCCCAACCTCCAGACGAAGGGGAATACCCTTCATTTCATGTTCTGCAAATTTCCAGCCCGGCATCTTGTCGCTGTCGTCAATCTTAACTCTGAACTTTTCAGACAGACCGGTTAAAAGTTCATTTGCCTTTTCAAGCACGCCCTCCTTATGCTGTGAAACAGGTATGATCACCAACTGTGTCGGTGCGACTGCAGGCGGCAGCACCAGACCGCTGTCATCCCCGTGAACCATTATAATGGCACCAATAAGTCGGGTTGTGACACCCCAGGAGGTTTGATGCACATACTGGAGCTGATTGTTTTTATCTGTGTATTGTATCTCAAAAGCTCTGGCAAAACCGTCGCCGAAGTTATGTGAGGTTCCCGACTGCAATGCTTTTCCATCATGCATCAGGCTTTCAATTGTATAGGTTGCGTCGGCACCGGCGAACTTTTCCTTGTCGGTCTTTCTGCCTTTTATTACAGGAATGGCCAGAACATTTTCACAGACATCTGCATATACATTGAGCATTTTAATTGTCTCTTCCTGTGCCTCCTCAGCAGTGGCGTGGGCCGTATGACCTTCCTGCCACAAGAATTCCAGTGTTCTGAGGAACGGTCTTGTCGTCTTTTCCCATCTTACCACCGAACACCATTGGTTATACAACTTCGGAAGATCCCTGTAGGAATGGACTATATTTGCATAGTGTTCACAGAATAAGGTCTCGGATGTGGGCCTTACACACAGCCTTTCAGTCAGCTTTTCATCTCCGCCGTGCGTTACCCATGCAACCTCAGGAGCAAAGCCTTCAACATGTTCTTTTTCCTTCAGAAGCAAGCTTTCCGGAATAAACATCGGCATATATACATTTTCATGTCCTGTTGCCTTAAATCTTGAATCCAACGCTTTTTGCAGGTTTTCCCATATGGCATAGCCATACGGCTTTATAATCATACAACCTCTTACACTTGAATAATCAATAAGTTCCGCTTTTTTAATAACATCGGTATACCATTGTGCGAAGTCATCATTCATAGATGTAATGGCTTCGACTAATTTTTTATCATTAGACATTTAAAACTCCATTTCCGGCAAAAGCCAAACGAATAGCATTAGTGCTTTATTTAAATAACACAAAAAAGCACCAATTAATATTATATAATATATGTATCGGGTAATGTCAATACACTTGAAGACACCTGGCAGGTATAATATAATGTGAGTGGCAAAATATTAATTGCAGCTGCAGGGTAATAATATTAAAATTACCAATTAATCTTTTAAGGAGATTTGCTAATGAAGGTCGGTATTGGTCAGGACAGTCATAGATTTGACTTTGATAATAAGAATAAAAAGTTTGTTTTGGGTGGAGTAGTTTTTGACGGAGTTACTCCGCTGGCGGGAAACAGTGATGCCGACGTAGTCTTGCACGCAATTACCAATGCGGTTTCAGGTGTTACCTGTGTCAATATATTGGGAAGAGTAGCAGATGAGATGTGCATGAAAAGAGGAATAACAGACAGTTCGGAATACCTTAAAGAGGCGTTGAAACATCTCGTGGATGTCAAAATAGTACATGTGTCCATATCAATAGAATGCTCATATCCAAGGATTACACCAAAGATACCCGAGATGCGTAAAGTGATTTCAGATCTGTTAAGTATTCCCGAAAACAGTGTTGGAATAACGGCCACTTCGGGAGAAAGCCTGACTCAATTCGGGCAGGGCCAGGGAATCCAGGCTTTCTGCTGTGTTACGGCCTTGTAGGCAGTAACACGGATACGTTTTTTTAGCTGCGGCTGTCACAGGTTTGCCAGAATAGACTCACCAATTATAATATCTTCAGGAGTTGTAATTTTAATATTATTATAACTTCCTTCAAGGATTTTAACGGGAATCCCTAATTTCTCCACCAGAACCATATCGTCGGTTCCGGTATAATCATTTTTGACAGCGGCTTCATGGGCTCTCATAATTATCCCGTAATCAAAGCATTGGGGCGTCTGTATACTCCACAGAGTACTTCTGTCGGGTGTAGAGGCTACGAAACCGTCAGGACCGGATATTTTTATGGTATCTTTCACCCTGACACCTATACCGCAGGCACCGAATTTTCTGGCGGCATTAATGCTCTCACTGATATTTTCAACTGCCACAAAGGGTCTGGCACCGTCGTGTATCAGTACAATTCCACAGTTGTCCCCTATTGCGCAGAGACCTTTATGCACCGAAGCCTGCCGCTGTGTTCCGCCGCTGACCAAAGACTTCACCTTTGAAAATTGAAATCTTTCAATGATTTTATTTTTACAGAAATTCATATCTTCTTCATTTATAACTACAATAATTTCATCAACTCCGGAACACTGCTGAAAAGCTGCTATTGTTCTGGCAAGTACAGGAATGCCCCCAAGCTCCAAATACTGCTTGTTTATTTTTGAATGCATTCTGGAACCCTTGCCGGCAGCTGTGATGACGGCCGCAACTTTTCCGGTCAATCTATTATCTATATCCAAAACGTTAATTCCTCCATGTAAATACTCTGCTGCCTATCTGTTGGGCTTTGCAAATACCATCCTGCCGGCCGATGTCTGAAGTACGCTGGTAACCATAACAGGAACTGTCTCTCCAAGATATTTTTTTCCGCCCTCTACAACTATCATGGTGCCATCCTCCAGGAAAGCCACTCCCTGGCCTGCCTCCTTACCGTCCTTCACCACCTGCACATTCATTTCCTCACCGGGCAGGGCTATGGGCTTAACGGCATTTGCCAGCTCATTTATGTTTAAAACCTTTATCCCTTTCAGAACTGCCACCTTGCTGAGATTATAATCAATGGTGACAAGTTTCCCCTTGAGCTTCTGGGAAGCTTTCATCAACATTTCATCGGCCTCCATATTATGGTAGTCAAATTCTTCTATTTTAACGGTATGGCAGCTGTCCTTCTGAAGCAGATTCAGGATGTCCAGCCCCCTCCGTCCTCTCGCCCTTCTCAGACTGTCGTCCGAATCGGCTATATGCCTGAGCTCCTCCAGAACAAAGGAAGGTACTATAAGTTCGCCGTCTATAAAACCCGACGAGCAGATATCGAGTATCCTGCCATCGATAATGGTGCTTGTATCCACTATCTTGGGAATATTGGAGTTTACTTTTCCGTCTTTGAATATATCTAAGAAATTCTCGTTTCTTTTTCTCAGCGAAATTCCCACACCTGTAAAGCCAAATAAAATATTTATTATTACTGCAAAGGGCACTCCGATTATTTGAATTTTTATTATGGGTATGCTTATGAGATTTGCCACAATCAGGCCCACTATAAGGCCTAGCGCGCCCAGCAGCATTTCGGACAATGTGATATTCTGAATCCCGTTTTCTATTCTGTCAATAAAAACCCCGACAAATTCAATGATTTTAGAAGCCATAAAATAAAATAGTGTACAAAATGCCAATGAAAATAAAACGAAAATCAAAATCCTTAAATTTTCGCTCATAGCAATGTGATTACTCAATAAAACTGTTCGCAATATTGTAAAACCGGTAACAGCACCTAGAATAGAAAAAGAAATTTTTATAATCCTGTTCAGCACATTAAATCTCCTTCAAAAGGTATTTTTACTCAGCCATAAAGATATTCCTGAATCTTGTTCTCAAC
>JAFABO010000008.1 GCA_023426005.1 Bacillota bacterium | reverse complement strand
TGTCTGTTTTTTTTAGTTCCTCTGCATTTGCAGTGGTAGGTGCAGGAGATATTATCAGAAACCACACCTTCGACAACAACATAGGCCTTCCATGGCATGTGGTCGAATCATACCCCGCCAAGGCAAGCTTCGAAATCACAGATCAGGGCAAGTATGTAATAAAATGCGAAAAAATAGGGCCCATGGGAACTGGGGAGAGATGGGATTTACAATTCCGTCACAGGGGTCTTACCATCGAGCAGGGACATACTTACACTGTACAGTTTACTGTCACAGCCAACAGGGATTGCAAGATTTACCCCAAAATAGGCGATCAGGGAGATCCATATGATGAATATTGGAATCTGGATCAGCAATGGCACTTCCTGGAATTAAGGGCCAACACACCAAAAACCGTAACCCAGACCTTTACAATGAATAAAGGCACAAAGAGCAATTGTGAATTTGCATTCCACCTTGCTCCTGAAAAAAATACTGTATCACCTGAAAATTACCAGGCTACTACTTTTACATTTGATGATATTTATGTAAAGGATCCACAATTCAAAGGGTATCCGGATGATATTCCCGAGCCCACCAATGCTGTCCGTTTAAACCAGGAAGGATTTTATCCCAACTCAGCAAAGGTTGCAACTTTAGTATCCGGTTCGACAGCTCCTGTGAACTGGACGCTGGTCAACGGCCAGGGAACCGTTGTTGCACAGGGCCAATCAACTGTAAAGGGTGCTGATCACGCATCCGGTGACAAGGTGCACGTTATTGATTTTTCATCCTATACCACTCCGGGCACCGGCTATAAACTGAGAGCCGCCACCGCTGATGTGACACCGGCAGAAAGTATGCCTTTTACTATCGGCAATGACATCTATACCAAGATGAAATATGACTCAATGAAATATTTCTATCACAACAGAAGCGCCATAGAAATAAAGCTGCCGTACTGTGACCAGGCGCAGTGGGCCCGTCCCGCAGGACATCCGAGCGATATCCTGCAGCCCGATCCCACAAAGGATTACAAGGCAAATTATTCCCTTGACGTCACCGGCGGTTGGTACGATGCAGGCGACCACGGGAAATACGTTGTAAACGGCGGTATATCAACCTGGACCGTAATGAATTCCTATGAACGCGCTTTATACTTAAACGGCAATACCGCTGTTGCTCCTTTCGCAGACGGTACCTTAAACATACCTGAAAGCGGAAACGGCTGGCCGGATATACTTGACGAAACACGTTACAATCTGAAGACTTTATTGAATATGCAGGTACCGGCCGGGAATCAACTGGCAGGTATGGCACACCATAAGGCACATGACGAACGCTGGACCGCTCTTGCGGTACGTCCCGACCAGGATACAATGAAACGTTATCTGCAGCCGCCAAGTACTGCTGCTACATTAAATCTGGCTGCAATAGCCGCACAGGGTTCACGTCTCTGGAAGCAGTATGATGCCGCTTTTGCCACTAAATGTCTCTCTGCTGCCGAAACAGCATGGGATGCAGCCGTAGCTCATCCTGCAATCTATGCAAGTATGGAACAGGGACCGGGCGGCGGTGCCTATGGAGATAATTATGTTCTGGATGATTTCTACTGGGCAGCCTGTGAATTGTATGCCACTACCGGAAACACCAAGTATTTGAATTATATAAAGAGTTCTCCCCACTATCTCCAAATGCCCACTGAATTGGTCGGCGGCGAAGACAACGGCCTTACAGGTGCATTTGACTGGGGAAACACGGCAGGTTTGGGTACAATAACTCTTACTGTTGTGCCAAACAGTCTCCCCGCCGCTGATGTAGCCACAGCTAAAGCCAATATACAGGCTGCGGCAGATAAGTTTATTTCCATAGAAAATGCTCAGGGTTACGGCGTGCCTATCGAAGAAAAAGTAATTTCTTCTCCTTTCGACGGTTCCACTGTTACCGGTTTCCCCTGGGGATCCAACTCCTTTGTTGTCAATGAGGCCATTGTAATGTCTTATGCTTATGAATTCAGCAACAGACAAAATGCCAAGTATATCAACGGCGCTGTTACTGCCATGGACTACATCCTGGGGCGCAATCCCAATGTCCAGAGCTATGTAACCGGTTACGGTGAAAACCCGTTGGAAAATCCTCACCACCGCTTCTGGGCATATCAGGCCGACAATACTTTCCCAAAAGCACCTCCAGGCTGCCTGTCAGGTGGTCCAAACTCCGGTTTGCAGGACCCCTGGGTTAAGGGTTCAGGCTGGAAGCCGGGAGTAAGGCCCGCTGAAAAATGCTTTATGGATAATATTGAATCATGGTCAACAAATGAAATAACCATCAACTGGAATGCTCCTCTCGCATGGATGAGCGCATATCTGGATGAACAGGGACCCAAGATAGGTTCTGTTGTAACAATAAGTGTCGGTGACTTGAATAAAGACGGAGCAAAGGATGCTCTGGATTTCGCAGCATTGAAGAAGTATTTGCTGACTCAGGATTCAACAGGAATAGACCTTGCAGCAGCTGATCTGAATGCAGACAAATCCATTGATGCGGTTGACTTTGCAATATATAAACAGTATCTGCTTGGCATGATCACGAAATTCCCTGCAGAAGGCTAGTTTCGGTTAAGGATATTGAACTATAGAAGTTCTTGTGTATTTGGGCTTCTATAGTTCTTGTCCTGCATTACCAAAAACACTGTGGACTAATAAGGCAACAGCAAGCAAATTTTTTTGCCTTTTTTGTGGCCGCATGCGGTTCAAAGCTATTCATGGGCACATTTAAATAAACTTAACCCATTGAAAATACTTTTAGTGTGTACCCAATAGGACAATTCATTTGGCAAATTGGCACATGGAGGTTAAATATGAAAAAAGTATTATTAGGAATTTTGATAATAATTTGTATTTGCGTTATAACAATCTTCGGGGTCAATTACATGTCTGCATCGGAAACGGCAAGGGTTTCGGATGTTAGTGCAAATCAGGCAGCCACAACCGCTATCATGGCTTCAGGAGGAGAATCGGAAATTGAAATCGGTTCAGGGAACGGAACAGGCGGTTCTACCGTAACTATTCCCGTAAGTGTCAATACAATTCCTGAAAAAGGTATTGGAAGTTTTAATTTCAATATAAAATATGACACCGGCATCCTTGAAGCCGCTGAAGTGAAACCGGGTGCCTCACTTGTAAGCGAAGCTGATTTTGATTATACAATCAACAATGAAACCGGTACCGTCACTTTTCTTTTTGCATGCAGCAATAACGGAAAAGATTCGGTAACAAAACCGGGGGTGATTACAAATATAAGTTTTAAGATTAAAGAGAACGCAAAAAAAGGAGTGACCGGAATAGCCAGCGATATTTCCGGAGCGTTCGGAGATACGGCATTTAACAGGATCAATGCTGTATTTAAAGAAGGCGGAATAAAAGTTGATTAAACCACTCTATATTTAAAGGCAGGTGGTATAAATGTCTTTCTCAGCAAAAAAGAGAAAAACTATTATAATTTTTACATTTATCCTTACAATAGCTTTTATATTACAGGTTCAAATGGTTTCGGCCCAGGATATGGCTGATAACTCTGACGATTTTCTGCATGTCAGCGGAAATAAAATATTTGATAAATATGGCAACCAGGTGAGGTTAACCGGCATAGCATGGTTTGGCTTTGAGACTCCTAATGAGTGTTATCACGGAATTTGGAGTCAAAAAATGGAGTTTATACTTGACACGGCGGCAGATAACGGCTTTAATCTGCTGCGGGTACCATTATCCTTACAGCTTGTAAACCAATGGCGTAAGGGAATATATCCCCAAACAACAGCTGTCAACATTTTCTACAATCCTGATCTGGAGGGTCTGAATACCCTTCAAATTCTTGATGCATCCATCGCCTACTGCAAGAAAATAGGGCTGAAGGTAATGCTGGATATGCATAGAACGACCAATTCATATCAAACGGGTCTTTGGTATGGAAATTCCTTCACAGCTGAGGATTTTGAAGCAAGCTGGAAGTGGCTGGCAGAACACTATAAAAATGACGACACCGTTATTGCGATGGATCTATTCAATGAACCGTATGGGAAACCAACTGCAGCCGATGGCGCAAAATGGGACGGCTCAACGGATAAAAACAATTGGAAGTACGAAGCTGAAAAGGCCGGAAAAGCCATCCTGGATATCAACCCCAATCTGCTTATCGTTGTTGAAGGGGTTGAGACATATCCGTATGAGGGCTATACCTATGCGGAAAAGGATGAACATAAGTACTATTATACCTGGTGGGGAGGCAATCTCCGGGGCGTGAGGGATTATCCCGTCAACCTGGGTTCCCGTCAGAGCCAGCTCGTTTACTCCCCCCATGATTATGGACCAAGTGTCTGGATGCAGTCCTGGTTCCAGGGGGATTTTAACAAGGATACCCTGCTGAGAGATGTATGGAGCCCCAATTGGTACTATATCAACGGGGAAAATATTGCTCCTGTACTGGTTGGAGAATGGGGAGGCAGAATGGACAAGGGGCTCAATGAAAAATGGATGACTGCTTTGACGGATTTTATAGAAGAGACCGGAATCAGCCATACTTTCTGGTGTCTGAATTCCAACTCTGCCGACACGGGCGGAATTTTCCTCGGCAATGAGTTTAATGAAATAGACACAGAAAAGCTGGCCCTGGTTCAGCGTTCCCTGTGGAAGAATGCAAACGGCAAGTTTATCGGACTCGATCATAAAATTAACCTTGGAAGAACCGGTACACATGTGGGTGCCGGTTCTGAAATTCAAACCGGGGATGTAAACAGTGACGGAATGGTGAATGCCCTGGATCTGGCGGTCTTAAAAATGTACCTGCTGGGGGGCAGCGCAGCTATTGACAGATCAGCAGCAGACATGAACAGTGACGGCAGCATTGACGCTATCGATATGATACTGCTCAAACAACTGCTGCTGGGGAAGTAGTTGTAAGCATCCTTTCAGGAAAAATTTCGTGATAGATGCATTTAAATAAATCAAATAAAGAAACATAACCGGACGTTATGTTTCAGGTCCAAATATATAGCAGCAAAGGAGTGATTATTTTGACATTAAAAAAGTATCTTCAAAAGACAATAACTCTTGCAACCACAGTGGCCATTACCGCCACTTTGTTCACAGGTACGGGTGTTTATGCCGCGTCTTCGACTCCTCCTTTCAATTATGCCGAAGCACTGCAAAAATCATTATATTTTTATGATGCTGAAAAGTGCGGTCCCGGAATAACGGGAGGAAAGCTTGAGTGGCGGGGCGATTGCCATGTTGAGGACTGTCAGGTTCCCCTGATCCCCAAAAACAAGGATTCGGTGGGCACTAACCTCTCCCAGGCATTTATTGACAAAAACAGGGCGGTTCTTGACCCTGACGGCGATGGAACACTGGATCTCCACGGAGGATTTCATGATGCGGGAGATCATGTCAAATTCGGACTGCCGCAAGCATATACCATTTCGACTCTGGGCTGGGGCTTCTATGAGTTCAGGGATTCCTTCAAACAGATAAATGAAGAAGAACATATGATTGATATCCTCAAATGGGGAAATGACTATTTGCTCCGTTCAACCTTTCTTGACAAGAATGGTGAAGTGGTGGCCTTCTGCTACCAGGTTG
>JAFABO010000210.1 GCA_023426005.1 Bacillota bacterium | reverse complement strand
TTTTGGATAATTTCTTATTTGTCTTCACTGAAGGTTATACTCAAGGTAACTTCCTTACCGTCTCTTGAAACTACGGCACTCACAGTATCACCGGCTTTATGGTTTTTTTTGACGGCATCCAGGTCGGCCATGGACTCTATCTTTGAACCGTCAAGTTTTACAAGGACATCCCCTTTTTGTATACCGGCAGCTTGGGCAGCTCCTCCCTGTGTGACTTCGGAGATATAAACTCCGACGGGCAGATCATACATTCTGGAGATTTCGGCCGTGACTTCCTGAGCGGATATTCCGATCAATGGCTTTCCTTTTACATATCCATAGGTCTTTAACTGATCAACTATGGGTTTCGCAGTGTTCATAGGGATTGCAAAGCCCAGTCCTTCAATGCCTTCAACTGAAATTTTCGCTGAATTTATACCGATTACCTGTCCTTTTTTATTTACAAGGGCTCCACCGCTGTTGCCCGGATTTATAGCTGCATCAGTCTGAATAAGGGTCAAGCTGTTATCTCCTGTTTTCAGCTGCCTGTTCAGGGCACTTATTACTCCATAGGTGACCGAGCCGGCAAATTCCATACCAAGCGGATTGCCTATGGCAACTGCCGGATCTCCGACTTCGACCTCCGACGAATCCCCCAGCTCTGCTGCAGGAAGATTTGTCAGATCAATTTTGATAACAGCAAGATCATTTTCACTGTCACCTCCGATAAATTTGGCCTTTGCTTCCCTTTTATCCGGCAAATAAACAGTCAGTGCAGTATTGGCAGCACCGTTCTTGGGGTCGGCGTATTGTACCACATGATAGTTTGTGATTATATAGCCGTCCTCTGTAAAAATAATTCCTGAACCTTCAGAGTCGGAGGTTGAGGACCTGGTGCTATAAAAAGGTGACTGCCTGGTGCTTTGAACCGTCATTTTAATTCCCACTATTGACGGTCCGACTTTTTTTGCTATCTGTGCCACAGTCAGTTCACCTGTGCCTGTGCTGAACAAATTTGTGGCCTTTACATTGTCAGTTGCTGTGGAAAGCTTTGTAGGCGATGAACCTCCATCACCCGAGGTTTGAGTGACAACAGTCTGCTTCAGCGAATTTACCTGGTTATCCAGCTGCCGGGAAAAATTCGAATACATAACACCGCCCACTGCGAAGCTGGTTACCAGTGAAGTTATCAGAACCAGCGAAAGATAAGTAACAAATCTGCCGCCCCGTTTTTTCCTGGGCTGCACCACTATTTCCTTGTAATATCCCTGGTTATCATAATTAAAGTTATTTTGACTTTGGCTGTTCCAGTCATCATTGTTAAAATTATTATTCATAGTTGACTCCCTTCCGCGTCAGTCGAACGCTTATAAGTACTTAATAATGGACCTTATGTTTTTTGTGATTTACCTTATGCTTATATGATAGCTATTAATTATGTATATTTTACGAAGAATTAATTAATAATTTGTTATAAAATTTAGAACAAATTGTTAACGAATGGCAGAGGAAGCGAGCGATGGTATTTTTCCGACAAAATAAATAAGGCAGGTAATGGATCACCTGCCCTCTATATCCTTCTTTAATTCACCGCTTTTCGGATAATACTTTTCATTAACAAAGGTGAAATCACAAGGTATTTCTTCACTGAAAATTTCAAATAATGACTTACTGGCATTTGCATCAACATCAACAAGTACATGCTCTTCTAACACTGCGATAACCTTTCCGTAGCCGATAAACTTATCATCGCGGGTTATGGCTATCAGATCGTCCTGCAAAATAAATTCCTTCCTTTCACACTGAATTATCATAAATTCACCTGGCGATTATTAAACTCACTTTCTTATGGATATAAACGGTTAAAATTGCTAAGAGAATTGCTGCGGAGTATGAAAGTGGTATTATTATTTATACCCTCCGGAAGGCAGATTTATACCAATAGAAGAGGTTATTTCACCATAAAAACCCGGAAAAAAAGCATGCAAATTTTCAAAACTACCTATCTAATATTCGTTTTCCAGATATATAATTAAATATTAGAAATGATATTACATTGTAATTGAATATGAATGGGAAAAAAGTAACGGAGGCATATATGGGTTTTGTTGAATTTAAAAATGTGTTTAAGCGGTATAAAATGGGGGAGGTTACCATTAACGCCGCTAATGGAATAAACTTTGAGATAAACAGCGGAGAATTTGTGGTTATCGTGGGACCGAGCGGTGCGGGAAAAACTACCGTACTCAATATTCTCGGAGGGATGGATACCTGTGATGAAGGGGAGATAACGGTTGACGGACAGAGGATAAGTGAATATAAGCCCAGACAGCTCATCACGTATAGAAGGTACGATATAGGTTTCGTATTCCAGTTTTACAATCTCATTCAGAACCTCACTGCAAAAGAAAATGTTGAACTGGCTTCACAGATTTGCAAGGATCCCATGGAGGCCGGGCAGATTCTTATTGATGTGGGCCTGGGAGACAGACTGGCAAATTTTCCTGCCCAGCTTTCAGGCGGTGAGCAGCAGCGCGTCGCCATAGCCAGAGCGCTTGCCAAGAAACCCAAGCTGCTGTTGTGTGATGAACCCACGGGAGCGCTGGATTATACAACCGGGAAGAGTATTCTCAAGCTGCTGCAGGATACTTGCAGACAGAATGGAATGACCGTTATAGTAATTACCCACAATCTGGCTATAGCCCCTATGGCTGACAGGGTAATAAAAATAAAAAACAGTAAGGTTGAAAGTGTGGTTTTAAATGACAAGCCCGCTAATGTTGAGGATATAGAATGGTAACAAATATACGGATGGAGTCCGGAAATCCGGTATCCACCTGGAATATGGAGGTTATATGAGAAACGCTCATTTAAAGGATACATTCAGAGAGCTGTGGAGAACAAGAAGCAGATTTATAGCCATATTTGCCATAATTGCACTGGGCACCGGCTTCTTTGCGGGGGTCAAGGCCACATGTCCCGACATGCAGCTGACGGCCGACAGGTACTTTGAAGAGTACAAGCTGATGGATCTCAGGCTGATATCTACATATGGATTTAACAAAGAAGATATTGAGGCGGTAAAAAACAGTCGGGCAGTCAGGGAAATAATGCCCGCCTATACCATTGATGCAATAATGAAAGCCGGCAATGAGGACAAGGTTGCCAAGCTGCATTCCGTTCCCCTGGATAAGCTGAAGCAGGAGACTGAGGGGTATTTGAACAGGTACAGGGTGATAGAAGGAAGACTGCCTGAAAGGCCGGGGGAATGTGCGGTTGAAAAAGGTAAAATCGGGGGTGTAAATATTGCTGTTGGAGAAGAAATCTTTCTGAATTCCGGCAGGGAGGACAGGGCTATAACAGATTACCTGAAGCAGTCGGCTTACAAGGTTGTGGGGCATATTGAAACACCTTATTACCTGACATTCGAAAAGGGAACTTCAAGCCTTGGAAATGGAACGGTGGCACTGTATGCCATCATTCCTGAAGAGGATTTTAATATGGAGGTCTACACAGATTTAAATATTACGCTTCAAAGTACGAAGGGGCTTTCCGCCTTCGGCGATGCTTACAGGGAAACTGTGAAAACAGACAGGGAAAAGTTTGAGGAGATTGCCGAAAACCGTGAGGAACAGCGCTACAATGAAGTCTGCCTGGAGGCCCGGCAAAAGCTTGAGGCTTCCCAAAAAGAACTGTCTGAAGGCGAAAAGGAGCAAAAGATAAAATTATCGGAGGCCCTGGAGAAGCTTAAAGAGGGTGAAGCCGGTATAAAAAGCCGAAAGCTGGAGCTGGAAGGACAGAGAATTTTATACAATCAAAAGATTGCATCTTCGGAAGCTGGGCTTGCAAAGGCTGAAAAAGGGCTTCAAAGGGGGGAACTGGAATACTCTGCAAAGCTTAAGCTCTTTGAACAAAACAGGGATGGAATGCCTCCTCCACAAGCAGCTGCAGCTGAAGCAGGATTGAAAAATACCAGACTGGAACTCGATGCGGGAGAGAAGGAACTTGTTAAACAAAGAGCTCTTTTTGAAAAACAAAAAAGGGAAGGTGCCGGAAAACTCAAAGAGGCGGCGCTGAAGCTGGAACAATCGGAGAAAACGCTGGAAGAGGGACGTGCCGAATATGAAAAGCAGAAGAATGAATCGGATAAAAAGCTGGAGACTGCAAGAAAAGAGATTGCCCGGGCAGAGCAGAAGATTAAGGACATAGAGAAACCCCGGTGGTATATAACGGACAGAAATAATAACCCCGGCTACACCTCCTATTCCGAAGATACAAAGAGAATAGATGCCATAGCAAAAATATTTCCCGTGTTCTTCTTTTTCGTTGCGGCCTTTGTATGTCTGACTACTATGACAAGGATGGTTGAAGAACAGAGAATTCAGATTGGAACTCTTAAAGCCCTGGGCTACAGTAGTTTCGCCATAGCATCCAAGTACCTTGTCTATGCTGCCATTGCAAGCATGGCCGGAAGCATTGCAGGTCTGTCCGTTGGTCTCAAGCTGTTTCCGTTTGTCATAACCAATGCTTACAGTATGCTTTACCGGCTGCCGCCCACCGTCATGCCCTTCAGAATTGATTACGCCTTCTGGATAACCCTGGGAGCGCTGGCCTGCACTTCACTGGCGGTATATTCGGCCTGTTACAGGGAACTTACCGAACAGCCCTCCTCTTTAATGAGGCCCAAAGCGCCCAAAATGGGAAAAAGAGTGCTTCTGGAGAGAGTGCCTTTTATCTGGAACCGATTGAATTTTTTCAGCAAAGTGACTATCAGAAACTTATTCAGATATAAAAAGAGACTGTTTATGACGCTGCTGGGGGTGGCGGGCTGTACTTCACTGATGCTGGCGGGTTTCGGGTTGAGGGACGCCATTTCCAGTATTGTTCCGAGACAGTATGGTGAAGTTTTCAAATTCAATGCAATGATTATTATAGATGAAAATGCAAAAGAACAGGATAAACTGGAGGTAGTCAACACTCTGCAGGCCAACGGCAATGTGGAGGAGATGCTGAGCGTCCGTCTCAAAAATTTTGATGCGGGCTATCAGGAGGACTGGCAGAAGATCAATCTCATAGTACCAGAGGATAATGAGGAACTGAGCCGGTTTATTTCAGTTCACAAGCTGCAGGGGAAAGAGCCTCTTAAACTTACCGACGACGGTGCCGTAATAGGGGAGAAGCTTGCAAAAATATTGAAGCTTAAGGTTGGAGACAGGATGACAATAAAGGATGGAGACTTTAAGAGTGTAGAGGTAAAGATTGCAGCAATCAATGAAAATTACACATTGCATTATGTGTATATGACCAGGACTCTTTATGAAAAGGAATTCGGGGAGAAACCGGTATTTAACAGTATTCTGGTAAAGGAGAAAGACGTATCACAGGAGACGGATGATGAGATAAGCTCCCAGCTTGTCAGCAAGGCGGCAGTACTTCAAATGAACTTCAACAGGATCAATGAGAAAAATTTCAGCGATATGGTGGGGAATCTGAACAGCATAGTGCTTGTAATGATAATTTCTGCCGGAGCTCTTGCTTTTGTGGTCTTATACAATCTGACAAATATAAATATAACTGAAAGGGTCAGAGAAATAGCAAGTATCAAGGTCCTGGGGTTCTATGATCTGGAGGTGTCGGAATATGTGTTCCGGGAAAATATCATTCTGACACTTGTAAACATCAGCATAGGCCTCCTGGGAGGAATTGTCCTGAACAGATTTGTACTGGAAACCGCTGAAATTGACGTTGTTATGTTTGGAAGGGAAATATACTGGTACAGTTACCTTATGGCAGCCGTGCTCACTGTGGTCTTTGCAGTTCTGGTCAATATTGTAATGCATTATAAACTGAAGAGGATCAGTATGATAGAATCCTTGAAATCGGTTGAATAAAGCGCCCATATGGACGCTTTATTCACACATTTACACATATATACTACAAGTGATGGCGCACTGTATAGCCAGATCAGGTTTAATCTATCGCAAGTATCTTATAAGTACCCGGGCGCAGGAACACCTTGAAATAGGTTACACCATTACCCGGAATTCTTTCGGCTTTTGCCCCCAGTTTGTGCCTGTTGGTGGAAATCT
>JAFABO010000196.1 GCA_023426005.1 Bacillota bacterium | reverse complement strand
TGGTTGAAATTATTCATTAAAAATGAGAGAATATAACCTGTAAAATACAGTGGGGGCTTTGACAATGAAAAAAATTTTGGGATTAACTATTTCCGACAACAATAATAGTGCTTTTAAATCCAAAAGTATGAAGGAAAGCCATAATGTATTGGGACGAAGTGTTCAGCAGTGGTCGGCCTCGGGCATGACCGAGATAACAGAGGAAATACAGTCCATTACATTTGAGGAACTGGAAAAAGGTAAACAGTTGATAAGCGGCGCCGAGCTGGTTATCATAAACTGGGCCGACCAGCCACTGATAACGGCCGATACCTTCCGGGAACTCCTGAACAGGCATAAAGAGGAAGGCAATAGCGCCACGGCGGTTTTTGCCGGCAGCGGGTCGGATTCATTAAGTGAAGCAGCCGTTTATATCTTCAACGGAAAAGAATTATTCAATAAACTCAGTGAACCGGATGTTCCTAACCTTTCTAGGGAAGTATTAAAACACAGCTTTCTAACTACAAAAAATACCAATAAAATCTTAACAGAAGACGATTATGAGTTTCTGGTCGTAGCTGATCGGATAGCCCTTGCGGATGCCGCTTCCGAATTAAAAGCAAGGATTCTCACCGAAATAATGCTTTCGGGGGTTACTGTTGTCGATCCCGCATCAACCCATATAGATGCAGACGTGTGTGTCGGAGAGGATACAACGATCCTTCCCAATACCATACTTGAAGGTAATACCGCCATAGGAGAGGATTGTATAATCGGACCCAACTCGAGAATCTCAAACTGTAAAATCGGAAATAAGGTTGAAGTAGCCAATTCCGTTGCATTTGACAGTTCTATCGGGGATGATACCCATGTCGGTCCGTTTGCATACCTGAGACCCGGAAGTATGGTGGGCAGCAAGGTCAAAATTGGAGATTTCGTTGAAATCAAAAAGTCTGTGATCGGGGACAAAACTAAAATATCACATCTGACTTATGTTGGAGATGCAGAGGTGGGCTCAAATGTCAACATAGGCTGTGGTGTTGTATTTGTCAATTATGACGGCAAAAGCAAGAATAAAACCATAATAGGAGATAATTCCTTCATCGGATGCAATACAAATCTCGTATCACCAGTAGTTGTGCACAAAGATGCATATATAGCAGCAGGTTCTACTATTACTGAGGAAGTACCTGAAAATTCCCTTGCAATCGCAAGAGAACGCCAGGTCATAAAGGAAGACTGGGTAATAAGGAAAGATATGAAGCGCAAATAAAAAAATAAATATAAACAGAGTGATAAAAGGAGAGTTGAAATGAATTTGCATGGTAAGGACATAAAGATATTTACAGGTAACTCCAACAGGCAGCTGGTAAACGAAATTGCCGAGAAAATAGGAATACCTGTAGGTGTTGCCAGTGTTGGATGTTTCAGTGATGGGGAAACGGCAGTAAATGTCGGGGAAGTAGTAAGAGGTTCCGACGTATTTATTATTCAATCCACCTGCCAGCCTGTAAATGATAACCTGATGGAGCTTCTGGTAATGATTGATGCTATTAAGAGGGCTTCGGCCGGAAGGATAACCGCCGTTATACCATATTTCGGTTATGCGAGGCAGGACAGGAAGTCCAGAGCAAGAGATCCAATATCGGCAAAGCTGGTTGCAAATCTTTTAACTATTTCGGGAGCCGACAGGATATTGACTATGGATTTACACGCTCCGCAGATTCAAGGATTTTTTGATATTCCGGTTGACCACTTACTTGGATTTCCCATATTGGCGGAATATTTCAAGGAGAAGTTTGCCGGGCAGGATGATGTGGTTGTAGTTTCTCCCGACGTGGGAAGTGTCACAAGGTCAAGGAAAATAGCCGAGAGACTCGACTGCCCGCTGGCCATTATCGACAAGCGCCGTCCCAAGGCCAATGTGTCCGAAGTAATGAATATTATCGGTGATATCAGAAACAAGAGATGTGTGCTGGTAGATGACCTTATTGACACCGGAGGAACTATAGTGAACGGCGCGAATGCATTGATGGATGCGGGCGCTAAGGAAGTATATGCCAGCTGTACACATGCGGTTTTATCAGGTCCTGCCATACAGAGAATTCAAGATTCTGCTATTAAGGAAATGGTTGTGCTCAATACAATTACTCTTAATAATGACAAAAAAATAGACAAGATAACAGCCCTGTCGGTTGCGGGGGTGTTTGCCGAAGCTATTGAAAGGATTTATGGGGACATATCCATAAGCACTCTTTTTACTCAAATATAATTGGTCAGTCATGGATATTTATTATAATATTTGACAATAATTTTTTGAAAGCTAAAAAAACATTTTACAAATTGAGTTTATGCTAATAAAATAATTACTGATGAAACAATTTTACGGGGCGGTTCGGTTTTTGGAACCGCCCTTTTAAACATGGATGCATACCCTCTATTAACAATGTACATTGCCAATGGAGAGTAAATAGGATGTGTGCCTGACGGCGCACTCGGACGGGAGGCAGCATTGGGAGAAATATTCTTAATCGCGGGTTTGGGCAATCCGGGATCAAAATACGATAATACAAGGCATAATGTGGGCTTTGATACAATCGATTACCTTTCGGGTAAATTAAATATAAGATTATCAAAAATAGGTTTTAAGGGGGTTTACGGCGAAGGTGAGGTTGACGGTGCCAGGGTCATTCTGCTTAAGCCTCAGACCTTTATGAATCTGAGCGGAGAGAGCATCCGGGATATTGTTGCATGGTACAAGCTGCCCATGGAAAGATTGCTGGTCATTTATGACGATATCGACATCGACCCCGGAAAAATCAGGGTAAGGCCTAAGGGCAGCTCCGGTACCCATAACGGAATGAAATCAATAATATATCAGCTGCAATCAGACGATTTTCCCAGAATCCGGATTGGAATAGGCCGCGCACCTGAGAAATGGGATCTTGCCGACTATGTTCTAAGCAAATTCTCAAGGGAAGACAGGGAAGTAATCAACGGAAGCATTGAGAAAGCGGCTAAAGCAGCATTGACCGTTGTAAGGACCGGTGTGGAAAAGGCAATGAACAGCTTTAATAAGTAATGGAGGAAAAAATGAATTTATTTGCAGACCCTCTTTTAAAACTCAGTGAATATAATACTCTGCTTGCGGCCATAAAGGAAGAAATTGGCCCTGTTTCGGTAATAGGGCCCTCAGATTCCCAAAAAGTTCATATCATTTTCTCCCTGCTGACACATTTGCAGGCCAGGGGTATATTTATAACCTACAATGAAATGCAGGCCAGGAGAGCATTTGAGGATTTTCAGCTCTTTCTGGGAGAGGATGTCGTGTTTTTCCCGGCAAAGGAAACCATGTTGTATAATGTTGAGGCCAGAAGCAACGACATTGTTTATCAACGTGTAAAAACCCTGCTCAAATGCATGACAGGTGACTACAAAGTACTTGTTTTGCCCGCTGAAGCCCTGATACAGATGATATCCCCTGTGGAACTGTTCAAGAGCGGGGTTGTCAATATTGGGCTTGGTAAGGAAGTGAACCTGGAGGAATTTATATCAAAGCTTGTGCTGTACGGCTATGAAAGAGTTGAGATTGTAGAAGGCAAAGCCCAGTTTGCCATCCGGGGCGGAATTATTGATATTTTTGCAATAAACAACGAACACCCTCTTCGTATAGAACTTTTTGATACCGAAGTGGATTCCATAAGATACTTTGATGAGACGACACAGCGGTCAACCGATGCGACCGATTCATGTGTCATCACACCTGCCAGGGATGTTGTATATCAGGAGGGTTCCAAGGATGGCATCATAGCAAGGATAAAAAAGGATTTAAAAGACTATGCAAATAAATTAAACAAAAAGGGCAATAATCATATTGCTGCCAATATTACTGACAGGGTAAATGAAGATATTGATAATATTGCCGAACACCATTATTTTGCAGGCATTGACCGGTATCTCCCGTATATACTTGAGAATCCTGAGTCTATTTTAAACTATGTAAGCAAGGATTCAATAGTAATTCTTGATGAAACCCAGAGAATTTCACAGAGAATAGAAAATGTCGTACTTGAGCAGGACGAATTGGCTAAAAGCATGCTTGAGAAAGGTTCGATGCTGCCTGTGGGTGTTAAGTGGACTCACAGTTTTGAGAGTATTCTGGATGTTATCAAAGGTTTCAGGGCAATCACCATGGCGGCAATAACTTCCAACAACTCCATGCTGAGACCCGCAAGTCAGATTTCCATACCCTGCAGGTCGGGAAATTCCTATCAAAATCACATGGAATTACTTGTAAACGACATAGAGCTGCTCAAGGGTAAAAACTATAAGATTGTTGTACTTTCAGGCCCCAGCGGACGAGGGCACCGGCTTGTGGAAACACTGGCGACAAATGATATAATCTCAAACTACTCCGACAGTTATGAAAAAGATATTCAGGAGGGGGAAGTTGTCGTAACCCGAGGCAGCCTGCAGAAGGGTTTTGAGTACCCTACGGCAGGTTTTGTGGTTATCAGCGACAAAGAGGTTTTCGGACAGGACAGGAGGGTCAGAAGGGCCCGCTCAAAACACGACGGCAAAAAAATAAAGGCATTTTCCGACCTTAATGTGGGGGATTTTGTTGTGCATCAAGCCCATGGAATAGGCCAGTATATAGGTATTGAAAAGCTTGTTGTGGGAGAGATAAAGCGTGACTATCTGAAAATACGCTATCAGGAGGGGGCGTTTTTATATATTCCGACAAATCAGCTGGATCTCATTCAGAAGTATATCGGGACTGAGGGAAAGGTTCCCAAAGTAAATAAACTTGGCGGTTCGGAATGGGCAAAGACCAAAAGCCGGGTCAAGGAATCCCTGCGTGAGCTGGCAGGTGAGCTCATAAAGCTGTATGCAAAGCGCCAGGCGGCAGTGGGACATTCATTTTCTCCGGACACGGTTTGGCAGCGGCAGTTTGAAGAATTATTCCCCTATGATGAAACAGATGACCAGTTGAAGTGTATTGAAGAGATAAAAAAGGATATGGAGTCTCCGCGTTTGATGGACAGGCTTTTATGCGGCGACGTGGGATACGGCAAGACTGAAGTAGCCATTAGAGCAGTCTTCAAGACAGTGATGGACGGCAAGCAGGTCGCATACCTTGTTCCGACAACCATACTGGCCCAGCAGATATATGAAAACTTTAAAAAGAGGATGAGTGATTTCCCTGTTTCGGTGGATGTTATGAGCCGCTTCAGGACTGCGGCCGAACAAAAGAAGATAGTAAAGTCGGTCAAAACCGGAAATGTGGATATTCTTGTGGGAACCCACAGACTCCTGCAAAAGGATATTGAATTTAAGGATCTTGGACTGCTGGTAGTGGATGAGGAGCAGCGTTTCGGCGTAACCCACAAGGAAAAGCTGAAGAGCATAAAACCAAATGTGGATGTCCTCACACTCACCGCAACACCCATTCCAAGGACTCTCCACATGTCCCTGGTCGGAATACGGGATATCAGCGTAATTGAAGATCCGCCGGAGGAGAGATACCCTGTTCAGACCTATGTTATGGAGCATAATACCGAACTTATAAGGGACGGCATTGTAAGAGAACTTGCGAGAAACGGGCAGGTATTTTACCTGTATAACAGAGTCCGGGGAATTGAATTAAAAGCCGATGAGTTGAAGAGGCTAGTGCCTGATGCAAGGATTGCAACAGCCCATGGACAGATGAATGAAAAAGAGCTTGAAGATGTGATGTACAGCTTTATAAACGGTGAATATGACGTACTGGTTTGTACTACAATAATAGAATCCGGACTTGATATGCCCAATGTAAACACTATTGTTGTGGAGGACGCGGATAGAATGGGGCTTTCACAGCTGTATCAGATCCGCGGGAGAGTGGGGCGGTCAAACAGGCTGGCCTATGCCTATATAACCTACAGAAAGGATAAAGCCCTGTCGGAAGTGGCTGAAAAGAGGCTGCAGGCAATTAAGGAATTCACCGAATTCGGTTCGGGCTTCAGAATAGCCATGCGTGACCTGGAAATCAGGGGAGCGGGTAATCTTCTGGGATCCGAGCAGCACGGGCACATGGAAACTGTGGGTTATGAGATGTACTGCAAGCTGCTGGAGGATGCTGTCCGTGAGATAAGCGGGGACTCGGTGGGACCTGCTGATGAGGAAATGGCAATCGACCTCAATGTAAGTGCTTATATAGATGATGATTATATTAGTTCGGAAGAACTAAAAATTGACATGTATAAAAAGATTGCAAATATACAGAATGAGAATGATGTAATAGATATAAAAGATGAGCTGATCGACCGTTACGGGGACATTCCCGAAGAAGTTGAAAGCCTGATGGATATAGCATTTATAAAAGCCTTGGCAAGACAGTGCGGCTTTACAAATATATCACAGAAGGACGAAACAGTTATTTTTCAATTGAGCAGGTCGGCAACTGCATTGCCAATGTACCTTGGAAAGCTCATGGACAAATATCCCAGAAGGATTATGTTCAATGCAAGCAGCAATCCGTATATAACCTTCAGACTTAGCAATGTGGCCGGAAGAGATATCCTGGCAAATATTAAGATTTTATTACATGACATTATTAAATTGCAGTGTAATGAATAATTGAATATAATTGATTACAAGGGTATTTTAATGAGTACGGATTGTAAAGCATAATTATTAAATATAAAACGGGGAGCGATTACCTTTGGAAAACGAAAATGCAAGTGTAAAAAAGCAATCGAAAGGCCTTATAATAGGCTTGGCGGTGGCAGCGGCAGTTATAATAGCCGCAGTTATTCTCTTTGTACTACAGCCTTGGGCAGTAAATGTAGCATCTGTTGACAATTTAAAAATAGCAAAATATGAGTATACTTTTTTTACAAAGTTTAATATGTCTCAATTTTTATCAAGTATAACACCAGAAAACGTGACCACACCACCTACTCCTGATAATTATAAGTGGAATACAAAGATTGGAACAGAGACTGCGAAAGATCAAGTAAAGAAGAGCACGCTGGAAAATATCCAGGAATTCAAGATCCAGCTTATCAAGGCTAAGGAAGCCGGTATTAAATTAACTCCTGATGAATTGAAACAGGTTGATGCTTCAATTGAACAGCAAATTACCCAATACGGAAGCAGAAATGCTGCAGAAAGTGCCATTAAACAAATGTACGGTATAACTTTATCCGAGCTGAAGCAATTGTCCAGAGACATGACTCTAGCCCAAAAATACAAGAGTACTATTATAGATAAAGTAACTGTATCAGATGACGATGTTAAAAAATATTATGATGAAAATAAAAAGAATTTTGACCAGGCAACGGTAACACATATCCTCATCAAAACTGTGGACGATAATAATGCGCCTGTAAGTGAGGGTAAAAAGGCCGAAGCCAGGAAAAAAGCCGAGGATATTCTTGCGAGAGTTAAAGCCGGAGAGGATATTAAGAAACTTGCTGTTGAATTCTCAGAGGACAAGCCTGCAGTTACCACCAAGGACAGCCAGGGCTATGAGGGCGAATACACCTTTGGCAGAGGCGTAATGGATCCTAATTTTGAAAAGTGGGCTTTTGATGATGCCAGAAAAGAAGGGGACTCCGATATAGTGGAAACCCAGTATGGATATCATATAATGCAGTTCCACAAGCGTACCGAAACTTCTTTTGATGACTTAAAGGATAATATAAAGCCAGCTCTTTTGCAACAAAAGCAAGCAGAGGAATTTTCCAAAAAACTTGATGAATTCAAAAAAGATTCCAAGTATGCGGTCAAGACCAATGAAAGTGCTATAGTGAAGACTGATAAGATTCTCTACAGAATATAATACAATTTTTAAAAATAATCACATCTGAAATGCACCCCTTAAGTTAGCTACTAATTACTTTTGGAGGTGCATTTTTAGCGTATTGGAATTTTAGAAAATCCTATTTAATCTTGTATCAAATTATATTTTAATATTTAATCCTCCCTTTCCAATAATGTATAAAAAATCATCAAGTTTACAATACTATGACTAAAATAACCTATTAAGGAGGTAATATAATTTGAAAGCAACTGGAATAGTTAGACGTATAGAC
>JAFABO010000195.1 GCA_023426005.1 Bacillota bacterium | reverse complement strand
CTTTTCATAAGTTCCCTCCGATTTTATTTGTTTACTGAGGCCTCAACTTTATTATAGGACCCCTAAGTTCTTCAAACAATATTCATATTTTTACTTTCAATTCATCTCTTTACTTTGATTAGAATTTAAAAACAAAAATTGATAACTCTTACTTAAATACATCATAGTGGAAGTAGTCAAAATCGGCTCTACCGGCCGCAGCTTCAGTGTTGTAGCTGAACAGGCCGACTCTTGCGCCCTTCCAGAAGCCCTCTTTCAACATACAATACCCGCCCAGCCGATAGAAATCATGTCCATTTAAACTGAAATAGAATTCCGTTTTACCATCCAGGTCTGCTATTGTTTTAAACCAGACTTCTCCGGTTTTAATCTCAGGCCCATAATAGACGGTACCCCCGGTTACAGCTTTTATCCGGCAAGAATTAGCACCAGCCGCAGCTCCGACCCAGTTTTCCTCTTTTCCCCCCAGATAACATAAACCTGCCCTTTGTCCGGCTTGCATATGCCTTGTGTCAATCTTTACAGTTATAGCCCCGTATTTCCCTATTAGCTTTTGTGTCAGTGTATTTCTGGCCTGATAAATATTGTCCGCTTTCATAGCAGTCAAAGACAGGCAGCCGGGTCTCAGAGCCAGGGACCACTTCTCCCGGACGGGATTGTGATTCCACTGCCATTGGGGTCCAAGTCCGGGAGCATCAAACTCATCAGAGGCCTGGGGCAATGCCGCCGGATAAAAATTGCCCACGTTTGGTTTGTTATATATACTGACCGGCTCACCTTCATTCCCCATCAGCGGCCAGTCATCCACCCACGTCACCGGCTGCAGATGGCACACACGGCCTAACGCACCTGCGCTCTGGAAATGCATGAACCAGCTTTCCCCCGACTCCAATTCCACCAGGCCTCCCTGATGAGGCCCGTTAACATCTGTATTGCCGGTCTGCAGAACGACCTTCTTCTCAAAAGGTCCATATATGCTGGCGGATCTCAGAACAGTCTGCCAGCCTTTTTCAACTCCGCCTTCGGGAATAACAAGGTAATAATAGTTATTCCGTTTGTATATTTTAGTCCCTTCCGCTATTTTTCCAACGTAGACTATAACTCCTTCATCCAGAAGCTGTTTTCCGTCAGTGCTCATTCTGTGAATTATGATGGGACCCGCACCTACCGTACTGTGTCCAAGATAGGCATTGCCGTCGTCGTCCCAGAAAGGACACGGGTCTTCCCAGCCGGAAACTCTTTTTACCTCATGCAGGGAAGTCCACGGGCCCCGGGGCTGCTCCGCACTGCTCATATACAAACCTTCATCGGGTGTGCAAAAGTATACATAAAAGCGTCCGTCATGATATCTGAGGGCGGGCGCCCAGCTTCCCTTGCCATAACCATCCATCTCATCATATCTGCTGTGAATATTCAATTGATCATATACCTGCCCGACGATTGTCCAGTTTACCAGATCCTTTGAATGCAGCACCGGTATTCCCATGTAGTGAAAATCCGAGCACACCATGTAAAAATCGCTGCCCACCCGGATTATATCGGGGTCTGAATAGTCGGCATTGAGAACCGGATTTTTATATAGACCGTTTCCAATATCTCCCCATGCATTATTGTGAAATTCTTCTGAAAAAGTCATATTAGCCTCCCAAATATACTTTTATCCTTTAACACTTCCCATTACGAGACCCTTCATAAAGTACTTCTGCAGGAACGGATATACCGCAAGTACCGGAACTGCCGCCAGGAACACCTGTGCTGCATTAAAGGTTCTGTTGGATACATTCCGCATTGTTGCAATTTCATCACTGGCACTCATCATAGTGTCGGCGTTTATTATAATTGATCTCAAATAGCTCTGGAGCGGCCACTTGGATGTTGAGTTCATATAAATGAGACCATCAAACCATCCGTTCCAATGCCCAACCAGTACAAACAGTGACAAAGTGGCTATGGAAGGCAGTGAAAGCGGCAGTACAATCTTGAAGAGAGTTCTCCAGTAGTCACAGCCGTCTATAAAGGCTGCTTCTTCAATTTCCTTCGGCAATCCCCTGAAGAAATTCATCAGCAGGATAACATTGAATACCGGTACTGCATTAGGTATGATCAGCGCCCATATGGAGTCCATCAGGCCGGTGTACCTTACAATCATATAAGTCGGTATGAGACCGCCGCTGAAAAGCATTGTGACAATAAAGAACCAGGCATATATGTTTCTTGCGGAAAACTCCGATTTTTCCTTGGCTAACGGGTAGGCAATAAATATGGTCAGTACCATATTTACAATGTAACCCAGGCCCACTCTCTTAAGAGAGACCAAAAAGGCTGCCAGGAATTCCTGCTTTTTAAGCGCAAAGGCATAAGAATCCAATGTGAAATCCACCGGCCAAAGTTTTACATAACCTGCCGCTGCGGCTGATTTGGAACTGAATGATATTGCCAGGACATTAATTAGCGGCAAAAGACATCCGAAAGCTACCAGACTTAGAAATACATAGTTAAATATACTAAATGCTCTGGAGCCCAAAGTTGAATAATTCTTCATTTTACCCCATCCTCCCTAGAATATTCTATATCTGGCATACTTATTGGCCAGCTTATTAGAAATTAAAATAAGTACAAATGATATTACCGATTTAAAGAGACCTACAGCTGTTGCCACACTGTACTGCGCATCAACAAGACCTATTCTGTACACCAGTGTATCAAGAATATCTCCGGTGCTGTATACCTGCGGGCTATAGAGGTTGAATACCTGGTCGAAACCTGCATTTAATATATTTCCAAGCGCAAGCACCGTCATAAGTGTAACTATTGGTAGTATTCCCGGTATGGTAACATGCAGGGTTTGTTTCCAACGTCCCGCACCGTCCGCATATGCGGCTTCATACAGGGCCATGTCAATGCTTGTAAGAGCTGCAAGGTAAACAATGGTATCATATCCGAAGCTCTTCCAGGTATTTGTTAAAACCAGTGTATACGGGAACCATTTTGCGTCCCCCAGGAAGAAGATGGGATCTATTCCAAAAAGGCCGAGCAGTTGGTTGACAATACCGTTTGAAGGAGAAAGTACGTCAATAAGTATGCCTCCAAGGATTACCCACGATAGAAAATAGGGGAAATAGATAATTGTCTGTAAGGTCCTTTTATACCGTTCTTTTCTCATTTCATTGAGAAGCAGTGCAAACACCACGGGAACTATAAGACCGACAATGATTTTCATCAGTGATATGAATACCGTATTAAATATTACCGATTTGATATTCGGTAAATTCAGCATGTATTGGAAATTGTCAAGTCCCACCCATTTTGATTTAAAAAATCCCCTGGCAGGGACAAATTTCTGGAAAGCCATGATAATTCCCAGCATGGGAATATAGTGATAAATTAATGTTATGATGACCCCTGGTATAACCATGATATGCAGAGGTAGTTGCCTCAGCTTTTTTGCGCTGATCATAATTGCCT
>JAFABO010000082.1 GCA_023426005.1 Bacillota bacterium | reverse complement strand
TGGTTTTGTTTAAGGTTAATAACGAAATACTTGCTATTAGTATCAACCATGTAAATATCATCGAAAAGGTTAGCGATATTTATAAAGTACCTGATACACCTGTTTATATTGAAGGTTTGATTAACCTCAGAGGTAAAGTTCATACAGTCTTGAATCTCAGAAAAAAATTCGGATATCAGCCCATTGATTTTGACGAAAATACCCGTATAATTATTTTAAACCACCAATCAATGGTCGGCCTGCTTGTTGATGAAGTAAGCGAAATATTCAGTGCCGAGGACTCCGCTATAAAACCGGCTCCCGAACTTATTTCCGGTCTTTCGGGCAAATACTTCAGCGGAGTTGTTGAGAGGGATGGTAAAATAGTACTTATACTTGAGTTGGATAAACTTTTTGAAAAATAATTAATCATATTAAAAAACGCCTCGTTTCCACCAGGAAAACGAGGCGTTTTTGGTTGTGCAAAGAACGGCACATGCTTGCATGTCATGACCTTTGTGAGTGGTACTTAACAGAATAGCTCTCGTAAGTACCACAATCAGGTCAGGAATTTATTATTTTATTTTTTCCTTTATAGCATCATAGTTGTCAAGAGGGACATATCCAACTTCTTCCGATAATGTAGCAGCGTTATCGATGTAATACTGAATGAATGCCTTTACCTGCGGCTGGTCCATCTTTGCCTTGTTTATATATATGAAGAGGGGTCTTGAAAGCGGACTGTAGCTCTTGTCCTTGATCGATTCTGCTGTTGGTTCTATAGGACCTTTTCCGTTGTCAATTTTTAATACCCTTAATTTATCCTGGTTTTCTTCATAGTACGCAAATCCGAAATAGCCCATTGCATCTTTATCTCCGGCAATACCCTGTACAAGTACGTTGTCGTCCTCACTGGGAGTGTAATCCGTTCTTGATTCCTTGGCTTTTTTATTAATTTGCTCTGTAAAGAACTCAAATGTGCCGGAATCTGTTCCCGGACCATATAGCTTAAGCGGTTCTGCGGGCCATGCAGGATTTACATCCTTCCAGGTCTTAACCTGGCTGTCTTTTGCCCATATTTTGTTAAGTTCTGCGGTAGTAATTGAGTCCACCCAGGTATTATCCTTGTTGACTACTACCGATATGCCGTCATAAGCTACTTCCAATTCAACATAATCTATACCTTTGGCTTTTGCCTGATCTATTTCTTCCTGCTTTATGGGTCTTGAAGCATCGCATATATCTATTTCACCTGCGGCAAACTTCTTCATACCTCCCCCGGTTCCTGACATTGCTACTGAAACCTCAACACCGGGCTGTACATTTTTAAATTCTTCCGCAACCGCCATTGTTATGGGATAAACCGTACTGGAACCATCAATTACTATCTGTCCGCCGAGTTTTTCAGCCGAGCTGCTTGCCGAGCTGTTTGCATTATCTGCACCGCTTCCACAGCCTGCAGCAGCTGCCGTCATTGCCAAGCCTAATGCTAAAGCTGTTAATCTTTTCATTAATACGGAATTTCTCATCTTGAAACCTCCACCAGTAATCATTTTTTATTGTTCCTAAGTAAGCAGATTTTTATTATTTTTTAAGCTGCTTTCTATTTACTACAATTTCATTATATTAGCGGTTTTTAAAGAGAGTATTTTGTTTTAGTTAACTATTGTTAATTACACATTAAGAAAGCTTAACAATACTGACAAAATCAACATAATTAATATGTCAGCGCTTGTAATGTTAATGCCTAATAATAAAAAGGTACTGCAGCTGCTACATCCGGCAGCTTGCAGTACCTTTCAAATAAGTTTTTTCAGTTTTCGGTACGTCTCACTTCTTTAATTATTTTATTGTTTGTTATTTTACTCGATTGATCTCTGGTATTTGTTTCTTAATACAATAGTTATTGCGTTAGTTGTAAGTAATATTGCCAAAAGTACGATTATTCCCGCTGCGGCCAGATCCTTGAAATCCTCTTTAGGAAGCCCCATCCAATAGTATATCTGGAGCGGCAGGGCCGTGAAAACCGAAAAAACGTTATCAGGAAGCTTTGAAACATAAGTTGCTGCACCAACCATCAGCAAGGGGGCACTTTCACCCAGGGCCCTTGAGACCGACAGTATGACACCGGTAAATATACCGGGCAGGGCCGAAGGTATGACTATCTTTCTTATGGTCTGCCATTTTGTGGCTCCAAGCGCATAGGAACCATGCCTTAAATATTGAGGTACTGCCTTAATTGCCTCCTGAGAGGAAACAATGACTATGGGAAGTACGACAAGCGACATTGTCAGCGCACCTGACAATATGCTCTTGCCAAAGCCCAAAGTTCTCACAAACACTGCCAGGCCAAGCAAACCATAGACAATTGACGGAGTTCCCGAAAGGTTTGAAATGTTTATTTTAATAAACTTTGTCATTCTGTTGTTTTTTGCATATTCTTCAAGATATATGGCTGTACCCAAGCCAACCGGGACAGCAAAAGCTATTGTCAGCAGAATAATATTTACACTCCCCACAATACCCGGAAGGATTCCTGCCTTGTTTGGAAATCTTGAAGGGAAGTTTGTAAAAAAAGTTTTGGTCAGAAAAGGTACTCCCCTTCTGATAATGTCAACTAAAAGTATTGCCAGGATAACAATTCCAATCAATGTAACGCAAAATATTACACCATGAAAGATGGAGTTTTTTAGTTTTCTATATTTAATATAATTCATGTGACGCCTCCAAAACCAATTCAATTATTTTAATGGGTGTCCTAATATTCTTTTCTATATTTATCAACCATGTGGTGGGAGAGGATATTAAGTCCAAGAGTTATCAGGAACAACAGCAGGCCTACCGCAAAAAGCGAATAATATCCTACGGTACCGTGGGGATTATCCCCCTGGCTTGCCTGTACTATAAACGATGTCATGGTCTGCACGCTCTGCAGCGGATTAAAGGTCAGGTTGGGTCTGGCACCGGCTGCAATAGTTACAATCATTGTTTCTCCTATTGCTCTGGATACCGCCAGAACAAACGAAGCGGAAATTCCTGAAATCGCAGCAGGCACCACTACTTTCAATGAGGTCTCCATTTTTGTGGAACCCAGTGCCAGCGCCCCCTGTCTTAAACTGTCAGGCACTGCTCTCAAGGCGTCTTCACTAAGTGAAGAAACCAGGGGTATTGTCATAACTCCGACCGCAATACTTGCACTCAACGCATTAAAAATCTCCGTTTGAGGGATTATTCCTTTTAAAAAGGGAGTTATTGCTGTTAATGCAAAATAACCGAAAACTATGGAAGGTATACCTGCAAGTACTTCCAGAATAGGCTTTATAACCCTCCTCACCTTTTTGTTTGCATATTCACTGAGGTATATTGCTGTAAAAAGTCCTACAGGTACTGAGATAACAGCTGATATTAACGTAATCAGAAGCGTTCCGCATACAAGCGGAAGAACGCCAAAGTGAGGCTCGCTGAAAAGAGGAGTCCATACCGTTCCAAATAAAAAGTCCTTTATGGATATCTCTGTAAAGAATCCTACTGAATCTCTAAGCAGTGATATTATGATTCCTAATGTTGTTAAAATAGTTATGATAGCAAATAAGAAAAGAATATTTTTTGCTATGGTATTTGAAAGCTTCATTCTCTTAATTCTTGTACTGGCAGTTTTTCTGCTTTGTACCGTATTCACGCCCTGAGTCATTTTTGAGCCCTCCTTCACAACATCATGATAGCATTAATAGAAGAAAGCAAAAAGTAAACTGCTGTTAAGCCAATGTTAATAAAATGTTAAGTGAGACGTTATAAAATTATTTTTATCCAAATATGATTAAATTATTGTTCAGGTTTTAATAAATAAGTCAGGAGTAAATTGCCGATTTGTGCAGATAATATGTGTTAACTCCTAATTAAGTAATCTATTGGCATAAATTATTATTAACATCAAGTTAACATAGATTTAAACCTGCATTAAAAAAGTGTTGTTATTATTAAAATATCCAATAATAAATTAAGATAGAGGATTACAATTATGACAAATGATTATAGAATAAC
>JAFABO010000181.1 GCA_023426005.1 Bacillota bacterium | reverse complement strand
ACCTATCCATAAAGTATTTTACTTCCTCCAGTTCAATCTCGGCAATTGTGTTCAAAATGGTCTCACTTGCCTTTTTAAATTCATTATTACCCGCTTTCACCTCTTCAATGCATTTTATATATGCCGCTATCCTGTCTGCCGCTTTTACAAGCTTCCAGCATTCCACATCATCGGGATTCTTGAAAAAAAGCGAATAGTATTCATCAGCCATTTCTTCGGGAAGCATTGAAATGATTTTTTCTTTGGATATATCCTCTATGTCCTTGTAAATCCTGCTGATCTGAGGGTTGTAGTACTTTATGGGAGTGGGCATGTCACCCGTTATTATCTCATTGCAATCGTGAAACATAGCAAGAATGGCAACTCTTTCGGGGTTTATCTCACCGTTGTAATATGTATTCCTGATAACAGCCAGCCCGTGGGCGATAATGCCTACCTGAAGACTGTGCTCCTGAATGTTTTCAGTATAAGTATTCCTCATCAGGCCCCATCTGTTTATATATTTCATTCTCGACAGGAACGCAAAAAAATGATAATTTTCCTTATCCATAATCTACTCCTTTAAAACGTTAGTTTTTCTATGGGAATGTTGAAAATGAAATACCTTTCATTTTCAACATTCCTTTTACATCCAGTAAATTTCTTCAAAACAGCCCTGCGCAAAAGAGTCGGTCATACCTGCAATAAAATCTATAACCTTTTGGGCATCGCTTTCATTGTCGTCATAGCATTTATCCGTTATAAAGTTGTAAAACATACGGTAAACCTTTGCATCGCTGAACTGCAGCTTTTCAATATCCGAAACACTTTGCAGCAGGTTGTCAAACAAGCCTTCAAGGGTATTTTCCGCTATTTTTTCATATCTGGTTATCTTATCGGCCTTATATATGAGCCTGACATTTTCATTAATAAGCTTTTTCAGCGCCTCCCCCTTGGAAGGACTGAGCTGTATGCAGCCTCTGCCGTAGCTGTTTTCAACCAGGTCACACACAAGTGTATTTATAATCTCTCCGTTACTGTGACCCAATTCATTTCTGATGTCTCCGGGAATGTCCTGCATATCCATCAGTTTAACCCTTACCGCATCCTCAATATCCCTGCCCGCATAGGCAATTTTGTCTACAAGACGGACAACACATGCTTCAAGTGTGAAAGGCAGCGCACCGCGGTTCTTTATATTATGCAATGATGCAGGGGTTTTATCCATATCCCGTGTGAGGATATATTCATTATAATTTTCTCCGCAGTGTGAGACAATTCCGTCCTTTACTTCAAATGTAAGGTTAAGCCCGCAATTATCATTTATTTTTTCTTTTGATATGCGTGTAGCAAGCTTTTCAACCACTCTTAAACTGTGCAGCTCATGCTGGAAACCCATTGAACTGTCAATCTTTTGCATACATTTATTAAGAACGCGCTCGCCGCTGTGGCCAAAAGGCGCATGGCCCAGGTCGTGGCCCAGTGCTATGGCGTAAGTAAGATCCTGATTCAGGTTTAGAGTTCTTGCTATTGTAACGGCAATGGATCCGACGTTTAAAACATGCTCCATCCGTGTGCAGATATGATCATTTTTTGCATTAAAAAAAACCTGGGTTTTATGCCTGAGTCTTCTGAATTCCATCGAATATAAAATCCTGTTTCCGTCCCTTTCATAATCCGTTCTGATAGGACATTTTTCCTCGGGAACAAGCCTGCCAAAAGAGTTTATACTCCTTGCGGCAAAGGGGCTCAGCAAATCCTCCTGCTGTTCTCTCAGTTTTCTCCACTCCATTAATACACCTCCCGGGACTTCCCGGACAAGAACAAAACCGTATCGAAACTTTATTCTTTCCCGGACAATAAAAAGGCTGACATTTTAACTATAATATACCATAGCAAAACATCAGCCGCAACCTGATAGTCTGTTTGAATTAGATGTTACAAACCGCCAGTGTCCAGTCTTCTAATATTGTGTTTTTCTTGATCTGCCGCTGCAGAACAGAGTTATTCCTCCGGCGATCAAGGCAATGGGAATAAATATTTCAGGTCTTATAATTGACGATACACTGCTGAGCAGCATGCAGGCCATGAAAAATGCTGCAACTCCTCCGACTATCAGACTCGCAATAAGCAATCCCTTTTCCCTTCTGGAGAAAATGTGCATTTGAAATAGGCCCACTGCAACAGAAAGAATGTATACCGGCCAGGTATATGCTGCAAAATGCCAATCCGTTGCAACTTCAAACATAAATAGCAAACCTATTGTGGTAAATATTCCGCCGGGAATCAGCAAGCCCGGCTTTGAACCTGTCAGGAAATAAGAAAACTCAAAGGAAAGGCCGATAAGTAAAACAAAAAACACCCAAAAGTCCTGTGTATGAAACTCAAATAATTTGATTCCAAACAAAACTCTTAACAACAATACAATAACACCTACCGCTATAAGCAGCAGCCCTACAAAACTTGTATTTCTTTTCATAAACAATTCCTCCATAAACGCCGGCTTTAATAAAATTCGTACAACTATTATACAGAATATTTAATGAATTTGTCTGAAAGATTATGAATCAACCTTCCCTTTTATGCAAATAATAAAATTGCTAAATATATACAATAGTTAAGGAGCATTTCTTTGAAAAAACTTAGTACTAAAGTAAAAATTTTTATAAGTCTCGGCACTTTATTTATAAATTTTTATTGTTTTTTTATATTCGCCAATAACTACAACAGCATTTATTACCCCGCCGCACCAATGGCAGACCTCTCCCGGCTTCTGGACAGGAATTCACTTAAAGAGGCTGATTATTTACAGCTGCTGGAACAAACAGGTCTGGGACGGCCTGCTGTCGATGCCCTGCTAAAGCAAAACAGCGGCAAAGCTGAGATAATGGCTTTTCAAAAAAGCTACTATGCAAAAAATCAACTGTTTACAGAGAAATTAAACCTGTTTACCAGTCAGGAAACTCTTGTAACAAATAGTCCGAACAAGTCCGATAACTTTGGCCTCGCACCCCTGAAAAATGGTGATATTCTTATGACCAAATCAACACAAACGCTCTTTTGGAGGCATGGACACTGCGGTATTGTCATAGACGCCGAAAAGGGTATAACTCTCGAGTCTCTTGAGCCGGGAACCATCAGTATGAAACAGGATATATCCAAATGGCGGTACTATCCCACTATAAAAGTCCTGAGGCTTAAAAATGCCGGTGAAAAAGTAATTGAGAATATAGTGAAATACTCCGAAAGTAGCTTGACAGGCCTAAAATATAGTATTTTTGCTTCAAAATACCAATATGGCATAATCCCAAAAAGTGCAAACTGCTCCCAATTAATATGGCAGGCCTTTAACAACTGCGGCTATAATCTGGACAGTAACAGAGGGATGCTTGTGACGCCGGAAGACATAGCAAAAAGCCCCTTACTTGAAACAGTACAAATAAAAGGCTTTGATCCTGAAAAATCCTGGTAGGTATAGCTATGCTATGAACGAACTTACAACCAGGGTTGCTATTGAAGCTGTCATTGCAATATAATCTCTTCCACTGAAACCATATTTTTTATAACCGCTGTTCTTCTGCCTGACGTTAAATCCTCTAAGCTCGGCCGATATGGCGCTCCCTTCAATCCTTTTAACCGACGAGATCAAAAGGGGCACACATAAGGGCAAAACCAGCTTTAATTTTTTCAGTGGGTTCTTTGTATCAAATTCAACCCCTCTTGCGGTCTGGGCTTCAATAATACCATTCATCTCATTCTCGAAAATAGGTATAAATCTGAGTGCCGTTATGAATGCAAAAGTATATTTATAAGGAATATGGAGCTTCTGCACAAATACATTTGTCAAATCGCTCATCTTTGTAACCGTAAGCATGAGCACCAGCGGCATTGTAGCTCCTACAAGCCTTAACACAAGCAGTACCGAAAAATTCAAGCCGGTATCGGTTATATAAAGATTAAGAGGTAAACCCAGTATAACATTGCCTGTCCGTATAAAAAATATTTGAAGCAAAAACAATACCAACCCTATTTTCAATAGGGTTTTTAAGAGCGAAAACGCTTTATTTACTATGCCTGCCAATCCGGCAACAAGAATATTTATGATTATGATGCCAATGGCCATCAATATATAGCTGCTGGCAAAACTGCTCAGGCACAGCAGGAATGCCAGTAGCATTTTTGTCAATGGATTCAGTCTATGTATAACAGTATCTCCCTGGGAGTACTCCAGCATTCCTTTCATATCAGCCTCCATAAGCCACATAGCGCGGCCACAAAATGTTATGTAAATAATTATCCTTTATCGCTATATGGCGAATAAAGGAGGTTAATTGGCCCTATCCTCAATTCTTTCTGCCATTTCATCAACTGTCAGTATTCCGTTAAATGCTTGGCCGAGCCTTATGGCCAGCTGGGCTATCTGCGGTGGGGCAAGGGATGTTCTCCTGAGAACGGGATCGTTCGACATTACGTTTTTACATTTATCGTCAGCCAGCACTCGGCCGTCACCTATAACCAGAACCCGCTGTGCAAAATCGGTTACCAGTTCCATGTCGTGACAAACCATTATCACAGTTGTTCCTCCGCTATTCAACTCTTTAATCACTTCCATGATCTGCATGCATTCCTTGTAGTCCAATCCGGTGGTCGGTTCATCCAGGACCATAATTTTGGGTGAAAGCGCCAGAACTGAAGCAAGTGCTACCTTTTGCCTCTCTCCCCTGCTCAGGGAAAAGGGATCCTTATCCCCTTCGAAACCAAAGCTTTCCATTGTGGCCAGGCATCTTTTTTCAATCTCATCCCTGTCGGTGAGAATACATTTTAATCCGAACTCTATTTCAGCCTTTACCGTATTCTGGCAAATCTGCCTGTCAGGGTTCTGAAAAAGAAATCCCACATGGGCAGCCAGTTCACTGGTCCTGGCAATCCTGGTATCCAGCCCCTCAACCGTTACAGTACCTGAAGCAGGTTTCAGAAGACCGTTGAAAAGTTTCATCAAGGTGGTTTTTCCGGCACCGTTGCGCCCCACTATGGCAATAAACTCTCCATCGTTTATAGTAAAATTTATGTTCTCAAGTATATTCTTTTTATCATAAGCAAAGCAGACATTGCTAAATTCTATCAATCTTAACCTCCGTCATTTTATTATGTTTCTGACCATTACCTCGGCATCCTCTACATTAACTGGGACCTCACCCTCATAAAGCTTCCTTTCTATTAAAGCATTGGCAAGGGATGCAACCCTTGGGCAGTTAACTCCGATCTCCTGCAGTCCGGCAGTATCTTTCAAAACCTCCTGCGGGGAACCGTCAAGGTAGATACCTCCTTCATTGAATATCAGCAGACGCTTTGAAAACTCACTTAAAAGCATTATCTTCTGCTCAACAACTATGATGGTAATTCCCATCTTTTCGTTGAGCATCCTGAGCATACTGAAAATCTGGTAGCTGCTTTGGGGGTCCAGCTCTGCCGTTGGCTCGTCCAGAACAAGTATATCAGGCATCAGTGAAACAACGGCACATATAGCCACCTTTTGTTTTTGTCCTCCGCTTAAAGTACTGATATTTCTATACCTCAAATCCTCAATTCCCACCATTTTCAATATATCTGTGATCCTTGCCTCAATTTCCTCATGGGGCACACCGAAATTTTCAAGCCCGAACAGGAGTTCATCTTCAACAACCGAGGAGACCATCTGGCCGTCAATGTCCTGAAAAACGCTGCCCACGCTTAAAGCAAGCTCTGAAGGAGAGGATTCGACAGTATCAATTCCTTTTACAATAACTTCACCGAAAAAATCTCCTTCGAAATGATGGGGAATAACCCCGTTGACGGCATAGGTAAAAGTTGATTTACCTGCTCCGCTATTCCCTATCACCCCTACGAAATCACCCTTGTCTATTTTAAGATTAATCCCGCTTAATGCGTTTTTTTCTCCGTTTTTATATTTAAACGAAAAATTTTTGAATTCAATCATTCCTATCTCCATTTCCGTTGAGCCGGAGCAATGAATGATCAAACTGCCGTGTATTAATCATCCCTGCCACGTCCCAATGCCAGTTTTAATGGTATATAAAGTACCTGCACAATTATTGAATTTACAACAGCAGTTCCCAGAACTATTACAAGAAATACACCGATTGGCATGGTCTTTACATTAGCACCCGTATAAAATGCCGCATAAAGAATTCCTATAAAAGCCATACCGCTTGCCAGAGTGCTGAAAAATGTACCAACTATCGGTTTGAGTGAAAATTTTCCGATCTGAAGCGGCAGGTATACCAGTATGGCCATTACAATCGCACCCACAGGCTCACTGATCAGATTGATGTAGGGAGTTCCGGGGAATACCTGGCAGATGGCACCTGCTATAATACCTATTACAATCGCTTCAAGAAATCTCGGTTTGATCAGCAGAATTGCAAGACAATACATGGCAATAATAAAATTTGGTTTCATACCGGCTGAAAATAATGAACCTACAAAGAATTTAAGAACTGCACCTACTGCAAGCAATACGCCTACCAGAATAATGTCTGAAATTGAAAGGCCTGCTTTCTTTTCCTTTACAACCACTCTCTTCTGAGCTGTTTCCATATAAAAACCTCCACAAATAAATATTAGTAGAGGTTTGAAGTAATTTTCAAAATAATGTCAACTTAGGCAGTTTAATTAAAATTGAAATAATAATGCCTAATTAACAAACAGCATTTTTATATGCCGCATTGCGGATAAACTTCACCCTTGCCTCATCTCGTCTAATCTCATCTAAGCTCTTCTCGTCTCTACCTGTAAAAAATATAGCATCAAAGAGCCCGGTTTGTCAAGCTGATTTTATCTGTACAACACCTATTTTACCAGCTTTACGGGAACTGCATTTATCTTTCTTTAAAGATTTCTGCATAATAGTTTTTGTCCAGAATTTTTGTTGAATAGGTAAATTTGCCGTTAACCTGCTTTGCTATTGCGGTTTTATATTCTTTAGTTATTGTGGCCTCAGACTCTTCATCAGCCGGAATCAACTTTCTCAGCTTGGAATTATACCTGGCCTTATCTGTCAGCCAGCTCCAATTAGAGAAGATAACCAGCGGCGGAGCATCCGACAGGATGTCCCTGCCCATGAGCAGCCTCGAATCATACTCGACACCCATCAGATTTGACAATGTAGGCAGTATATCCATGCTGGAGCAGGGTTTGTCAATTTGAACAGGAGTCATGCCCTTTGACCACAACAGAAATATACCCTTGTAAAGCTCGAAATTTTCTTCGACCTTGTGTCCCGCCAGTTCTCCTATTTCATCCAGGGTAAGGCCGTAGGGATAATGATCCGGGCTGATAGCTATGAGTGTATCCTCAGCCACCCCGGCCTCTTCAAGCCTTGAAATCAATTCTCCCATAGCCCGGTCCAATTCAATCTGGCAGGCCAGGTATGCCTTCACATGCTCCGAATAGGAAAGATCTTTGACAAGCGCTTTGTTTTTGCTGGCCATGGCATTTCCTCCGAAGTTATACTGGAGATGACCGCTGACAGTCATATAATAGGTATGAAATGGGGCTTCACCCAGATACTCGCCGGTGGTCTTCTCTATCATTTCCACATCCGATTCGGGCCAGGTTTTTTTTACGTCAAGTCCATGTCCTACAGCTTTAAAGTCATAGCCCATATTGGGATGTGATACATCCCTGTGGTAGTAAGTATATGTGTGATCATGGTAAGCTTTAGTGCCGTATCCCAGTTTTTTAAGCTGATTCCCCATACAGAAGGGCATAAAGTTTCTGCCCGACACATAGAAACTCCAGACACCCGATTTGGGCACGAGTGAATTGCATGCAACATATTCCCCGTCGGAGGTGCTCACTCCCCATATAGGTGTATAAAAATCCGTAAATCGGAAGCCCTCCTGCTGCATTTTATATAATGTAGGCGTCAGCTCCTCATTGACTGCATAGGGTGAAAATCCTTCAGCTGTTATAAATATAAGGTTCTTTCCCTTGTACATGCCGGTATATTCATTCTTCCTGGTCGGCTCTACTTTTTTGAAATACCTGTGCATCGCCTGTATTTCCGGATCGGTCTCACCGGCTATGAGTCCGTCAAAATCAATATCCATTATATTGTAAGCATTCTCTGCTTTCTGCGGATTTGCCTGCACTGTATTTTGCCTAGTGTTTTGCTCCGTATTTTGATCCTTGTCCGCCCAACTGTCCGTTGAGGGATTACCTACCTGATTATTCGTGGAAAGAGCCGTTTCATCTGTTCCTGAAGAATTCGTTTTATCTGCAGCTTCAAAATCATCATCTTCCGGTAACCCGTCCTCTGCAGATTGAAACCCAAAAATCAGGTGCTTCACATCAAGTCTTGTAGTGGTAAGCATACCAAATCTGTTAACAGATAAATCGGGTATTATGGCTTCAGAATAAAGAAACCTGGTATTGAGCTCTCCGTTATTTGCACTGTAAACGACCAGTGTAGCAATTATTTGAATAAATAGTGCGGTGGATACAATTATCCCTCTGATACTCCAGGCAGTTTTATCTGCCGGAATGAGTTTGTTGCCGAACACACTGATAAATATCAGAGGAACCAGCAGAAATAGTATTGGAATAATATTCTTGCCCATTGCATTGAGTATTTCTCTCCAGAACTGTAAAACCTGTCCGGCGCCATTTATCGAAAACAATGCAAAGAAAGTGGTAAAAACCTGATAATATACCACCTGTACAAGGTATATCAATGTAATGGAAACTGTAATTATAATGGATATTATTCTGTTTACCCTGCGTTTGAAAAATGTCGATAATATGTAGAGTAAAAGTCCGGCAGAGGTTGAAAATAACAGCATATAGAATAGGCCGGAGTTAAACAGGGTTTCAAATACAGATATTTTGAATACTATTTCCATGTAAATTATCGCCAGCGGATAAAATAGAAAAAATCTATACAGATGCAGTATCAACCCTATTTTTCCCACTCCTTCAGCAAGCTTTGGCTTTGTATGAAGTTTGACCAGCTTGCCCGGAAGCTTATAATTTAACAGGTAGTTTTTAGTTTTTTCCAAAAGCCTTTCTCTTTTATTATTTAATTCTGTTGTTATTTGATTGATTTTCACAAAAGCATACTTCCTGTTCTTTTCTATTTTTAAGTATATTTAATGTGCTGAGCTTATAGCTTAATAAAAATCTTATATATTGATTATTATTAATTAACTCTTTAAATATTCAATCAAGAAAAACTTAATTGTGTAAAAATTGATAATCCGAGAACATATTGTATTATGTTCCCGGAAAAATCGTCTGTTTATATGAGCTTTTATCTTTGCATTTCTTTATTTTATGCTAAAAAATCTTTTTTTTCAATATATTATTATTTATAATACTTATTTCCACATACTTTTCTCAATTATAATTATTTCTTCTTCCCTTCCAAAAAATATGTAGCCTCCATATCGGCAGTGTTTAAGGCAAACGCCAGAGGAAACTGCTCAAAGGCATCTCCTACATTCCTCTTATCCTCAACACCTGAGAATCCCATATGATATCTTATTGCAAATGCTTCCTCCCGTGTAAGCTTCATAAAACCGGTAATAATATAGACTGATTTTTCGCCATGCCCATAGGGCAGTCTGTCATCATATTCATATGTAGGGACACTCTGCCATATCCCATTCTCGTCCTTTACATTCCTGGTCCCTGCCTTGTAGCAATTAATCTTGCACAGGTCATGAAGCAGCGCAGCAATAGCAATACTTTCATCCTCATAATCCAACCTGTAAACACTGCGCACCCTTTCTCTCGCCAGATAATCCCTAAGACAGTCGTAAACATTTAAGCTATGTTCAACAAGACCGCCCTCGTAGGCTCCATGGAACCTTGTACTGGCAGGTGCCGTAAAAAAGTCACTTGATTTAGATAAAAGATATTCCAGCAGCTTGTCGGAGCCCTCACGATGTATGTAAGCATTACATATTTCAAGAAAACGTTCTCTATAATCCATAAAAATCCCCTTTTTTTCTTTAATTATATCTTACATATGCCGGCTTATCAATTAAGTATATGCTGAGACACCACCCCTGTAAAACCAGCGGCAACCTTTACGATCTAAAGGTTGCCGCTGGTTTTAACTCTATATGAAAAAAGCTCTGTAAATTGAAATACAAAAGGATATTATAATCAGGAGAATACATCCAAGGGCCGGATATATTTTATTGTGCTTTATGTTGTATACCGCGTAACTTAACGGATGTATGGAAACAAGCATTAAAACCACCAGAAGTAAATATTTCATCGTTTAACATCCTTTGTTGGATTGGTTTTTATAAGTGTACCTGTCCTGCGGATTACAAATTGTACTTCCGTTTTGACACTGGAATCCTTAAACCTGTCAAGCCATTTGTATTTTTCCCAATCCTGGATTGTTAAAAACTTCATACTTGCCTTTTCCCCAAAACCAAATACATCACTATTCAGTGCTAGTGCTTTACTTATGCTTTTATTGATCTGTTCTTTCAAAAAGACCTCCACTTTTTTCTCCAAAACGGGTTTATATTCCATACCTTCATAATTTACCGTACTTTGAAGCGCCTGAATTTCTCCTTCAAGAAAAACCTTAACCCCTATGTCAGGCTTTCCTTCTTTTTTAAAATCAATTTTTATATCAGGTTTTTTCTGCTGACTTACAATAATAGTATTCAGCAATTTTGAGTTGTAAGGATCATGAATTACATAAGATCCTGTCTCGTATTCGCCTTTTATCATCAGTAGGGCACGGGTTTCATCACCATTAAACTCACCGACCATTTTTCCTGCATTAAAAATGGCAGTTCCCAGATATTCCGTTTTATTGCCGTCCCTTCTTGGCAATTCACCTGCGTAATAATCACCGGCCGATTTAATTTCATCGGTAGGCTGCCCTTCCTTTTTATAGTTTGAAAAATCATTTATTGCTGCAAGCACAGAAACAGGCTGTATCTTATGGGACTTTATGTCGTCAATGAAGCTGCCTAAATCGTTGTCGTCAAAAAAACCGTTGACTTTTTCCATATTCATCATACCTTCCTGAGTTTTGGACAAGGCAGTGCCCAGAACCGGATTTATTTCTTTAATGAAATCACTGGATTTACCCTTGACAACTATCATATGCATGGTTCTTCTTATTTGTCTGTCCCGTACAAAAGCACTCATCAGATTTCCCATACCCTCCTTCGCAATATCCTCGGAAACAACAAAATATTTGGAGTGACTATAGTTTATTTTTCTTGAAAGGGAAGAGTTTATCATATTAACTCCTGTGTAGAAGGTCGGACAGTCCAGAGAAATTACAACAAAGTCCTTGTTTCCCGATTCTGTGGAACTCTGTCCTCCTCCGTCCACCCCGCCCCCCGAACTTTTCATGGTCGGAAGTTGAACGGTTATACGGAGTTTATTGGATATACCCTTATCAACTCCCATAGTATAAACATATGCCCAATCATCAACTTCCAGTGCATCATAACAGGCTGTTAAGGCGGGAAGACCGGATAATATCAGTATTAAGGCCAGGATTCTACGCATTTTGAGTACCTCCTTTCTTTTTTCTAATTGCGGCAACTATAAGTGTAATCAACGGCAATACATAAAAAATGACCCAGCCATATTCCCTTATAGCATGGACATTTCCCTCAATAACACTTGCAAAATCCCTGGGCAGCATTGCCAAAGTATATAAGAGGACCGCCATGGGTCCAATAAGAGGTCTCAAATCAGATAATCTGAATATTTTGGAATAGCAGCTGACAGCACAGTAAAAAAGAATTGAAATAGCAATGTGTGAAGCAAAAATCCATAAGAACAAAAAAATAGGATCCAACCTTTGGAAAAAGGTGCCATACTTAATTCCTCTCGCCAAAACATAAACGGGTGCGATTAATTCCTGGGTAGTTTCATACGGATATGCCATACTGAAAGCCAATAAACCAAGTGTTAATATCAAACAGGAAAATATTAATGATATAAACCCTGCTTTCTTAATATATCCCGTTCCTTGAAGTGAACCTGCAAATACGGTTAATATCATTACCTCCCCATAAGCAGAACTTCGTCGTATTCCATGAATTAAAGTTTTATCTATACCATAACCAAAAAACGGGAATAAATTCGTAGGATTATACTGGGGTATTGCAAGCAGCAGTAAGATAAAATAGGTAGCAAGCAATATATAAGCCGTTAATTTTGATATTCTGGCCAGTGTTTCCAGACCTAAAAAAGAAGAGAGCACTGCAGCAATAACCACTGTCCATATCAGAATGTCCGGCGGGGTCTCTCTGTATACATATACCTTGATAACATCTACAAACTCCCGCAAAAGCATAGCTGCTGTTTCCAGAAAAGCTGCTGCAAATACAAACGAGAAAATAAAGCCTATTAGCCTTCCGAAAGAAATATCATATATTTGAATAATATCTTTACCAGGGAACCTTTTCAGCAATACATAAATAAAACCAAACACTATTATTGAAATAATAGCGGAAATAATTGTCATCTGCCAGCCTGCATTTCCAACGTAATTTGTCAGGAAAGCAGGACTTGTAAAAAATATTTTTGTGCTCATGGAAATTGTAGCCAGGCATATAGCCTCCTGGACACCAAATTTACCTTCATTTATCCCCATTGCTGTTATCATCCTTTTGTTTTGGTTCTTCTTTAAGCGCCCAGTCTTTTACATTCTTTCCCTGTTTTTGCCGGTTGGCAGTCTGAAATGGGTCAGGACGTTTATCCTGCATCCATATGGGTGTCCTTAAAACCACATCCGGATTAGCCTTGGTTTTAGGCGCCACAGGTGTCAGGAAAGGAATACCAAAAGACTTCATACTGCAGGTAATGCACCCTAAAGTAAATATAACAAAGGCTATTCCAAAAAAGCCCAAGAATGCACCTGCAATTATAAAAAAGAATCTTTCTATTCTTATAGCCAGACCCATGCTGTAATTTGGGATAGCGAAACTTCCCAAGGCCGTGACCGAAACGATTATTACAAGCATGGGGCTTACCAGGCCGGCCGACACTGCAGCCTGCCCTAATATAAGTGCCCCGACTATACCCAGAGTTTGACCGATAATACTTGGAATCCTTATGCCCCCTTCTCTTATAAGTTCAAAAGATATTTCCATTATAAGAACTTCCAGCAGAGTCGGAAAAGGAACCAATTCCTTTGATTTAACAATTGAGGCAAGCAGTTCTGTCGGAAGCATTTCAGGGTGAAACATTACCATTGCGACATACAGGCCGGGAAGCAGGGTTGCGCAAAAAAGCCCGAAAAGCCTCAACAGTCTTAAAAAGGTTCCAAAGGGCCAGCGTGTAAAGGAGTCCTCCGAGGTGTGAAGCAATCTGAAAAACGTCACGGGAACAGCCATTGAGAATGGAGCACCCTCCGTTATAATTACAACCTGCCCATCCATGATAAATGAAGCGGTTCTGTCAGGCCTTTCAGTTGAGAGAACTTGCGGAAACAGCATCAGTGGCCTGTCTTCAATAAATTGTTCCACCATCCCGCTTCCGATGATCAAATCTGTTTTTATACTTTTTATACGTTTTATTACTTCCTGTACTACTCTGGGACTTGCAACCCCGTCCAGATATAATACCGCGCACATTGTATTGTTAACGTCGCCTGCGGGAATCAATTCAGTTACAAGCTTTTGAGTTTTCAGAATTCTTCTTACAAGGGTAAGGTTTGTGCGCAAATTTTCGGTAAAAGCTTCCTGTGCGCCCATTACAACCATTTCGGTCTTGGGGGATTCAACACTTCTTTTTTCATATCCTCTGGTTTCCATGACAATACATTCGGTACAGCCTTCTACAAACAGCACACTGGCTCCGCTCAATACCTGCTTGATGCATTCACCATATAAGCTCTCTTTCTTTAAATTGTGAACAGGTATGACGGTCTCTATCAAAAAATCGACAGGAGATTGCTTTCCCATATCTTCTAAAATATCTTTTGACATAAGTGTGGGAAGCATTGATAAATTTATTGAATTCGTATCAATCATCCCTTCCACATAAATCATAAAACAATCCAGCTTTTTACCTATTTTGAATTTTCGGAAGACAATATCCTCATTTTTGGGTACTCCGAATTTCTCTTTCAGCACATTCAGACTGTAACTCAAATCATTTGAAATAGTATCATTTTGAGCCTGACTCCGGCTTTCGTCATCACCTTTTCTGCTTTTATTCCACTCACTGACTCCAAGAGGCTTTACAGCATTTTTATTTCCTCTCTTGTTCATCCCATTATTAGCAGATCCGCTATTTTGAGTATTCTGATTTGCCTGAGTTTGATTGGGAGGCTGAAGAGCTCCTTCATCATCGCCTTCCAAAAGTTCAAATCCAAGGTCATGAATTTTAGGTTCCGAATATATGAATAATTTTCTCATTGCCGTAAAAACACTCATTTTGTACCGCCTCTTGCCATATTTGTTAATAAATAAATTATGTGAATGTGTCAGCCTATTTATCCATGTCAAATATATCTAGAACAAAAGAGGCATTTAAAAGTTTATATAAAAACAGGCAAAAAAACAACGTTCTCAAAAGTTAACGTTGTTTTTTGCCTTTATACTTTTTATAGCTGTAATACAGTGATACTATGTATCTTAACAGCTTTTACATTTTTTATTTTGGTTGTTCATTTATAGGTAGTTCGCTGATATGGTAAGTTATACATTTTGACGCTCTGGGCACCTTGGTAACTTTTGCCGCAGTTTTTTCAACTGCATCGGTCTTAATTGTTTTGGTACCGACGGTTTTGTTGTTCTTTGCAGACGCTGCTGTCTTAACTGTTTTATTGCTGCATTTTTTGTTGGTACAATTCCCATTTATCATAACGGATCCACATTTACAAAATTCTGCCATTAACTTCATCCCTTCAATAGTTTTGAAATTATATTATACCATAAAAGGCTTACTTTTACACAGAATTTTATTTTTATTATACTTTCTTTATAATGGCAACCAGGCTTCACACCTGTAATCTTCCGCTCTCTGATTGCCCTCAGAATACTTCGATATTAGGCGCATCGGCATATTCATACCCTGAGGTTGGAAGCCATTCTGTTACAATACGCTTTTGAAGTCCCACTTTAAATGAAGAAAAGCTGTCTCAAAAAAGACAGCCTTCGTCCGGCATTGAATACAGGAGCCCGATCACGCATTGCGTTGCCGCAGAGAATGAAATTCCTTTTTCACCATGAGCATTGTCCAGATTACTATAACCGCATCAATGGCAAAGGATCCGTAGTAAATACCCGGAACACCCAGCCAAACGGGCACCAGCAGCATGACAGGCACATAGAAAACAAGCTGTCTCGCTATGCCTATCAGCGCCGCAGGCTTCCCTTTGTCTATTGAAGGGAATAGCGTCATTGCCATAAAAATAAATGACAGGAGAGGAAGAATTGCCATATAAATACGGAAGCTCATCAACTGGGTTCCAGTAAAATCCTGAACCTTCATCATCACACCAAGAACCAGCCCGGGTGCTGCCATGGACAGCAGCCAGAACGGAAGTGTCAGCACCAGGGCTGCAACCGCAAATAGCTTATAGGCTCCGATGACCCGTTCATACTGCTTTGCGCCATAGTTGATGCCAATAGCCGGCTGAAGTGCACGCATCAAGCCAAATATGGGCGTCAGCAGAAAAGTGAACACCCGGTATACAACTCCGTAAAAAGCAATATCCGCCGTTGTTCCGTATTTAGCCAATGCGTTAAATACAAATACCGATTGGACCAGGCTCATTACACTCATAATAAAGGCCGACATACCCAGCCTCAGAATAGAGGTTCCTATCTCCTTATCCCAGCGTACGGATACTAATTTTGACCGGAAGGATGCATGCCCCCTGCCAAAATAAAACCAGCCGATGACCGTATAAGCCAGCATTCCTATGTTGGATGCCCAAGCCGCTCCTTCCACACCCAGAGGGAATATGACAACCAGCAGATACTTGGCGGCCACATCCACAAGAAGCCCCGCTCCCATCATGACAGCTGCCATTTTCATACGGCCTTCGGCCCTTACGATCATATTCCCGGCAAGTCCATATATCCAGAAGAAAGAACCTAGAATGGTAATCCTGAAATAGCTGTCGCCCAATATAAGTTCCTGCCCGCTGGCACCCATTATTTGCAGCATTTGGCTTGAGAAGAGCAGTCCTAATACGATGTACACTACCGTCACTGCAAGGGAGAGCAGGTTGAGATTGCCCAGGAGCTTTTTCTGGGTATTCATATCCCTGGCTCCCAGCGCAATGCTCAGTACGGCTCCCGCACCAGTTCCCAGCAGGGATCCAAAGCCCACGCTGATCTGAGACAGCGGATAGGCAACCGACACCCCTGCCAATGCGGTTTCACCCACATATCTTCCTACAAAAAAAACATCCAGCATGGAATTCATTCCATACAACACCATGGCAACTACTGCAGGCCAGGATAAATCAACCATGACTTTCCACATATTACCTGTTAATATGA
>JAFABO010000143.1 GCA_023426005.1 Bacillota bacterium | reverse complement strand
TATCATATAAGTAGTATAAATTCCAAAGATAAATGGAATAAAATTTTAGATCAACGTATAATGAATTATACAGATATTTTAGAGAACAGTACACTTAGTGCTAGAGATTTTTGTGAAATACTTTATTTAAAAAAAGAATACATATTTGATATTTGGAAAGAAGATGATGATTCAGCTAATAAGAGTCGTTATGATGCCTTTTGTGATGGAGCAATTAAATATTTAGAGAGGTCAATCTAGTGTAAAATACAATTAATATATATAAGCATTAGACAATTTTTACCGCATATTCAGTTAAATGAAATGCGGTTTTTTGTTGCACAAATTACTTCGCAAAATGAGTTATGGAGTGAATGTTGAATTTTATATACGAAAACTCAGGATTATCAGGTAATGGCCTAAATAAGGTTTTTATTGAAGAATATGAATTAGACATTTCAGACAAGTACACAAGTTTTATTAAGTCTATTTATTTAAAAGGTTAATTAGTATTTTACCATATAATTTACAATAATTACATTATATGGTAAAGTATTTATAAATAACAAAAATGGAGGGAATTAAAATGTTGAAAAGGAAAGTATTTAAAACTTTAATTGCGGGTATTGTAAGTCTATCCTTGATACTGGGACAAGGAGTTGTATTTGCGGCAGGATTGGATAATACCAGTATTGTACAAAGTACTTTGACTTCAGTCCCATATCATAAAATTGAAAGAACAACATTTTATGTTGTAACAGACGGCGTAAGAGTGAGAGCAGAACCAACTACTACATCAACAATAGTCGGGTTGCTTTACTTTGGGAACCGGGATTATATCACAGCTGACTATGAAACTGACGACGGCATGTGGGTGTTGGGGATAACATCGACAGGTAAAGCTGGATGGGTTTCAGTACAATACTTGACTTTGTGGCCTTATAATGGTTAACATTGCTTTGGATAAAAAGAGTTTTTGAAAATTTAGAAGGACACCTTGGATAATTCCAATTGCTCTTTTCTCTATAATTGAATACCATTACCATTAAAGGACTACTTATTTAATAGGTAATCCTTTAACTTTGAGTCAAGTTGATGCTCAGACATGGGTTTTAACAGTAACTACTGACGGATCTAATTTGAATGTACGTAGTGGTCCGGGAACAAATTATTCAGTAATAGGTCAGTTTGCAAATGGAACTGATGTGACTTGGGAGGATGATGATGGCAAATCATCTGGTGAGTGGGCATATGTCAAGGGAATAGGGACTAATGGTAAGACTATCTCAGGTTATTGTTATCAATGGTACTTAGTACATGAGAATTAACAAGAAAAAAACAAGATTAATTATTTACTTATATTGTAGAAACAGGATTACTTGTAATGGGTAGTCCTTCTTATTATTCCGAAAATTAGAAAGGGTGAGATCTATTTGCTTTATCTCTCAAAGGCTAATAAAGTTCAAAAAATAACCACCCAGGTAAATTCCCTGAATGGATTTGCGTTTTTACAATGAATGACGTGATAAGAATTCAATCTTTAATTTTGCCATATCATCATATTCGTCTTGAGTGATTTTTCCAGTACGTTTAAGGGTTTCGATGAGTTCTAGGAATTCCTTACAGATATCGACAAGTACATGGTCCATATTCATCACCCCGATACATCACAACTGTATCACAGATAAGAGTGACTGTATATACCTGCCCAAATGTATTATATAATGGTGATTAAGCAAAAGAGCGTTAGCATATAGCCCACATCCCATATTGTTTACAAAATAAAGTAAAAATGTTAATATAAAACAACAGGTAGAATAAATAATAATTGAAAGGGGTCCTCTGAATAATGAAGAAAAAGATTTTAAAAAAGGGTTTAATCTTTCTAATTGTTTGCATTTTATCAATTGGTAATGTAGTTTCAACCTATGCAGCCTGTTCACATGCCTTTAATGGCTCATATGAGACTGTCAAAGAGCCGACCTGTACTGAGTCTGGCTTAAAGGTAGGTAGGTGTATATACTGCTGGGAAGTTGTTACAAGTCATACAACTCCTGCAACAGGTCATTCATATGTATTAATTATTAGCACGCCAACATATGCCCTTTATGATTGTACAAAATGTGGTCATAGCATAATAATAACCAAATAGAGACATGGTGCCGGGAGTAAATAAAGTTTTAAACTAACCATTTTAAACATTAAATAATTAATTAACGTGTACTGCATATTAGAATTAGATAGCTTTAGTTAAAAACGATTGATATAATATCAAAATGCAAATACTTTATGGAGTTTGTAATTAGAAAAGTAATAAGTTGTAATAGTATGTATCTTAAAGCTATAGGGCTAAAGGGCATATATTTAATGTTAATTATGGTGTAATAAAATTTGTATGCCGCCTCGCCATGAGGCTTTTTTATAATAGTATGTCATGTAAAACATTGTATTAACTATTGATGTATTATTTTTATTATGGTATGATACCCTCTATTGACAATGTACAATACGTTTTTGAGTGGTTAATTTGCCCTGCGGCTGCGTTGAAGCCGCTTGCAAGGCACAAAGCCTTACTGCACGCCTTTGCCTTGCCGCAAGCCAAATTATCTCACTCAAAAATCACCGACCTCGCGCTGAAATATTTTGGCAATTTTCGAGGAGGATGGACGCAGCCTTGCTGACGCAAGGCAAGGACGACGACAAAGAAAAGTGGCAAAATAGCCGGCGCGAGGCGTGCTATACATTGTCAATAGAGGGTAACTATGTACAAATATTTGAAACGAGCTGTGGAGGATAAGGAATGTCAAGTGAAAGACAAAAATATATAAGAAATTTTTGCATTATTGCTCATATAGACCATGGTAAATCGACTCTTGCAGACAGGCTGCTGGAGAAGACCGGTGTGCTCACATCCAGAGAAATGCAGGAGCAGGTTCTTGACAATATGGAGCTTGAACGGGAGAGGGGCATTACAATAAAGGCGCAGGCCGTGCGTATGGTATATCAGGCTTCGGACGGACATGAGTATATATACAATTTTATAGACACTCCGGGCCATGTTGACTTTAATTATGAGGTTTCCAGAAGCCTTGCCGCATGTGAGGGAGCTATCCTTGTAGTCGATGCGGCTCAGGGCATAGAGGCGCAGACTCTTGCCAATGTGTACCTTGCTCTTGAACACAATCTGGAAATAATGCCTGTGATAAACAAAATAGACCTTCCAAGTGCTCAGCCGGATGTAGTCAAAAAAGAAATTGAGGACGTTATTGGTCTGGATGCTTCCGAAGCCCCGATGATTTCCGCCAAGAACGGTATTAATATAGAAGATGTACTGGAAAAGGTTGTCCATATGATTCCATGTCCGCAAGGGGATGAAGATGCTCCTCTCAGAGCATTGATATTTGACTCCTTTTATGACAGCTACAAGGGAGTAATAGTATATATGAGAGTTAAGGAAGGTACCGTTAAAAACGGCGATACCATCCGCATGATGTATACAAAGAAAGAGTTTGTAATTACAGAATTGGGCAACCTGAAACCGGGAGGACTTTCTCCTGCCGATGAACTTAAAGCCGGGGATGTGGGATATATTGCCGCAAGTATAAAAAATGTGCGGGATACCAGAGTCGGTGACACTATCACACTTGTTGACAAGCCTGCAAAAGAACCGCTGCCCGGATATAAAAAGGTTAATTCCATGGTATTCTGCGGAATTTATCCGGCAGACGGCTCCAAATACGGCGATCTGAGAGATGCTTTAGACAAGCTTCAGCTCAATGATGCAGCACTTACTTTTGAACCGGAATCCTCGGTTGCCCTTGGCTTTGGATTCAGGTGCGGTTTCCTGGGACTTCTCCACATGGAAATCATTCAGGAGAGACTTGAAAGAGAGTACAATTTTGACCTGGTTACCACCGCTCCAAGTGTCATATACAAGGTTATGACAACAAACGGCGATATGATCACCATAGATAACCCTACAAATCTTCCTCCTGTCACCGAAATCGACATGATGGAAGAGCCCGTTGTAAAAGCTACTATTATGGTGCCCACCGAATATGTCGGCAATATAATGGAACTTTCCCAGGAGAGAAGAGGGGTTTACAAGGATATGTCCTATATTGATGACAGCAGAGTCATGCTGACCTATGAAATGCCCTTGAATGAGATAATTTATGACTTTTTTGACGCTTTAAAGTCCAGAACAAAGGGGTATGCTTCCTTTGATTACGAACTTATCGGCTACAGAGAATCAGACCTTGTCAAGCTGGACATAATGCTGAACGGTGAAATCGTGGATGCACTATCGTTCATTGTACACAGGGAAAAATCGGTATCCAGGGGCAGGAGAATGACTGAAAAGCTGAAGGAATCAATTCCCAGACAAATGTTTGAAATACCTATTCAGGCTTGTATCGGCGGTAAAATCATCGCCCGTGAAACAGTTAAGGCATTCAGAAAAGATGTTCTGGCAAAATGTTACGGCGGTGATATCTCCAGAAAGAGAAAGCTGCTTGAAAAACAGAAGGAAGGTAAGAAACGCATGCGCCAGGTAGGTTCTGTTGAAGTGCCGCAGGAGGCATTTATGAGCGTATTAAAGCTGGATTGATCAGTTTAATTGAAAATGAAAAAGGCATTGGAGAAATCCAGTGCTTTTTAGTATTTGCGGAGGACATTTTATGAACAATAATATTAGCGCCAATCTGTTATGGCTTGAAAATTACTTGAAAGAAACCTATAATGCCCCAATACTTGAAAATTTTCTGGGACTCAAAATAGCAGAGCTGTATGAGGGGAAAATTATCCTTACAGCCGAAATAATTGATAAACATTGCAATTTGTATGGTTTTGTACACGGAGGTACCCTTGCATCAGTTTCAGATATTGCTATGGGAGTTGCATGCATTACCCATGGGAAAAGGGTTGTGACAATTGATATGAATGTCAGCTATATCAGGAATACACCCGAAGGAAGTACCATAACGGCCGTAGGGCAGGTTATCAGTAACGGCAGGACCATTATGAGGGCTGCAGGGGAAATATACAATGAGCAGCAGCAGCTTCTGGTCAGATCCCAGGCTTCCTACTTTGTCACAGGGGAATTTAACCCGCAGGATTTTCCGAAAAGGGACTAATACTTGCAGCTTTTTTCATATCCGGTTAATTATTTTTCCATATATTCCAGTAAAGTCATTTCGAATAGTTTTTTTTGATAAGGTAAAAATAATAAAATAAATCAGGTTAGGAGCAACTTTCTAAAAACAGTTGATTCCTGGGTTTCATCAAATGCACTTTATTTTCGCCGTACAGTTATTTACAACAAACAAAAATGTGAAAGGATGGATCTGATGAAAGCTGTGATTATGGCAGGCGGAGAAGGGTCCCGGCTAAGGCCGCTGACCTGTAACCGCCCCAAGCCAATGGTACCAATTGCTAACAAGCCAGTGATGGAACATATTATTGAACTACTGAAAAAGTATGGTATTAAAGATATTGCAGTTACCCTTCAGTATATGCCCGAAATTATTAAAGATTATTTTGGTGATG
>JAFABO010000127.1 GCA_023426005.1 Bacillota bacterium | reverse complement strand
CGTAATTTTCGTTTATAAACTGTAAAGTTCTCTTATGGTCATTGGCAAACTTCGGTGGCTTCTTAAAGTCATGTAATTTTACTTTCTTTTCAGTTTTGGTGGTTTGAATCTGCTGTACGTCTATATCACCTGTGGTAAGCGCTTTCAACAGTTCATCAATCTCATTTTGAGATAGTATATCTCCCAATCAGCTCACCTCCTATTGATAAAACCAGTAATCAAAAACTATGGAGTAAACAAGAGGACTAGCCTTTTTATCGTTATTGATCAAAATATCATTTATTATCTTTTTCAGATCTTCGGAAGCTTTTTGTTTGGCATCCGCCTGACTGACATCATCAAGTGTCAGACCCTGGAAGTATGTACCTATGGCAGAGTTTATCTCCTTGTTATAAAAATCTATCTTTGCAGCTATTTCTTCCTCGGATTTCATTCCATCTACTTTTTTGTAATGCTTCATGCATGCACTTAAAACGATTACAGCAACCTGTTTGTCATTTGTTTTCTTAAGATTAAAGTTGGTTTTTTCAAAAATTACCTTATTTGCAAGTTCACCATCGGTTGGAATGGTTTCTTTCACCATAACTATCTCTTTTTCCGGAGTCGAGCCATGGCTGTCGAAAAAGAAATATCCTATTGCAAGGAAAGCAAGCGATATTGAAAGAAATGCAACAATAACCAGTAAAATAAAATAACTGCTTTTTCCTTCCAAGATTTTTTCCCCCTTAACGTTTTAGCTATAATACATTAGCAATATTTATTAACGTCCTAAACAAAATAATTAAAATAAAAATCAAGTCGAAATTTCTTTTATTTTGATAATATTTCCTTTGTATTGCATCACCTTGTCAATTACTTCATCAACACTTTCAACAACAACATATTTTTTACCGTTTATTGTGGAAATAATAGTATCCGGTGTACTTTCTACAGTTTCAATCAATTCACAGTTCAACACAAAGGAGGACCTGTTTAGCTTAGTTAATCTAATCATAATATTTTTACTCCAAAAAGACAATAGATAAATTCCTTAAAACCCACAAAATAAGACTAAAAACATTATTTTACTACTACCATGGACCCAAGGTCTTACCCGGGATCCATGGCTGTAATACTACTTAATTTACCTCTTTAAGTTAACCAGTTCCTGGAGCATTTCATCAGAGGTTGTTATGATTCTGCTGTTTGCCTGGAACCCCCTCTGCGTAATGATCATGTCGGTAAACTCTCTTGAAAGGTCCACATTGGACATTTCAAGCGTTCCCGGACTCAGTGAGCCCACACCCTCCGAACCTGCCTGAAGTCCCTTTGTAAAGTCACCTGAGTTGGTAGTCGGGATAAACAGGTTATCCCCAACCTTCTGCAAACCCGCGGGGTTTGAGAAGCTGGCCAGTGCCACCATTCCCAGAGGCTGCTGCTGTCCGTTGCTGTATATACCTGTCAGTATTCCGTCGGAGCCTATGTTGAAGGTAACCAGATTACCGGTGGTGTACCCATCGATATTGGTAGGTTTAACCGAACAGTCTGCCGAAAACATGGTTACATTGGAGAAGTTGGGTTTTATAATAAGCGGAGCGGCTCCAGGATATTCGAACTCTATATCCGCTATCTCCTCCGCAGTTGTAGTTAACCTACCAAGTTCATCAAACTCAAGTGTCCCGCTATCTCCTCCACCGACAGGTGAATACTCCACTTTACCGGTAGTTTCATTTATACCCTTTACAAGCACTCGATATTCCCATGTATTTGCTGTATCGGATGTATTCCAATAACATATTGCAAATTCATGGGCATTTCCCAAACTGTCATACGCAGTAAAAGGAGTAGAGAATTGTGCATCCGAGGGCTGAGGATCGGCAGGAATGTCACCAGTTGTCACTTTAGCCATTGAAGAATTCAAATTTCCGGAGAATACTGCGGTTCCGGTTGCTACCGGAGGAATTACCCTCTTGTTTCCAATGAATTCATCATTGTACAAATTAATGGGCTGTATCTCACCTTCAGTATTATACTTTTTGGTAGCAGGGTCATACTCCTGCCATCCATACACATTCATACCGCTGCCCGACACAAGGTTGCCCAGCTTATCAAGGCCGAAGTTACCCGCTCTTGTAAACTTGAAGGTGTCGGCATTTGAACCTTTTACAATGAAGAAGCCTTCTCCTTCAATTGACAGGTCGGTTGGATTGTCGGTTCTCTGCGAGCTGCCTCTTGTCATCATTGTGTCTATAGCTCCGACACCTGTACCCAGACCAATCTGCATAGGGTTGGTACCCCCTCTGCCCAGTGCCGCGTCAGGTGCGCCCGCACCTCTTAAAGTCTGGTTGAACACTTCCTGAAAAGTTACTCTCCCTGACTTAAAGCCAACTGTGTTTACGTTGGCAACGTTATTACCAATAACGTCCATTCTTGTCTGGTGTGCCCTTAGTCCTGACACACCAGAAAACATTGATCTCATCATAATTAAGTGACCCCCTATTTTAGGTTATCCCGGGTTCCGTCCGTCATTCGGGAACCCTGTTCAGCTTCCCCTAAAGGTCCAGCTGATTGTTTGTTATGCAAAAATTGCACCGTCGATATTTGTAAAAACATTTTCCTTCAATTCATTGTTGTTTACTGCGGTAATGACAGTTTTACTGGGTACATTAACCACAAAAGCCATATTGTCCAGTATCACCAATGAATCTTTTACGCCTTTTTGCTGAGCCATGGAGACTGCATTGTTTATCTTGTCCTTTTGAGTCTGTGTCAGATCAATATTTCTGGCCTGCATTCTCATCTCAGCATGTTTTGAAAACTTTACTGCCGCAGTCTTGTCTATTGCCTGCTGCAGGATATTTTCAAAACCAACTCCGTTAACATTAGCGGTATTGTTATTTTTTACACCGTTTGTCTGAATCCTGCCGGGTGTTAAAGGCGAATTAATTATCCTGTTTGGAAAATTATTGTTAATCACCATAACTCACCTTCCTTCAATTGCCGGTTGTACTGCCTTCTGCCGGTGTCTCCTGTTCTCCGGTTTGGGCCTCCTGTTTCTTGATATTTGATACGCTGTACACTGAAACATACAAATTGTCAAGAACTGCTGTAATCTTTCCTGTCCTCTCATCAATGTTGAAGCTCTTCAATGTCGCTGTTACGGGAACCTTACTGCCGGTTTCGGAATCCTTGATGGTTATTTTTACTTCCTTGCCCAGATTCTGTTCCAGATAGTCCTTGGTATAAGCGGGGCTTGTTGATTTAGCATCGGTTACTTCGGCTATTTCCACATCAACACCATCCATCACCGCATAATCTTCATTAATGCCTTTCTGGATCTCTTTTACATCACCGCTCAGGTTGATCAGATTGCCATTGGAAGAATCATAAACAGCACCTTTGACTCTGAAGCCTATCAGGTTTGTATACTCTGCCAGGTTGCTGTAGGTATTGTAAATGCTGTCATTTACTTCAACCACCTTATCTGCTTCGACCTCCTGATTGTTTATAAGCAGGAATGCCTTTCCGTCCCTCATTTTAACTGTGGTAACGTTACCTGTAACGGTTTTGACCTCATAGGTCTTTGGATCGGTAACATTAGCGGTTACATCCTTGCCTATCATATTGAAAGCCTGGGATTTTGTCAAAACCCCGTTCATGTTCTGCATTTGTTCAAGAGAACTGAACTGTGCCATCTGTGCAATAAATTCCTTGTCGTTTGTAGGTTCCAAGGGATCCTGATATCTGAGCTGTGTTACCAGCAAGTTCAGAAAGTCATCCTTTCCAAGCTCTCCTCCGGTTTTTCTTGTTTCCTTCTTGCTCTGAGTACTTTGAATAATCTGATCTATTGTCGGATTATTTGATACATTGCCTGTTGCCATTCCAAACCTCCTTTCCTCTAAGCCGTCAGATTAATTGTGTTGGTTTCGTATGAATATTGAGCAAGTCTTTCGGGTAAAGTTTCCAGAATATTTCCGGTCACTTTTATACCTTCCTGTCCGACCTCTCCATACTTGACCCTATCTGCCGAACCGCTGCTTTTGCCCGCAAAGGCATTCTGCTGTTGATAATCGCCTTTTTTATCCTGGCCCACCTGAACGCTCACAGAGTGAACTGAAATACCCTGTTTCTCAAGTGAATCCTTGAGCAGCTGCATGTTGGTTTCAATTATTTCCTTAACCTTCTGGTTTTCAGCAATAAATTTTGCAGCAACGATACCCTGTTCTGTAACAACCTTTAATTCGAGCTTGCCCAAATGGTCAGGTTTCAGCTGGATAACCATTTCAGACTTATCCTGGCCCAGTACGACTTTTGCATTCTCAACCACCTGATTCATAACTTCGGCAGTTCTGACCGGCTGCGGCATTGTAAAATCGGACTTTGATGCGGTATCCTGTGTATTGGCCATATTGACCCTGACATCCCCAAATATCTGTACATTCTGCTGCTGATCCTGTTCGTTGGATACGTTGACCTGGACTCCCGCAGATTTGGTATCAGCCTGTGAAACTGCTTTATCGGAAGCCGCTTCTGCTTTTACAGTCTCATTTTCTTCAGCTTTGTCAGCCTTGGCCTCCTGCTTTATTTCGGGTTTAACACCCATGCTTTCAGCAGTATTTTCCGGTTTTAAGGAAATTTCCGAAGGGTTGTCCGAAACACTGCTCACATTGACCCTGTTCTGTGCCTGTGCTTTCATCAGAGCGATGATTTTTGAAATCTCCGAGCTGATTGATTCAGAATCGGTTTTTCCCTCTCTGATCATAGCGTCAAGCTTAGCTTTTAAGTCAGACGACAGTTTGGCCAGCTTATCTGCATCAAGACCCGTACCATTGTCAGAAGCCGCAGTTTTAACAGCTGATTCTGCTGTGCCGGCATCTGCTGTTTTTTCAACCGCTCCTGCCTGCCTGTTTGCCTCCTCCGCCATTTTCAGCAATATCTCTTTTTGAGAATCGTTAAGTTCCAGCAGATCCCCTAGTTTTTGTACAAAAAGAGCAAGCTTCTTCACATCCCTAAGGTCTTCGGCAGAGAAACCAAGCTGATTTGCCAGCTTCATCAATTCGCCGGGTGATATTCCAAACATTTGAGCCAGCAATACGATTTGATCATCATATTTATCCTCTTTTGCCATGCTGCCGGATACTGTGCTGAGTTCTTCCGGCTGCACTCCGCCTGACACTTTCCGAATATTTGACTGATTTGAAACAGCTTCTCTTTCAGCCTGCACATCCCTGAAAGTATTGTACTTCGGCTTCACCTCGGCATTCCCGGAAGCCTGTCCGTCATTATTTGTATTCAGGTTATTTGATGTATTCTTTGAAGGGTTGGATGTATTATTCAATGTCTTCTCAAATACCGATTTGAAATCTGACGCTGTAGAACCCTGGGAAGTTTTTGCCTTCAGGTTCACCAGTGAATTTTCATTGCCCTGAGAAACCATGAGCTTTGGTGCATTATTGTATGTAATCATTTTTTCACCTCCTTTCAATACATTTTTTCTTCTATATAATAGGAGCAGGCTATGCCCTACCTCTATTAACTGATAAACATTATTTCTGTTGGCCGGAGGAAGTCCCCACATTATAAACCTTTGCCAGCTCTTCGGTCACCTTTGCAGCAAAGTCCGGGGCCATCTCAGTTAAAATTTCGGCTGTTGTCTCCTTTTTGAGATTCTTCATTATCTCAATTATCAAAGACATCTTTCCTGTTCCCATCTGTTCCATAACTCCGGCTACAGCCGATGCATCCATATTTTCATAAATGGATACGTATTTCTTTACTTCATCATTCATCTTCTGATCCTGAAGCACTTTCTGATATAAATCGGCAGCTGCTTTCGGATCAATCTTATCAAAGTATTCCTTATATGCCTTCGGATCTCCTTTAGCTATGACGGCCGACATTTCATCGTATTCTTTCTTTAATGCTTCATACTCGGCAGCCTGCTTCTGCTGGTCTGCTTCAGCCGTTTGTTTCTGCTGCTGCAGAAGCGATGAATCGGTGTCTTTTGCTGAGAGCTGGCTGCTCAGTTTTTCGACCTGGCCGGTCAGTTGATTGACCTGTTTTTCAAGTTCTGATTTATCAGCTCTTATCTCGGTGTACTTCTGCCTTACCTGTTCCTCAGTCATATTCTTTTCATCTTCAGGTTCAGGTTTGGCCGGAAGAGCTGAATTCAATACCGGTATCTTTTCTATAGTATCTCTCATATTGTCTGCAATCCCGTTAACGTTGTTCTTAACGGCGAAAAAGAATGCGCTTCCCACAATCAAAAAAACAAGTAACAAGGCTGCCAAAATGGATAAAACATAAAACAGAATACTATTCTTCTGCGAACCTTCTTTATCAGTAACCGGCTTTTTATTCAATTTTTTTGAACCTTCTTCAATTTCCGGTAGTTCGGCATTTTTTTTATCGGGCATTTTTCTCTCCTGAACCGTCTTTGAATTTGTAGCTGTTTAATTCATCTATTAAAAGCTGTTCTGATTTATTTTCTTCTTTTAGATACTCCTCGTATTTTTTTTCTTTTAATTTCTCTATGATTTTACGTTCCTGCATTGCCTTGATAAGAGCTCCTCTATTTATATCGACATCATTCTGTGCATTATTTACATTTTCTTTCTGTGATACAATTTTATTTTTCATCAAAGCAAAGAAGCTGTTATAATTTTTCACCTGATATACCGGGATACCGTGATCAACTTCCGAAGAGAGGCTAATCATAGATGCTGCTTTAATATCCTCCAGTTCATCTAGGCATTCCTTCTGAAACTCCAGCTCTCTTGCGGCACGGGCAAGGTTGTTTTTTGCATTATCTTCAATTTGAGTTCTGAGTTTAAGCACTGATTCAAGTCTGAAACCAAATTTCTGCAATCCCCCACCTCCCGGCAATTCTGATCTTCAATATAACAGCAGATACTGCTTGTGATTACTTAAGCAGATTCAATATATTCTCATGTACTTCTTCAAACGACACTTTGTGGTCTGTCTCCTGCTGCAAAAAAGCAGTTATATCATCAATACATTCTATGGCGTAGTCAATCCTGTCATTGCTGCCTTTTACATAGGCCCCTATGTTTATGAGATCTTCCGCATCCCTGTGGATGGCCATGGTCTTTTTTATATCCGAAGCACTTTTTTTGTGTTCTTTATCAATAATATCACTCATTACCCTGCTGACACTGGCCAGCACATCTATTGAAGGATAGTGATTCTTATTGGCAAGGGCTCTCGACAATACAATGTGGCCGTCCAATATTCCTCTTGCGGTATCTGTAACCGGCTCTGTCATATCATCCCCGTCAACCAGTACGGTATACAGCCCGGTAATGGAACCTTTTTCATCAGTTCCTGCTCTTTCCAGCAATTTTGGAAAAACTGAAAATACCGATGGCGTATACCCACGCGACACAGGAGGTTCTCCTATGGAAAGTCCGACTTCCCTCTGAGCCATTGCGTATCTGGTCAAGGAATCCATCAGGAGCAGCACATCCTTTCCTCTGTCCCTGAAATATTCGGCTATGGCTGTGGCAACCATTGCCCCTTTCAGTCTTATGAGCGCAGGCTGATCGGAGGTTGCAACCACCACTACCGATCTTGCCAGCCCTTCTTCTGTTAAATCTCTTTCTATAAATTCGCGGACCTCTCTTCCACGTTCTCCTATAAGAGCGATTACATTGATATCGGCTTTGGTATTACGTGCTATCATACCCATCAGAGTACTTTTGCCTACACCACTGCCTGCAAAAATCCCAACTCTCTGGCCCTTGCCTATTGTAAGAAGGCCATCTATCGCTCTGACCCCCAAAGGCAAGGGTTCGGATATTCTCTTCCTTGTCATGGGATTGGGAGGCTTGTTGTCGGTCCTGTAAAAATTTTTGGTGTTCACAGGGCCCTTATCATCCATAGGTCTGCCAAGTCCGTCCACAACTCTTCCTATAAGTTCTTCCCCAACTGCCACCTTCAGGATGTCACCGTTTGCGGTAACTGTACACCCCGGACTTATTCCCGTCATTTCCCCCAGTGGCATGAGAAGTACCTTTTCATCCTTAAACCCTACTACTTCCGCCTTAAGCGGTCCGCCCTTCGACACATGTATATGGCATAAGTCACCGATACTGGCCTGCGGACCATCAGCCTCTATAGTAAGACCTACAACCTTTGATACTTTACCTATATAGTCAATATAATCTTTAGCCTCTAATGCATCACGGTACTTTTTAAGGTCTATCACTATAATCGCGACCTCCCGGACAAAAGTTTAGTAAATAAGTTCAAGGTACACATATGCGTACCTTAGCTTATTTTTTCTTCCAGCAGCTCTTCAAAGTCATCTACAATTTTCTCAAATTTTGTATCGGCGCCGGCGTCTATGCTTCCAAAAGGTGTTTCTATGACACAACCACCTTCCTTTAAGGACAGATCTTTTTTTATTTCGACTTCTTCGGATCTTTGAAGCATGCCGGCAAGCTGTTCCTTATTTTCATTAACATAATCAAAGTCCTGTTCAGACAATTTAAGCATGGCTTTATGATCCTTTGAACACTTTTCAAAGGCTTCCTTCACTAAAAGCAGGATATTTTCCTTGCATTCAAGTTCCTTACTTATGACTTTTCTTGCAATATCAATGATAGTATTGACCGCATCCGACTCAAGTGAGTCCAATACCTGCCTGTATTCCATTCCCGCCTGCTCTTTTATTTCATTTGCCTCCCGGAGCAAGCCCTCATACTCTTCCTGGGCCCGGGCAGTGCCGGCGTTATAACCCTGCTCCCCGGCCTCCTGCAAAGCCTGATCCCTTAATTCCTGCACCTCAACCGAAGCCTTTGATATTATATCCCTGGCTTCCAGAAGTGCTTCCTTTATTATGTAATCGGCTTCAATCTTTGCTTTATTTAAGATTTCTTCTCCCATAGCCTGATAATCAGCTTCAGAAGGCTCTTCCTGCTGTGCCGGCTCTGCCTTCACACCGGGATTATTTACACGTAAAACCGGAGGCTGATACGTCACAGGCGACTTCACCAAAAATGGGATTCCTAAATTTACCTGATTATGTTTAAATATCTTATTACTAGACAATTATTTCATCTCCTCCGCCTCTGGAAATAACTATCTCACCTGCATCCTCTAACTTACGGATGATATTGACAATCTTCTGCTGCGCTTCTTCAACATCCTTCAGTCTGACAGGTCCCATGAATTCAAGGTCTTCTCTTATCATCTCACTTAAGCGCTTGGACATATTGGCAAATATAAGCTTCTGCACATCGTCGGTCGCACCCTTGAGAGCAACTGCAAGCTGATTATTGTCAACTTCTCTGAGAAATCTCTGAATTGATCTCCCATCCAGTGTGAGTATATCTTCAAATACAAACATACGTCTTTTAATTTCTTCGGCTAAATCTGTATCTTCAATTTCGAGAGTTTCCATAATAAACTTTTCAGTACCCCTGTCAACAGAGTTCAATATGTCAACTATGGATTGAACACCGCCGGCAGCCGTATAATCCTCTGTTACAAGTGAAGACAGCTTCTTTTCAAGTATCCGTTCCACTTCCTTTATAACATCAGGTGAGGTTCTGTCCATTGTCGCAACCCTTCTGGCAACATCGGCCTGCTTGTCCTGGGGTAAGGCAGAAAGAACAACAGAAGCCTGATGCGGCTTTAAATATGCCAGTATTAACGCAATTGTCTGGGGATGCTCACCCTGAATAAAGTTTAAAAGCTGGGATGGGTCGGTTTTTCTTACAAAATCAAAAGGCCGTACCTGCAAGGAAACAGTGAGTTTGTTTATAATATCAACAGCTTTCTGAGTGCCCAATGCCTTTTCAAGTATATCCTTTGCGTACCCGATACCACCTTCGGCAATATATTCCTGGGCAAGGCATATCTGGTAAAACTCATCCAGAATCCTTTCCTTTTCGTCAGGAGTAACCGCACGTATATTGGCTATTTCCAGTGTAAGCTGCTCTATTTCGTCTTCCTTTAAGTGTTTAAATATCTCGGCCGACTTTTCAGGTCCCAGCGAAATCAGCAGCATGGCCGCTTTTTCTTTGCCGGTATATTCTGTCTTGGTGCTATTTCTCGTCAAGTTTTCCACCCCACAAATAATAGACTCAATTATTCATAATCGTCAGTTAACCAATTGCGGAGTAATTGTGCAACCGCATCAGGTTTTTGCTTGACAAATTTCTCAAGCTGCTTTTTAACTTCCGATCTTTCTTCTATATCAATCTCAGGAATAGGCTCCTGCTTAACTTCCACATTATATTTCGACGGAACTACTATTTCTTCAGCACCTGCAAGTAATGGTTCGAGCTCCTGCTTCTTTACTTTCCTTGGTAAGGCTACAATTATAAGCGCTATCAGCATAAGTATCAGAAGTGCCGGCAATCCGTATGTAGAAAGTAAAAGCTGTATGGTTTCTGACATAGTAGGTGTGTCCTGGACAGGCGGTGCAATCTTAAGCTTTGTAACTGCCAGATTTTCCACCGGTATTCCAGTGGCCTTACTTGCCAGATCCTTTACCTGGATGATCAGGTCATCGGTCAGCTTTGAATCATCGGGAACACGGCTTCCATATAATAATGTAATAGCGGCAGTTGTCCTCTCCGGAATAACCTCTCCCAGAGATTTCTCAATTTGCTTTGATGTCTCATTATATGCCCAGTTTTCAGTTACATCGGATTTTTTGTATGATTTTGAATCAGAGGAACCCATCGGGTATGAAGGAGTCGTGCCCGGATTAGAATTGACCCCGACAGCAGTATCGGTGGAATCGCCGTTTTTCAGATCTTCCTTGAGCTCATTCCTGCTGACTATCGCACCGGTTTCCATTCCATCAGGATTTGAAATTTCTTTTGAAGATTGGGATAATGTATCGAAATCCAGAACAGGATTTACTACAACCTTGGCTGCATCAAAACTGTCAAATTGATCATTCAATACTTCTCTAAGGTTTTTTTCCAGATCGCTTTTTACTTTCTTTTTCATGTCGTACTGTGTCGATGTTTTTTGCATGCCAGTTTCATCCTGCTCTACACTGAGAGGATTTCCATCCTGATCTACAATAGTGACATTCTCCAATTCAAGCCCTTCTACGCTGCTGGCAACAACCTTCACCATGCTTTCTGCCTGTTTGGGTGTTATGTCACCATTTTTTGTAATTACCACCGAAGCTTTGACATTTTTACCATCTGTATCGTCAATAAAAAGCGTTTTTTCAGGTTTTGTTATTGTAACACTTGCGTCTTTAACATTTTGGAAAAGCTTCAATTGCCTGGCAATATCTGATTCATCAAGCTGCTGCCATATATGCTTTTTGTCGCTTTCAGTCGTATTGATTTTTATACTGCTCAAAGCATCGGCAAAAGTAAGGCCATTCTTTGGATATCCGGCTGAAACCAATTCAAAGTGAGCTGTATCACTATCTTTCACATTAACTATTATTCCGGATTTATTGTCTGTCAGCTTATAAGAGATACCTTTTTCATTCAGAATTTTTTGCATTTCTGCGACATCAGCAGGTTCGGCATTATTTATGACAGTTGTATAAGACGGTCTTGTCAGTAAGAACAGTCCTAATCCAACAGCAACAACGACTATCCCTGATGTGATATAGATTCTGATTTTTTGAGACTTATCCAATCCCTTCCAAAATTCCTGAATCGGCTTTAGCATTCGAGATAAAAATTCTGGCAAATCTACCACCTCGATTTATAGTTATTTTGTCTTTTGTACTGGCTTTGATGCTCAATAACATAATTAAATAAACATATTAAGTAAACTAAATTTGCATTCTCATTATTTCTGAATAAGCATCAAGTATTTTATTCCTGATCTGCATTGTAAACTGCAATGCAATACCTGCCTTCTCACCGGCGATCAGTACTTCAGGAATATTATCCGTTTTGCCAAGAGCAAAGTCCTCTTTTAACCGGTCTGAATTGTTTTCCAGATCGGTTACTTTCATAAGGGCCGAGTTAAGATATTCACCAAAACTTATACCGCTGGCTTTGCTCTCCTCATTTATATTGCTCAGCCCTACGCTATCAGGGATTAATTGCTTAACTTCCGAAATACTGTTAACTGACATATGTAACCTCCGAATTACTTACCAATTTCCAAAGCCTTCAGAGCCATGGATTTAGTTGCATTTATTGAAGTAACATTAGCTTCATAGGAACGTGTAGCTGAGATCATGTTTACCATTTCTGTGACTATATCAACATTCGGCATGCTCACATAACCATCTTTATCTGCATCCGGATGGCCCGGGTCATACACCTTTTTAAAATCGGTAGGGTCTTCTATTATCTTTCTGACACGTACGCCCTGTCCGTCTGCCAAATTGCTGCTGGCATTGGAGAGTATTGAAGAAAAAGAATCTTCCCCTGTACGTTCCTCAAATATGACCTCTCTTCTCCTATAGGGTGAACCGTCCTTTGTTCTGGTGGTATTGATGTTTGCAATATTTTGAGATATTGTGTCCATTCTCAGTCTCTGGGCTGTGAGGCCCGAAGCACCGATATCAAGTGAAGTAAAAAAACCCATTTTTAACTTCTCCCTTCCGCAATAACACTCTTGATCCTGCTGTAACTGCCGTTGAGCATTTGAATAAGAGCGTTGTATTTAATCTGATTTTTAGCCAGATTAGCCATCTCACTGTCTATATCAACATTGTTTCCATCTATCCTCATGCTGGAATCGGAATTATCCTCAACCAGCGCAGGCTCAACCTTGTCAACATTGCCGTTGCTGTTTATCGGAATATGCCTTTTATCGGTCATATTGCCTTCCAGGCTGGTTTTTCCCATTGAATCGTTAAGAAATTCTTCAAAAGCAATATCCTTACGTTTATATTCAGGAGTGTCATTATTCGCCAAATTTTGCGAAATAACATCGTTTCTGGCCCAAGCTGCATTTAACGATTTTTCCAAAACATTACTTTTACCGTACAAATTTTGTATCAACTCAAAAGCACCCCCATAAAAATATTACATAATCGAATATTATTAGATAAATTCTAGCATAATAATTTTAAAAAAACAATAAATATAGATACAATGTGACTTAATATAGGACTAATTACTCAACCCAAATTTTAACATTTGCATATATATGGGATATAATACTCAGGGATTTCGCAGCATTTTCTGCATTTCTTTTCCTTTTATCGCGAGTATTTGAGTCAATATTACTAAATAATCCAAAGTTTACATTCATCGGCTGGAAGTTTTTAATGCTCCTGTCGGATATATAATTACTTAATGCACCGGTTGCCGTATTTGATGGAAATTCCACCTTCTCCCTGTTCAATATCCGGGCGGCTGCGTTTATGCCTGCCACAAAACCTGAGGATATGGATTCAACATAGCCTTCCACCCCCGTGATTTGGCCTGCAAAATATACGGAATTGTTCTTTTTCAGATTATAGGTATTATCAAGGAGCTTGGGTGAATTTATATAAGTATTTCTGTGCATAACCCCATATCTGACGAATTCCGCATTCTCAAGGCCGGGGATAAGACTGAATACCCTTTTTTGCTCAGGCCATTTCAAGTGGGTTTGAAAACCTACAATATTATATAGAGTTCCGGTTTTGTTGTCCTGTCTCAGTTGAACAACAGCATACGGTTTTATGTTTGTCCTGGTGTCCATGAGTCCTACAGGCTTCAGCGGACCGAAGCGCATGGTATCCTGCCCCCTTCGGGCCATACTTTCTATGGGCATGCAGCCTTCGAATACCATATTTTTTTCAAATTCCTTTATATCGGCAAGCTCAGCACCCACTAAAGCATTGTAGAAGTTTTCATATTCTTCGCGGTCCATGGGACAGTTTATATAATCTTCTGATCCGCGTCCATATCTTGCAGCTTTAAATGCCCTGTCCATATTTATTGAATCATAGGTAACAATAGGTGCAGCGGCATCAAAAAAGTGCAGGTAATCCTCTCCCAGCGTTTCCCGTATGGAATTGAACATCCCCTCGGAGGTTAACGGCCCTGTTGCAATAATGGTGATGTTATCATCCGGTATTCCTGTCTGCTCCCCGGAAATAATCTCAATATTGTCCATTTCCCTTACTGCTTTTGTAATGTATTCTGCAAAGCCCTCGCGGTCCACGGCCAGAGCTCCGCCGGCAGGTACTCTTGTAGCATCGGCCGCCTTTAATATCAATGAGTCCATAGTTCTTAATTCTTCTTTTAAGAGACCAACCGCATTTTCAAGCTGATCCGACCGGAGTGAATTGCTGCATACCAGTTCCGCAAAATTCGGGGAATGGTGGGCAGGAGAATATTTTTGCGGCTTCATTTCATAGAGCTTGACAGGTATCCCCCTCTTTGCCAGCTGATAAGCAGCCTCACAGCCTGCCAGGCCCGCTCCGATTACGTTAACTGTTTTGTTCATATACCCTCCGTATGATACATTACTTATTCAAATAATGTACTATCAATATTATAAAATATACATGTTAGAATTAAATTAGCCTTATGTTAAAACCTTTTTTAAAAGTTATAAATTCCTATACACTAAATAAAACCGAAAGGCTTATATGCACTTCCGGTTTTATTATATCATTTAATCATCCTTTTAAACTGAACCTATTTGGTCTTTTTTGAAGTATCTTCATTGTTGCTTGGGCATTTTTCATTGCTGCATTTAAGTGCGTTCTTCCTGCCGGAAGACTTTTTCAGCATAAAGCTGCCGCATACACTGCAGGTTTCGTCGCTGGGCATATCCCAACTCATAAACGTACATTCGGGATTCCTTTCACAGCCGATGTACTTTCTGCCCTTTTTTGTCTTTTTGTATAATACTTTTCCATGACAGAGAGGACATAATACGCCGGCTTCTTCAACAATTGCTTTTGTGTTGCGGCATTCCGGGAATCCGGGACAGGCCAGGAATTTTCCGAATCTGCCATGCTTTACTACCATGTTTCTGCCGCATTTATCACATATTACATCAGAAATTTCTTCAGGCACTTCAACGTCACCTATGGATTCCTCCGCCTCTTTCAGCACTCCTGCAAAGGAGGAATAGAAATCCTTCATTACCGCCTTCCAGGGCTTTTCTCCGTCTTCTACAGCATCCAGTTCATTTTCCATCTGGGCGGTAAATTCCGCATCTACAATATCTACAAAATGCTTTTTCATTATATCGTTCACTATTTTTCCAAGCTCGGTGGGCAGCAGGAATTTCTTTTCCTTTATCACATAACCTCTGGACAGAATGGTAGTTATAGTCGGAGCGTAAGTACTTGGCCTGCCTATGCCTCTTTCTTCAAGGGCTCTTACCAGGGTTGCCTCGGTATACCGGGCAGGAGGCTGTGTAAAATGTTGTTTCGGAGTATTTTTCTTAAGCTCCAGAACATCGCCCTTCACTAATTCAGGCAAATTGTTCTCGGTCTCATCGCGCTCTTCGTCACTGTTGCCTTCGGTATCCCTGCCTTCAATATAAAGTACCATGAAGCCCGGAAATTTAACTTTGGAGCCGTTTGCCTTAAAGATGTACCTGCCTGCCGATATATCGGCACTTACCGTGTCATAAACCGCAGAGGACATCTGGCTTGCTATAAATCTGCTCCAGATCAGCTTATAAAGCTTGTATTGTTCAGCGCTCAAGGAGTCCTTTATATCATCGGGTACCATGTCTATATAGGTAGGACGTATTGCTTCGTGGGCATCCTGTGAAGCCGACTTGTTCTTATAGATTTTAGGAGTCTGCGGAATATAAGCTTCCCCGTATTTTTTACTGATATATTCCCTGGCTTCATTTTGAGCCTCGGCAGATATCCTGGTGGAATCGGTTCTCATATAGGTTATGAGACCAACCGATCCATGTCCTTTAATTTCAACACCTTCATACAGCTGCTGAGCCACCATCATTGTCCTCTTGGTTGTAAAACCAAGCTTTCTTGCGGCCTCCTGCTGCATTGTACTTGTTATGAACGGAGCCGCCGCCGTGCGTTTCTTTTCCTGTTCCTTGACCTTCTGAACAATGTATTTGCTCTTTTCTATCTCTTTTAAAATGGAATTGACCTGTTCTTCATTGTTGAGCTCAAGCCTTTCAGTTTCAGTACCGTAAAATTTTGCTTCGAAGCTTGGACTTACTTTTGGTTTGACAAGCCTGGATATGATGGACCAATACTCCTGTGAAACAAAACTCCCAATTTCTTCCTCCCTGTCGCAAATCATTTTTGTTGCAACAGACTGAACCCTGCCGGCACTCAAACCCTTCTTTACCTTTTTCCAAAGCAAAGGGCTTATCTTATACCCCACAATTCTGTCTAGAACTCTTCGGGCCTGCTGTGCATCAACAAGATCCATATCAATTTTTCTGGGCTGCTTTATTGCACTTTTAACAGCATTCTGAGTTATCTCATTAAAAGATACCCTGCATTTCTGATCATCATTTATATTCAAAAGATTAGCCAAATGCCAGGAAATCGCCTCACCCTCACGGTCAGGGTCAGTAGCCAGATAAACTTTTTTTGCAGCCTTTGCTTCTTTTTTAAGCTTGGATATAACATCACCCTTACCTCTTATGGTGATGTATTTTGGCTCAAAATTGTTTTCTATATCTACTCCAATTTGACTTTTAGGCAAATCCCTTACGTGGCCGACCGATGCTTCCACCTTATAGCCTTTGCCTAAAAACTTACCGATCGATTTAACTTTTCCGGGAGACTCCACAATAACCAGGTTATCAGCCATTTTATTCCTCCGTGTTAATTCATGTGGTTTTTGCTATTACAATTTTTATCAGACAAATACTAATTTAAACTGCTTTTTTAAATCTGTCAACCTTACATTGAGGTTTTATACTGATAAAATAGTAAATTCTGTAATTATTTATGAATATTTTTATACCACATACTCAATTCTGAATTATTCTTTCATCACTTAATCAAATTATGCACATATTAAATAAAATTATGACATCAGACTGATATTTAGCTGATATTTATATGTAACCTAAAGGCACATTTCGAAAATCTTTCCCGGCAGCTGGGTAATAACGCCCTTCATTTCAAGCATAAAAAGAATACTGTTTATCTCCTTCACGGAAATATTGCTCCTTTCAATTATTTCATCAATGTGGCGGATGCCTTTTTGAATGATTTTTACAACACGTATTTCTCCGGCACTCAAACCCATATAGGTCTTGAAGCCGGCATTCATATCCATATCCGGAGTTTGCCCTGAAGGGTCATTTATTTTTACCTCCTCCCGATAGTCAAACTCCTCCAATATATCCTCCACTCCCAGCACCATTTTGGCGCCGTCCCGGATCAGCCGGTTTGTACCCCTGCTGTAGGAGCAGTCGATATTTCCCGGAACGGCAAATACTTCCCTTCCCTGCTCCAGCGCATAGCCGGCGGTTATCAGTGAGCCGCTTCTGCCGGCAGCTTCTACTATTAGCACACCGGAGGATATTCCGCTGATTATCCTGTTCCTGGCAGGGAAGTTGTGCTGGAGCGGCGGAGTTCCGGGAGGGTATTCCGAGAGTATCAGGCCGCCCGAATTTAATATGTCTTCATAGAGCCGGAAATTCTCGGGCGGGTAGATGTAATCAAGTCCACAGCCCAAAACTGCCGCTGTCCTTCCGCCAGCGTCCAGACAGCCCTCATGGGCAATGCTGTCGATTCCCCTTGCCAGACCGCTGACTATCTGGACACCTCTCATAGCAAGTTCATAGGATAGCTTTTTGGCTGCCGAAGCACCATAATTAGTTGTCCTTCTCGACCCTACAACTGCTATTGAAAACTCCGACACTCTGAACTTCCCTCTGTAATAGAGGGCAACAGGGGGATCATAGATATGTTTCAGCTTTTCGGGATAATTGCTGTCGAATATTGTAGTCATTTTAATATCATTTTTCAGCATTAAATCGTTTACTGAATTTACCCTTTCCCTCTTTTCCTTATTCAGAATCTCTTCTATATTTTTCTGTGAAAGCTGTTTATATGCTCTGAGTTCCGGCTCTTTAAGGGAAAAAATTATTCTGGGTTCCCTGTATGCCTCCAGCAGTTTTCGGGCTTTGACAGGACCCAGGCCCGACAAGGATGAGAACCAGATCCAATAATCAATCTCTCTCATTGCACTCTCCTCTGTTGTTTTTTTGTGTTAATATTTCGAAACCAGCCTGTCAAAGCTCCTGTACTGTATTGCCTCCGCAATATGCCGGGACTTTATTGCATCGGTACCTTCCATGTCGGCTATTGTCCGGGCAACCTTAAGGATCCTGTCATGCGCCCTGGCACTCAAACCCAGCTTTTCAAACGCCCGCCTCAGCAACTTTGAGGTGACCCGGTCAAGTTCACAGTGTTTTCTTATGAGGGCAGGAGTTAATTCGGAGTTTGAAAATATGCCAAGACCCCGGTACCGCTCCAGCTGTATATTTCTTGCCCTATTGACCCGTTCCCTGATCACGGCCGAAGCTTCCTCATCTCCGGCCTTTTTCAGGTCATCGTACTTTACAGGCCGTACTTCTGTATGGATATCAAGCCTATCAAGTATGGGACGGCTGAACCTACCGAGATACCGCTGGAGCATTTTGGGCGTACAGCTGCATCTTCCGGAAGGGTCTAAATAGAAACCGCATTTACATGGATTTGCTGCGCAAACCAGCGTTGTTCTGGCGGGATAGGTAATACTGCTGTTTGCTCTGGAAATGCATATCTCCCCATCCTCCAGCGGCTGCCTGAGGACTTCAGCAGCCTCCCTGCCAAACTCGGGAAATTCATCCAGAAAGAGAACCCCGTAATGGGCCAGGCTTATTTCACCAGGCTTTATGGGTTTCCCGCCCCCTACCAATGAAATGTCCGTAATTGTGTGGTGTGGATTTCGGAAGGGCCTGGCAGAGATAAGAGAGGATTTGTGGGGAAGAAGACCTGATACACTGTATATTTTGGTCAATTCCAGAGCCTCATCGAAAGTCATCTGGGGCAGGATGGTGGGGAGTCTCTTTGCCAGCATGGTTTTTCCGCTGCCGGGAGCTCCCACCATCAGGAGGTTATGTGCTCCGCAGGCAGCAATCTCCATCGCCCGCTTAACACTGGCCTGCCCTTTTACATCGCTGAAATCCATAGAGCTGGAAATATTCTGAGAAAATATATGGTTGATGTCTATGGTATAGGCCGGAATGACTTTCTGTCCATTGAGGTGCCTGACGATTTCTATAAGACTTTTTACGGGAATTATATTTATATCCTTTAATACGGCTGCCTCGTCCGCATTTGCGTCGGGTACAAATACATTCTTTATCCCGTTTGTCCGGGCACAGCAAGCCATGGACAAGATCCCCTGTACAGCCTTAATCCCGCCGTCAAGTGATAATTCTCCCAGAAACATGCAGGAGCCCAGCTCTACTGACGGAATTATTTCCGATACAGCCAGAATGCCCACTGCCACAGCCACATCATAAAACGAGCCCTCCTTGCGGAGATTGGCAGGGGCGAGATTGATTGTTATGCGTCTGACAGGAAAGTTGATCCCGCTGTTTTTGACAGCCGCCCTGACTCTTTCCCGGGATTCCCGGACAGCGGTATCTCCCAGGCCCACAATATCAAAGCTGGGAATTCCGTTGCTAATGTCAGTTTCAACTTCCACTATGCAGCCGTCAATTCCCATAAGTGCACAACTGTTGATCTTTGAAACCATAAAAACTTCCTTTCCATATTAAATTTTATTAATTTTGATATATGCCGGATCAACCAGATAACTGCATTTTGATATAAAATATCCATCATACAGTGTGACTATGTTTGGAACAGAATTGATTCACAATTTTAATATACTTGTGTAAGCATTGCAAATAATAAATTGTTTTTACTTGGTAATCCGGATATGAAAGATTTGAATTTATATCTTTGAGCAAATTAAGAGATTATTGATTTCCTTTAAAGGAATACAGATTAAAAACTATTTTCTTTAGTATAGCACAGCTTTTTAAAAAATTCACCTATTTTTTTACAATTAGGCAGAATGTAGGTGATTAATTTATCTACCTCCTACCACACCATTGTACAAACCGGTTTGTCACTAGCACCCTGCACCCGGACTTTCACCTGCAAAATTGCGCTCATGCTGGGTATACAGATAAAAGCCTTGACTGACAATTTTACACAGTCAAGGCAAATATCAATCTTTTTTATACTACTTAAACACATCAATTCAATAATATTACAAACATTTTTTATCACATAATATTCTTTGACTCTAGAAATACATTAATATTTTCCTTATCACCTTTGTGAAACACAATTTCAAACTCCTTACCAACACTCGTATCCGTGATAACTACTTTCGCATAACTCATTATCTCATTCCATTCTTCAAAATCATGTCTACGGTAAATATAGCTATCTGTAGATACTAAGTTGATTATTTTATCCTCACAGTTTTCCAATGGGAATATAATCTGGATACCGTCTAATGTTCCCCAATACTGTATCAGCCTGAGAATATCTTCCTGATTAGTCAAACATAAAACTACCGCCCCAGGTCTCACAACCATTTCACCTTTAGGTTTAAATGTCCTGAGTAGAGTACTTTCCGGAAACTGGGATTGCAATTTTTCAGTCATACTCTCCCTTAGTCCTAATCCAATACAAATCGCTAACCTATCTTTTTTAAAGATATCTAATACAACTGTTATTAATAATTCTTTCAGCAAAGCTGTGTCATCACATATTACAGCCTTTGCAGTATAGTTAGATTCCTGCCATTGAGTCCGCTCTCTTTTTCTTAATGTAATCGGAATAACACTTTTAATCTCCATAATAACCTCTTATTTAAAGAATGACTTCTCAAATATCTGTCTCCAATTTCCTGCTTGCGTTAGTTTTTGAACTACAATATGAATACCCTTCCCATGATGTGGCCAATGAATCATAAGTTTATATCCAAGCATAACAGATTCTATACCTATGGCTTTGCCCCAGTTTATAAATGAGTAAGCTATAGTTCTTAGAATACCTGAAGCAGCATTCCCAACAAGTGCTCCCACTGCAGCACCTGCTACTGTAAACAATGCTAATTTCCAACCATTTAATCCAACAGCTTTACCGACTGCATATGCCGATGCTCCACCCACTACTGTTCCAATAACAGCCCAAAACCAATAGCCACTTGGATCACTATTAATAACGGGATTATTACCGCAATATGCAAATGCATTGCTAATAAACAGTTCACCATTTACCTTACCCGGCTTACTTACGGCTTCCTCTACAAGTTTCTGAATAAATTGAGGGTCGTCTGCGTTTAAATATCTACCCCATTCAGGGCTATAGTATCTTGAATTCAAGTAATAGAGTCCCGACTCGCTGTCATAGTAGTATCCTCGGTATCGGTATGGATTTTTAACACCTACAGTATCAGCAAGAGAGCCAGTAATTCCATCGTCTATAGTGTCATTGGGATCATTTTTCTCAGTATCTGTTATAGCAGGTTTGCCCCAAGTATCATAGGTATAGCTTACCACCCGGGTTCCGTTACTGTCAAACAGGCCAATAATGTCGTTTTGACCGTTTCGTACATAGTAATACTCACTTCCGTTGAGATTCATACTTATGAGATTATCATTTGCATCATAAGTGTAATAAATGCTATCTGTGCCGTCAGTTTCATAGGTTACTTTATCGCCGGCAAGGTGATATTTTGTTGTTTTGCCGTTTTCCGTTTTTTCTGTCCTTATTCCATCTGTGTTATACCTGTAGCTTATTTCTTGCCCGTTTTTGGTCATTGAAGCCAGCTGACGGCCTTCATCCCATGTATAATTGTAGACTCTGTCTTTTTTTAGATTACCAATCTGGTCATATTCAAGGGTCTTGCCATTGTAATTTGTCAGAAGGTCTTTCCATTCACTGTCGCTGTATGCATAGGATACAACCTCTGGGGTTCCTCCAGGTACAACATCCGTAGTATATGAGTAAATCTTCTTTTCTGTGATGTTCCCTCCTGCATCATAGGCGTATATTACAGTTTTTCCGGTTACAGGATTATTCTCACGTATTAGTTCGTTGAGCTCGTTCTAGTCATAGCTTATGGTTATTCCGGCTTCTTTGATTGTTTTTATGTTTCCGTTCTTGTCATAGGAGTACTGTATTTTACTTCCGTTGTTGCTAATCTCGTCAAGTATGTTCGTACTTGCATTTCCTACTGTTATATAGCCAGGTTTATAGGTATACGTTGTATTTAATATGGTATTACCATTAACCTTCATTGACTTGCCTGACAATCTGCCTATTGATTTGCCTGAAGCAGGG
>JAFABO010000124.1 GCA_023426005.1 Bacillota bacterium | reverse complement strand
CTTTCGCAGAAGAAACAGCATATGTAGAAACGCCGGAAAGCAAGGCGGCAATCTATGCTGCTTATGAACAATATGGACTCACTTACAACAAAAGCACAGACCAGTTATTTTACAATGGGGAATTAGTCAGATATTTTGAGGACTGGTACCCGGTTGGCGACGGTGGCAGCGCGGGAAGAGACTACCTTAATGAAAATGGCACGATAGACGTTCATGGTGTTAGGGATTTATCGCAGCTAACGCACAAGTCCGACGGTTCATTTGACCCAAGTGGCAAGCTCATTGGGGTAGAAGCGTATAGTCAAGCGGAGTTTGAGGCAAGGGATATTGAAGAATTAAAAAATCCGCCAATGCAAGCAACGTCGGTCAACGCTTCCTCCGCAGGGGTCGATTCCTCAACGGCGCAGGAATCATCGGATGACAGTTTCTCAGGGTACACTTATGCAGTCGAATCCGGCACGGTATTAACTCCAGATGAATATGCAGAGTTGTACGCAATATATGAGCCGTTTGGCCTGACCTATGATAAAGATACGGCTTGCTTTTACTATAACGGTAAGCTTGTTCGGCAGTTTGCCGATATACTAATGTCAAATGGAGAATCCCTATCGGGTGGTAAATTTAAAGGCTCAATGCGGCAGATAATCAACCCTGACGGAAAGGGTGAGGTAGATGTTTATACTGTTCGTGATTATGAAAAATTGGATTCTGATGGCAACGGTACTTTGACTGACATAAAGGCGTGCAGTCAAGAGGAATTCGACGCCAACACCGGAATATGAGAGCAATACTGGTGCAAATATCGTACAGAATTAAAGTCCTAATATGAGTACAAACAGAAAACCGTTGTTTTAGCGGTTAGATAGCTATGCGCTATTAAGGAGATAAATGTAAAGCGACGGTTTTGAAGCTTAAAATCAAAGCCGTCGTTTTTCTCTGCAAAAAAATAAAATTGCAGGGTGTGATAGGTGCGCCCTCTTACAGTATGGCGGCTTTGGGAATGGAGGTTTTCCATGTGTCCGAAGTCGTTTTCTATTACCCGGGAGGAGCCGCCACCTTATCGTGACGGCTTGGCGTAGCTGTTGTTCTAGGGCTGTATAATTTCAAAAAATGGTCGCAGTATATCTGACTCAACAGCAGATGTAATCATATTATTTGGCATACTCATTTCACATGCGGCAACAGGAACATATAGTAGTTGGACACAATAGTTTGAGACAAACCTTGTATTTCCCGTTCCAGAAAAATAATAAAACTCAATATGCCTACTCATTGTCAACATTCTACCCGTCTGCCGATATTTCTTCAAGAGCATTGATGGTCGCTTTGCACCAATTTGCATAAGCATACTCTTCCTTGTTCTGTAATCATATATTTTTTACTGGTTTTACTATTTATGTCTGGTTGATTTGAACCCATAATAAGCCCTTCTATTTCCAGTTCTTTTAGTTGAGGATAAATTTGACCAAAGCTTTCATTCCAAAAAAAAGACAATCTGTTATCTATGATTCTCTTTATTTCATATCCCGACAAATGTTCTTCATTTAATTTGTGTTAAATGTGGGAAGCTGTAAGAATTAGATGATAGAATAGCCGATGAATTCAAAAAAAGGATTTTGGAAGACAAAGATTTGAGGTTGCTGATAAAGCAATGAAAATATACGGATACTGCAGCAGTTGCAGAAAGTAATTTTAAGCTCCAAGATATGGGTTTAATAGTTGGCATTTATTTGTTGACATATGCCAGTAATATTCGTAAACTTGACTGTGTATATTTATTTTCTATTGTAACCGATAAATGATATGAATTTGATTGGAAACGGAGTTGATAAAATGGCAAGACCAACGAAATGGAGAAGGATTGAGAATGTTCCTACGATCCCCTACTTTATTCCATCGGATAAAGATATCACAGAGGTTCCGGAAAATATATTAAAGCTTGAGGAACTGGAAGCCATACGTCTAAAAGACCTGGAAGGATTTGAGCAAAGTGAATGTGCCGAAAAGATGGAGGTATCCCGCCCCACCTTTCAGCGGATTCTTTTGTCAGCAAGAGAAAAGATTGCTGACAGTTTGGTAAACGGAAAGGTTATCCATATTGAGGGTGGTAACTTTACACGGAATATCTGTCCGGTAAGATGCTCGGATTGCGGCAAGGAATGGATGGAAAGCTACGAAAATATGGAATCCATTAAAAACGGGGAATACTCTTGTCCTACTTGCGGTTCGACAAAGGTTGCCTGCGAACAAAACTGTAAAGGAAGATTTTGCAGAGGACATTGTTGGCGGCACGGCAGGAATGACGAATAAAAAACAAAGAAGGTTCTGTTTCCAAGGCTGGCGATTTTTAATAATGATTATGTAAAATGTAAACAAATATTATTTTAGTTATTGCATATTATTGGAAAACACGCGGATAAACAGGAATTTGCCGGATATTTTAAATTACCCCGTTTACTTATATAACTAATAGTTTAGGCGTTAAAAGCCGGAGGAAAGATTATAAAAATTTCCGCTCTACAATTTAAAAATTATATTGGAGAGAAAGAAGCTTCGTTTGCAGCGGCAGAAAAACTGCTTGGCACGGCGATGGCAGAAGGTTCTGAACTTGTGGCGCTGCCTGAACTCTCCTCTTGTGGTCAATTTCCTTGGCATCATGCAAAATGAGTGGGCAGGCGCACAGGCCTTTTCGTCCTTTTATACATATCTTTCCCCATTTGTAAAGGTTGATAACCTGAGCTATAAAGAAGTGAAGCAGTGCATCCAGTCGTTTAAATACGGCGTGAATACACCAAGCTGCTGGGGTACGCAGACGCCATTCACCAACATCGCCCTGGACTGGACAGTGCCGGAGGATCTTGCGGAATTACCTGCCATCGTAGGCGGCAAAGAAATGGATTTCAAATATAAAGACTGTAAAAAAGAAATGGAAATGGTTAATAAGGCGTTTATCGATATCATGCTTGAAGGCGACGTAAACGGCAGAGGATTTCAGTACCCAATACCGACCTATTCCATTACAAGGGATTTTGACTGGAGCGATACGGAAAATAACCGCCTGCTTTTTGGGATGACAGCAAAATACGGCACACCCTATTTCTCCAATTATATCAACAGCGACATGCAGCCAAACGATGTCGCAGTATGTGCTGCCGTTTGCGCCTTGACCTGCGCGAGCTGCGCAAAAAGGGCGGCGGTTTCTTTGGTAGTGGCGAAAGTACCGGTTCCATCGGTGTTGTGACCATTAATCTGTCACGTATCGCTTATCTCGCGGCAAACGAAGCGGACTTCTATATACACTTGGACAGATTAATGGATATTGCAGCTCGGTCATTGGACACGAAGCGCACCGTTATTACCAAGCTGATGAATGCCGGGCTGTATCCCTATACAAAAACATACCTGGGCACCTTTAATAATCACTTCTCTACCATTGGTCTTATCGGCATGAACGAGGTCGGGCTAAATGCAAGCTGGCTTAGAGCAAACCTGATGCATGAGCAAACGCAGCAATTTGCAAAAAATGTATTGAATCATATGAGAGAGCGGCTTGTAAAATATCAGGAGCAGTCCTGTGAAAAATTGCAATGAAGCAAAAACACAGGAATTCAAAGATCATAAAGTATACAATGTCGGGGAGCCCAATTTGGAGCCAACTGACTGTTCTTTTACAAAAAACAAATTAACTTTGAGTTAAGGATGGGTTTACAGCTTTTAGCATAATTAAATCGTTGCTATCGCAATATCACGGAACACGAGCGCAGACATAGAAAAAAACTTTCTAAAAGGAGGAACCAATGGAAATTTTAATGAAACCTATCGGCTATATCCGGTCACCCTACCAGGAAAAGGCTGCCGCCCCTAAACAAAGTACGCTTTCATCAGGAGCAACGGCTGTCATTGAGATGCTGGAGGAATACATAGAAGGTATAGCAGACATCAAAGAAGGAGAATATGGTGTCATACTGTTTTACTTTCACAGGTCCGAAGGATATGAACTGACAACGCTGTCTCGTAAAAATAATCAAATCACGGGCGTGTTTTCCACGAGATCCCCCAACCGTCCAAATGGCATTGGGATGTCCATTGTCCGGTTTATTAAAAAAGAAGGCAGTTACTTGACTTTTGAGGGAGTGGATATGCTGGACGGTACTCCTGTGCTTGATATTAAGCCCTACAACAAGGAACTATGCCCTGCATGTGAATAGCTGAATGCAGTTTCAGAAAGACAGGTTTGCTCAGTACATAGAGTATGAGGACTCTCCTTATTCTCACAGTTCATTGTATAAAATTACAAGTACAAAATAATTTAGCCGGAAATTACTACGGGAGGAAGCTTCAGTAGTAATTTTTACATTACAACGATTTTGACCCTACTTTTTTATATATTTTTTGTTGTAGATATTGACATATGCTCATAACGGAAATACAATAAAAGTTGTGGGCATAGGACCATAATTATTGCTGTATGAATAAGGAGTCTTTATATATGAAAGTACACATTCTTACTGACAATAGGGTAAAAAAGCGTGGATTGCTTGCGGAACATGGTTTATCGATTCTTATCGAGCATCTGGACGCAAATATTCTATTCGACACGGGCCAATCCGATGTCTATTGCCATAATGCCCTGCAAATGGGCGTTGATTTGAGGAAAACCGACTGTATTGTACTCAGTCACGGACACTATGATCATTGCGGCGGCTTGATTCATTTTCCTGAAACAGATGGATTTCCGAAAGTTTATATTCATGAGTCAGCCTTCGTAAAAAGGTATGCACTAAATGCAGGCGGCAAGGGATATCGGGAGATTGGCGTTCCATGGTCTCTGGATGATTATAGCTTTATAAAAGACAGTATTGTAAGAATACGAAGATCTGGCATTGCAGTATATTGAATAATCATAAAATTTGCGATGAATTCAGAGAAAATAATATTTTTGCCAAAGAAAAGTGCAGGGATTGCTGGGCTAAACTGTTTTGCTCCGGAGGGTGCCATGCAAACGCATATTATTCAAACGGCAGCATTTCAGAGCCCAATGAGCTTTCCTGTATCCTCCAAAAGAAGAGAATTGAATGTGCCATTATGATACAGGTACTAAAGGCCGATAAGGGTATTTAACTTTTTATGAAGGGATGTGAGGAAATGTGTTGCGATTTTTTTACAGATATAGTTATGGAGCGTTTTATGTGCCCAAGAAATACAGGAAGCATGCCCGATGCAGATGGTGAAGGTACTTGTGGAGATCCTGGCTGTGGCGACAGCCTTACGATTTATATTAAAGTGGAGGGTAATGTGATTGCAGATATCAGCTTTTTAGTGTTTGGATGTGTCGCGGCTATTGCAAGCAGCAGTATGACAACGGAGCTTGCAAAGGGTAAAACTTTGGAGGAAGCATTAAGAATTACTGACAACGATATTGCAAACGTGTTGGGAGGGCTTCCTGAGCACAAAATGCATTGTTCCGTGCTTGGAGCGACCGCGTTGAAAAACGCAATTGAAAATTACTATGCACGGGCATCAAATTGTGAAAAGGTTTAATTAACCATCATTATCAGGATTTTGTATAAAAAAATAAATCATTTAGGAGTTGAGGAATAATGTCAGAAAAAAAGAAAGCCTGTTCAGACAGCGCATGTAGCGAAGAATCCTGTAAGGGGTGTGAGCAGAATCCTAAGAGCTTTCTTGAAGAAACCAATGAGCTTAATTCTATCAAGAAGGTAATCGGAGTAGTCAGCGGCAAGGGCGGTGTAGGGAAATCCCTGGTCACAGCCATGCTGTCCGTTCTGCTCAATAGAAAAGGATATAGGACAGGTATATTGGATGCCGATATTACCGGCCCCTCCATCCCCAAAATGTTTGGTATTACAAGGAAAGCACAAACCAGCGAGCTGGGGATATTTCCGGAAAAAACCCATAATGATATCCGTATCATGTCCATTAATTTGCTGCTGGAGCAGGCTGACTCGCCGGTTATCTGGAGAGGACCGCTGCTTGCAGGAGCTGTAAAGCAGTTCTGGACGGATGTTATCTGGGGAGAGCTGGACTTTATGTTTATTGATATGCCGCCCGGAACCGGAGATGTACCGCTAACCGTATTCCAGTCCATTCCGCTGGATGGTATCGTTGTAGTAACCTCCCCTCAGGAGCTTGTATCCATGATCGTGAAAAAGGCCTACAATATGGCAAAGCAGATGAATATCCCTATTTTAGGGGTGGTCGAAAATATGAGCTATGTGAAATGTCAGGACTGCGGCAAGGAAATCAAGCTGTTTGGAGAGAGCAACCTGACAGAAACTGCAAAAGACCTGGGAATTGACATTCTTGGAAGGGTCCCGATTGATCCGGTGATGGCACAGCTTGCCGACAAGGGCGAATTTGAGCGTTTCAGCAATGATTATTTAATCAATGCAGCTGAAAAAGTCGAAACTCTATTGCTAGAGGCGGAGGGATCATCTGAGCAGTAAATCAGAACAGGCAATGGAGCTATTTAGACAAGGTTATAATTGTGCGCAGTCGGTATTTGCAGCTTTTTGCGAGGACCTGGGTATGGATATATGCAGGGAGCTTTTAGGATTGGATGCCGGACCTGACAGTCCAGTTTCCGAAATGAGAATGGATGAGTATTACAAAAAACGTCCTTGCGCCGAGTTGGTTGGATGCGCAGCCGGCTGATGGAAGAGTTATAAACGAAACTGAAATGGAGGAATGTGAAATGAAAGTGGTCGTACCGGTAGAAAGCAAGTCACTGGATGCACCTGTCAGCCCATCCTTTGGGCGGACACCGCTTTTTGTATTGTTTGATACAGACGGCGAAACTCATGAGTTTATAGATAACGAGGCTGCTGCAAGCCAGGGCGGAGCCGGAATCAAAGCAGCTCAAACATTGGTAGACAGCGGAGCTGCCGCCCTTATCACCTACCGCTGCGGTGAGAATGCCGCACAGGTTCTGAATGCCGCCGGAGTTAAAATGTATAAGGCGCAGGATGGATCTGCAGCTGGCAATATCGCAGACTTCAAAGAAGGAAAGCTTTCTCTATTGACGGAAATTCATCCCGGCTTTCACAATCACGGGGGTGGAAAGGAATGAAAATTGCCGTGCTCAGCGGGAAAGGCGGAACAGGTAAAACCTTTGTGTCGGTGAATCTTGCCTGTGCCGCTGACCGGGCGTTATATGTGGATTGCGATGTGGACGAACCCAACGGGCATCTGTTCCTGAAGCCGGAAACAACCGGCAGGCTTCCTGTTTCGGTAACGGTGCCGCAGGTAAATGCGGATACATGCACCGCATGCCGGAAATGCGTGGATTTTTGCAGGTACAATGCACTGGCTTTAATTAAAGATAAACTGATGACCTTCTATGAGGTATGCCATTCGTGCGGCGGCTGTATTCTCTTTTGTCCCGAAAAGGCGCTTACTGGAAAGGAAAGGGCAATCGGTACAATTGAGGAGGGTATATCAGGAGATGTAACGGTGCTCACGGGATGTCTGAACACAGGAGAGGTTTCCGGCGTGCCAATTATTAAAGGGCTGATGGAAAAGCTGCCCGAGCAAGGCATAGTCGTAGTTGACTGCCCTCCCGGGAGCGCCTGCGCGGTGATGGAGAGCATCCGTAAAGCAGATTTTTGTATCCTTGTTGCCGAGCCTACCCTTTTTGGCGTGCATAATCTGTCCATGGTTTATGAGCTTGTAAAGCTGTTCAACAAGCCCTTTGGCGTGGTGCTGAACAAATGTCTGCCCCGGGAAAATCCGGCACAGCAATTTTGTATCGATAATAAAATTGAGGTTCTTGCCCAAATTCCTTTTGATGAGGAATTGGGCAGGCTCAACTCCAAAGGGCTCATCGCTGTGCGTGAAAACAAGCAGTATCGGGAGCTGTTTCAGAAATTACTGAAAACCCTTGAAAAGGAGGCGGTATTGTGAAACAGCTTCTTGTACTCAGCGGAAAAGGCGGGACAGGTAAAACTACGGTATCCGGCGCATTCATCGAACTGAATAAAAGCCATGCCTTTGCCGACTGTGACGTGGACGCGCCCAATCTTCATCTCGTCGTTTCGCAAATGGCCGATCCGGTAAGGAATGACTATTATGGGTTCGGAAAAGCAGTTATTGACGCTTCAAAATGTATTCATTGCGGGCGCTGTGAGGAAGCTTGCCGTTTCAGCGCTATTCAGGATGGCACCGTAGGCACTTATGAATGCGAAGGATGCGGTGTTTGTGTGGAGATTTGCCATGTACAGGCAATTACTATGTCCGACTATTCCTCTGGCAGCCTGATGCTGTATAAGCATGAGGAGAGGGTGTTTTCCACCGCACAGCTCAAGATGGGCAGTGGCGCGTCGGGCAAGCTGGTATCGGCAGTAAAAAAGCAGCTTATCAAGGAGGCACCGGATGCGGAACTGGCCATCATCGATGGGTCTCCGGGAATTGGCTGTCCGGTTATTGCATCCATCAGCGGTGTGGATCTGGTGCTTATTGTAGCAGAGCCGACAATATCAGGTATGCACGATATGAAGCGGATTATCGATACCGCAAAGCATTTTGGTGTAAGCTGTGTTGTCTGTATCAACAAATTCGATGTGAATCAAGACAGTGCAAAGGAGATTGAAAACTATTGTACTGACCTTGGAATTCCCGTGATAGGCAAAATACCCTTTGATGAAACAGTCATAAAGGCTGTGAATGAGTGCCGGAGTATCGCCAGTTATCCGCTCAGTCCGGCCGGCAAAGCAATTGCGTCCATATGGGTCAATCTTTGTCAGAACTATCTGAAAGGGGTGTCAGGTAATGCCAACAGAAACTAGATTTACAGCAAGATACGCGGAAACGGATCAGATGGGGATTATTCATCATTCAAATTATGCGGTATGGTTTGAAGCCGGACGGACAGACTTTTTGAAAAAGGCGGGGGTTTCCAACATAGACATTGAGGCAAGGGGTATTTTGCTTCCTTTGTATGAAATGAACTGCCAGTTTAAAAACCCTGCAAAATATGAGGATGAGATCATTGTCCTTACAAACGTGAAACAAATTTCCCGTGTTCGTCTATGCTTTTCATACAAGGTGTTAAATGCTGCAAATCATAAGCTTTTAGCAACAGGTGAAACCATGCATGCATGGACGGACAAGGCATTAAAGCCTGTCAATGTGGAGAAAGTAATTCCGGATGTTTATTCCATAATAAGTCAGGCTGTTGATTAGAATGAAATCTGAAGGGAGGCAGAAGGCGTTCAGACTTTCCTGTTAAAGGTCGAGGATGCAGGAAAGGTGGATTTTTATGATTTTGACCTAATTTGCCTGGGCACCCTCCCTATAACTGGCTTCCCCCAAAACCCATGGAAGAATATTTGCGAAGCATGTTCAACCGATATAAGAAAGAAGGCCGGATCAAGCCTGGCGTTCCCACCCTGCCCGGTAAATATGCATTGGTTTTCTGCACTTACTCCGGCCGCATACAGGTATCCGGGAAGCCATACCGGTAGGAAAATATGTGGGGCAGTTTTTTGAACATTTCGGCATTGCGGTGATTGACGAATGGTATGTACTGAGCGAATTTCACGGTTCTGAGGAAAACAGCACTTTGGGCAGGATGGGCAATATCAAAGGACTCCCGAGTAAAGATGATCTGGAGCGGATCAAGAGCCGCGCGGTTAATCTTGTACAACGGTTATAAATCAATCATTATGAAACAAAAAGGAGACAGTTTATTATGAAAATCGCAGTCGCAAGTGAAGGAAAAATGGTAACAGAGCATTTCGGTCATTGTGAGGGTTTTGCAATCTTTGAGGCTGAAAACAATCAGATCAAAGGAAAGGAGTTTATTCCAAATCCCGGACACAGGCCCGGATTTTTGCCGGTATTCCTGCATGACAAAGGAGTCAATGTCATCATTTCCGGTGGTATGGGCGGTGGTGCTGTTGATATTTTCAATGAAAAAGGGATTGAAGTTATCACCGGAGCATCAGGAGAAGCGGAGATTGCTGTAAGCAATTACTTGCAGGGAAAACTGAAATCAACCGGTTCGGTTTGTCATGAGCACCAACACGCTGATGAATGTGGAGGATAGGATGGTATTTACATCATCTTAAAGCGCCAACGGCTGGCAAGAAAATTATAATTACAGAATAAGAAGTAACATTCAAAATTTTAATTCAATAACTCAGAGCAGATGGCCTCAAGTTAATAAATGCTTAAACAAAGGCTATCTGTTTTTTTGAATAACCGTCAGGGCACAAGGAAAGGCTATAGCAATTTTTTGTTTTGCTACAGCCCCATATATTTATGTCGGGCTATTTCTGGCTTTCGGCATAAATTTTCATAGCTTCGGATAAAAACTTAGACAGGCCGTCACCATATTTGTCTACATTTTCAGTAAATCTTTCATCAGTAACATACATTTGGCCGACTCCGGCGAAAGCTTCCAGAGAATATCTGTAACCAAAGTTGGCATTAAAGTAGCTGTACATTTTATCCATAGCTGCTTGTGCGGTTGCAGAGTCTGGTGCCTCATTCCTTATTTGGGCCAAACCGGTAAACAAATTATCCATGCCTTTTGCTATTGCCTCTTGCTCATTTTGCGATAGTGACTTTATGCGGGCATTACTTTGATCGACAGCCTTGTCACCCCATAAACGCCTTGCTTCATCTTCATATGGATTATTTGTAAAATCAAACCCATGAAACTTATCTTTGATACTCATTGTCATCTTTCCTTTCATATTTTTTACTGATTTATCAAGAGTTTCAAGCATCAATTCAATACGTCTTTTTTCATGCAGAAGAAATTTCTTCTGTAAATCGTAAGCCTTTTCTCTATCAAAATTTGGACTGCTTAAAAGTTCCTTGATTTGTGCAAGAGAGAAGCCACATTCTTTAAAGAATAGGATTTGTTGCAACCTATCCATATCATCGTCTGAGTATTCTCGATAGCCGTTTTCCGGATTACGACTTGGACTAAGGATTGAAATTGTGTCATAATGATGAAGTGTGCGCACACTTACACCAGTTATTTTTGCTACTTCTTTTGCATTCATTGTTTTCACTCTCCCTTGCAAATATCATTGTAAACTATAACATAACGTAATAGTCAAGACTTTTTTGATAGTATTTGCAGTATTTGCATCTACAAAAAATAAAATTTCTTAGTCCCTACTTGACAGCATCCTATGACGAAATTGGTATTTTCAAACCCGCACGGATAAATTCGTCAGGTTACAGGATATATGGCCGGGCCGAGGTTGACAGGCTTCAACAAATTCTTTTTTACAGAGAGCTTGAGGTGAGTCTGGACAATATAGGGGAAATCCTTTCAACACCGGGCTTTAACAGCGCGGAGGCATTAAGGGAACAACATTCCAAACTCCTTGCAAAGAGAGAACAGATTAATTTATTGCTTGCCAATATTGAGAAGCTAAATAATATCTTATTTTATCCTGGTAACTATTACAAATAGATTGGTTTACATAAACTTGATAATATAGTAATGGGTTTTAATATCCAAAAATATATTTTTGAGGTGACATATGCGTAAAAAACTTCCGAACAGAATAATGAAACTAATTTTTGCAGCTCTTTTATCTGCGGGAATATCCGCAGGTTCCATACCTGTACATGCGGCAACAATCAAGGATCTTTCGAAAGCTTCCTCCTATGCAAGGGAAGCCGTACAATGGATGACAAACAATAATGTTATCACTGGAGATGAGTATGGCTACTTTAACCCGGGGAAAAATATCAGCAGGGCGGAACTGGTCACAATAATGGTTAAGGCCTTGAACATCGATATGACAAATCTTCCCGAAACTCCTACATACAGCGATGTACCGGCAAAGCATTGGGCGTTCATGTATGTGGAAGCCGCCAGCAGAGCAGGAATAGTAAGCGGTATGGGAAATGGAAAGTTTGGAGTAAATGACATGAGCACCAGGGAGCAGGTGACCGTAATGCTTCTGAACAATCTTTCCCTGTCGGGTGAAGCGGTACTGTCCGAGCAGGGACTGGATGGATTGACAAAATTTACTGATGCGGAAAACATGTCGGATTGGGCAAAAGGTTCCATCCAGTTTGCCGTCTCAAATAACATTATGAGCGGAACCGGCTCCAATACCTTCTCACCTGCCGGAAAGGCCACAAAGGAACAGATAGCGGTCATACTGTACAATTGTATGAAAAACAGCGAAAAAATCTATCAGTCGGCAGAACAGCTCAGGAAGCCTGTCATTAAATTTAACGGAGATATTTTAAAGCTGAAGGAAACTCCTGTTGTTGAAAACGGACAGATACTGGTTCCTACCGAAGCATTTGTTAAGATGGGAGCTAATGTTTCGGTTGACGAAGCAAGGAATGGTATAGCAATCAAGAACGCAGCCGGTAATAAAAATATTTTTCTAAGCACCGGAAATAATACGGCGTATGTAAATTATACCGGCAGCGGAAACCCTTTTAATGATCCGGAAGCTGCCGGAAATACCGCTGCTCTTGCCGCTGCTCCCAGATTATCGGGAAATGATGTTCTTGTACCGGCTAAAGCAGCTGCAGAAGCTATTGGAATGAGTGTAGAAATAAACGCTAAGACCAACCTGATAGTAATCAAGGACACTTCAGAGGCAAATAATCCATTATTATTTAATGCTATGAAAAATATGCTTGATTTTAAAGGCGAATATAAAACGAGCATGGATATGTCCCTTATGGATACTGTATTAAAGGAAAAACTGGTCGGTTTGACATATTCAATGGAAGGGGCAAATAATGGTCCAAACTCTACATCCAATACAAAAGTGACCACAGCAGATCCTGAATACGGTGAGGAAAGCGAAGAGTATCAAGTTATCAAAATCGGGCAGCAGCTGTATTCCCAGAGCATGGATACCGGAGTCTGGAGCCAGATAACGGAAGAAGAAGCCATAGAACAGGGTATTCCGTATTACGATCCGGAGGCTGATAGGGCAGAGACACAAAAATTCCTGAATTCTTACGGAAAGATGAATATTACTCATGCCGGCAAGGCTGTTGTAAATGGAGAAGAAGTTGCAAGATATCAAATAAAGGCGGGAAAAGAAATTCTAAGTGAATTAATACCCTCAGATTTGCTGGGAGGAGACATATCCATCGAGGATATTTACAATAAGGGCTTCAATATGAAGATAGAAATCTTTGTAAATGATAAGGGCCAGCTTGTAAAGCAGGTAATGAAGCTGACTGCCGGAATGGAACGGAATGGATTCGGCATGGAGATCAATATGACAGTTATATCGGAGTTTAGCAAAATAGGTACTGAAATTGAAATTGTCAGCCCGCTTTAATTAAAGAATGAAAGGCTGTTGCTAATGTTATAAATTCAATACATGAAGTTCTTTTTACGATGTTTTTACATGTATTGAACTCTTTCAAATTGGCAGCAGCCTCTCTAACTTTTGTTTTTAAATTTCCCTACTGCGGATTTGAGGGATTTGAAATATTTTCAAGTGTGTCAGCAACCTGGGTATAATATTTTGCATCAACGGCTACATCGCCCAGCGCCACTATCCCAACCAGATTGTTGTTTTCTACCACAGGTACCCTTCTTATCTGGCTGGTTGCCATTTTCTGGGCGACATCATGCATATCCATTTCAGGAGTGACACATGCCACACCTGTGGTCATTATTTCGGTAACCGGAGTCTGTTGAGGGTTCTTACCGTTTGCAACTGTTCTGACTACTATATCTCTATCGGTAATAATACCGACAACACCGCTCTGATCACAAACAGGTATTGACCCTACGTTATGCTGCTGCATAAGCTTGGCTGTTTCAGCTACATTTGCTGCCGGGTTTACTGAAGCAACATTTTTTGTCATTACGTCTCTAACCTTCATATAATCACCCTTTCTATTAGAATTCATGATTATATTTCCCTAATGAAATAAAAAAAACACGGAAGGTTTCACCATTTGTTTTGGGTGATATAGAGCTCTGCGGAGTAGGAAGCAATAGCTCCGTCGGCTGCGGCAGTAATTACCTGTCTTAAAAATTTATCACGTATATCTCCTGCGGCATAAACTCCGGAAAGACTTGTCTGCATCTTATCATCGGTTATAATATAGCCTTCCATGTTTTGCTTGATTTTTCCATTGACCAGCGAAATATTGGGATTCAAGCCTATCGCAACAAAAAGACCGTCGACATTTAAGGCGGTACTTTCCCCGGTTATGAGATCTCGCACCATTAAGCCCTCAACGCCATACTGTCCGGTTATTTCTTCCACAACAGAATTCCATATGAATTCAATTTTTGTATTGCAGCAAATTTCATCCTGCAGGATTTTTGAAGCTTTCATCTGATCACGTCTATGGATTATATATACTTTAGGACAGAACCTGGCGAGATAAAGGGCATCTTCAGCAGCAGTATCACCGCCGCCGACCACAGCAACGGTTTTGCCCTTATAAAATGCTCCGTCGCAGACGGCGCAATAGGACACCCCGGCACCTCTGAAGGCTTCTTCTTTGTCAAGCCCAAGCATTTTGGGATATGCCCCCATACTTAGAATTACGGCTTTACACTCGTAAGTATTCTTCTTTGTTTTAACCACTTTAATTTTTGAAGCCAGATCCAGTTCAATCACTTCATCATTAAGTACCACAGTCCCGAATTTTCTGGCCTGCTTTTCCATTCTCAGAGCCAGATCGGAGCCTCCGATGGGTTCCTCAAAGCCGGGATAGTTTTCCATCACATCGGTAGTAGCCATTTGACCGCCTGTGAACATTTTTTCTATCACCAGAGTATCAAATTTTGCCCTCGAACTGTACAAGGCCGCAGCATATCCTGCGGGACCTCCCCCGATAATTATAA
>JAFABO010000115.1 GCA_023426005.1 Bacillota bacterium | reverse complement strand
TTTTACAATAGGAGTTTAGCATATTAAATCCATTGAGAGTTATAGAGGGCTGTTGCTCAAATTGGTCAAATTTATCCTATGGAAACAGGGCGGAATATGGTTTTTGTTTTCTATTTTAAAAACATTTTCCCTGGATAAGGTAAAGAACAATGTTCATGCTTTTCCGCTTTTACAATTTAACTTTTTGTATTCACCGGGAGTCATACCTGTCAGTTCAAAAAACACACGTATAAAGTAATTTACGTCTTCATACCCAACAGCCGGTGCAATATCAGCCACCAGGACCTTCTGTCCTGAAAGCAGCTTTTTGGCGGCCTTGACCCTCTCTTGACGCACGAATTCCTTAAAGGATATCCCCACATACTTTTTAAAGTTAACCGAAAAATAGCTGCGGCTGAGATTTATAAGCAGGGCGGTTTCCCCGGCATGCAGCTGCTCTCCCAGGTGTTCCTTCACATATATGACAGACTTCATAATACAAACAGGTATTTTTTCCAGCTTGGTTTCCCGGGCTGCCATCTGATATAATCCCTCACGCAAGCTTTTCAGCCATTGGAGGAAGTCCTGGGGTTTATAATATTCCAGGATATCCTTTTCAGCCATCCCTGCGCTTTCCTCAGCCTGGCGGGCCAACGGCAGCAATGCATGCTCTATTCCCCTCACCGAAGTCCCGATTTCCATTGTCTTGCGGCACAGCTGTTCAAACACCGTATCATCATATAACCAGTACATTTCCTTCCAGCTTTTAACCAGGAGCTGCCATTCCCTTTCATGATGTACCGGCACCGTCTGTCCCGCCGGTTTATTCTGTTCCTCCGCCGCGTGCCCGGCCTCGGAGGTTCCGCTGTGTTTTGCAATGCTGTTTTCAATCTTTTTACTTATCTGCTCCAACAGTTGATCACAATCTGCGGCTTCCATCTGTAATTTCGAAATATAGTCAATGGCACCCATTCTCAATGCAGACTGTACATACTGGAAGTCCTCATAAAAGGTCAATACTACAAAAAGCAGCTCAGGGTACAGCTGGCTGCATTTTTTCATCAAGGTGATGCCATCCATTGCAGGCATATCTATATCTGCAAATACTACATCAACAACATTTTCAGTCAGAAACTCCAATGCCTGTTCCCCGTTTTGGGCCTCACCAACCACTGACATCTGATACTTATCCCAGGGCATCATTGATATAATCCCCCGTCGGGCCAGTTTATCATCATCCACAATCAGTACCCGATACATGTTCTCCTCCCCTTTTAAGAAAAATTTTTTTATAAAAAGTGCATCACAAACATTATTACTATTTTGATATAGTGACAAATATCCGGGTGCATTTATTTGAAAAAAGGCTAAACTTTTATTATTACTATGAGCTAACTGCAGTATAACCCATTAAATAACTGATGTGGATTCTCTTTCAAGAATTTTATAGTCTATATACCTGCATCCCAGGTCAACCCGCTTATTATTCAGCACATCAATGAGCATTTCAGCCGCCGAAGATCCGAGCCGATAGGAATCCACCGTCACAGTTGTTATTGACGGTCTTGAAAACCTTGTGTAAGCGCTGTCATTAAAACAGGCTACGGCCATATCCCCGGGTACACCGGCATTGATTTCTTCAAGGTACTTCATCGCTCCCATGCATATGGTGTCGTCTACGGTTATGACTCCATCAGGTCTGTCCGGCAGGCTCATAAGTCTCTTCATGGATTCATAGCCATGTTTTTCTGAGAACTCGTGCACATATATATATTCATCTCTTACCGGGAAACCATATTCCGTTAATTTATTTTTATATCCTTCCAGACGGTTCACAGTAACTATTGAACCTTCGACACCGCCGATAAAAGCAATTTTCCTTTTGCCCCTTTGCAGGATATGCTCTGTCAGTGCCGAGGCTGCACTGATATTGTCATTATCGATACTGTAAATATTGCCATACTCCTTACAGCTTCCTATAAGTACAAATGGAAACCCAGCCCTGAGCATCAATTCTACATTTGTATCCCTGAGCTTTGATCTAAGCAAAATTATTCCGTCAACACGGGAGGTACTGATAAGCCTTTTGATTGCCTCAGGCTCGGTAGGATTTCCTGCTGTTATCAAAACATCATAATTATTGTTTGAAACAGTATTGCAGATACCCTTCAATGCCTCCTGAAAAAATGTTGCCGTGTAAATTCCCGACTCTCCGTGAGGCATTACAATACCTATGGCGTTTGTCTTGTTTCTTGCCAGGTTCCTTGCTGCGGTATTGGGTGTATAGCCATACTCTTGTATAATGTCAAAAATCTTACTTCTCGTTTCCTCGCTTATCCTGGGATTGCCGTCGATAGCTCTGGATACTGTGGATTTCGATACCCCGGCAATCTCTGCAATTTCTTTTATTGTCATTTTCTTAGGTATATTATTCATTTAACCCTCCCAGTATGTAAAGGTCAGCATATTTGACATGGCCCATTTCCTTCTTTCTATAAAATTAATTTGTGCTACCGGTTGCACAATAAGTAAAAAAAATTGGCTGCAAAACATTTTATCCTCTGTGCAACCGGTTACATAAATATAGTAACATGAAGTATATTTGTATCAATGTATATATTTTACTAAAAGCACAAATTTATTTTTATGCATATTACACAAATACTCTCGCCAGGTTTTTGTTTTTCAAGCTATAGCCGGGCAGCGGAAGTATGAGCTATATGTGCCCAGTTCTTATTTTTTCTGGAAAAGTACCCCTGAATCATAATGGGTATCCAGGTGAAATTGAAAATCGGAAGCACCACCAAACCCATTATCAGGTTTTTGCTGGCTTTCTTCTCATTTACCAGAACAGTCACAGAAAAAATATTCTGTGCCACAAAAGTAATTATCGACATTACCGCAAAAAGCAGTAAAGCTTTTAAATTTGTGTCATCTATCTGGAATATGATTGTTCTCATTGCCTGAAATGCCATCAATAGACTGCCCATAACATACAAAAACGGGTAGAATAGCATAACCGCCGTATCAAAGGCCTGCAGGCTCCTGTCTCTGAGAAGCTTGCCGAATACCCGTCTGCCATACAGAAAGGCACAGCTGAAATGTCCCTGCATCCACCGGGTGCGCTGCCTCCAGGACTGGGACAGCGTAACTGGCTGTTCGTCAAATATTACCGCATCATGAGCCCAGCCTATTTTAACGTCATTCAGACAGAGCTGGAAATAGAACTCCACATCTTCAGTCAGGGTTTCTATTTCCCATCCGATTTTCTTAAGCGTTTCAACACTCACAGCATATCCGCTGCCCGTCAGTGTGCAATTCATTCCAAGGTACTGCCTGGGCAGCTGGCACAGCCTGTTTGCCAGCCAATAGGTTATGGAATAGGAGGAGGTGATCCACGAATCCCAGGGGTTTTTCATATCTCTATAGCCCTGAACCACCTGATAACCCTTTTTCATCTTTTTATTGATCTGCAGCAGGAAGTCTTTTGATACCAGATTATCGGCATCAAGTATACATACGGCATCAAATTCAAAATCAGAACCGAATAATTTATCAAACATCCATTTCAACGCATGGCCTTTTCCTTTATTTGAAGTGTCCTGCCTTTCAAACACCGCTGCTCCGCAGGCTCTCGCAATGTTGGCCGTATCATCGGTGCAGTTGTCTGCTATTACAAATATCCCGTATTTTTCTTCCGGATAATTCATTGCTTTTATACTTCTGATGGTATTGCCTATAACAGACTGTTCATTATGCGCAGCAACAATAATTGCGTAATTTTTATCCGGGTAAGAATCTTCACGGCTTTCCGGCCTTTTTCTCCAACCAAATACAGATATGATAAAAAAATATGCCAAAACCGTCAGTATAATAGTAATTGCCGCTATAAAAAGAGTATTTGCGCTGAAGTCCATGTATTTTATAAATTCCATACCGGCTGCCCCCTGTGTTAATGTATTTTTGTACTTTTAAAGCAAATTTGAGACGAATTGTATTGCCGCTGTGGTAAAGGTCGCCAAAGCCATCCCTGCCAGAACATCCGAGGGATAGTGCACTCCCAGATACAATCTGGTTATCCCGACGATAAATGCCACCGGAAAACCTGCAAAAGCAAGAAAAGGCGCATTAAAAGCCAATGTAGTTGCAATTGCAAATACAGCCGTTGTGTGTCCCGACGGAAAGGAGTAATAGTCAATTGCCACGTTGAAAGTATTCAGGTTTGGTAAAACATCTATGGGTCTTAATCTGCATACCCTGTTTTTCAGGAGATGCACAATTAAGTGGCTTACAGCCAGAGATACCAGCGCTTTTAAACCTATCCCTCTCGTTTCCCCTTTTCCTATGCAGATAATCAAAAGACAGCTGGAAATTGTAAATACGGCACTTCCCATTTGTGTAAGCAAGGGCATTACCCGATCCAGGAATCTGCATTTTATTGATTTGTTAAAAAGCAAAAGCGTATTTAAATCGGTTGCATAAAGAAGTCCTTTAATTTCACTCATGGTATCCTCCACAACTATCCCCTACAAGCATAATAACAGATTATTCTTAAATACAAATTATGAATTCTTTAATTATTTCTTAACAAATTGATTTAATGTAATGTAATCTACTCGTCCGGAATGTTAATTTTGTTATAATATAATTGGCATGTAATAAATATATAACCAGTATATACTCATTAAACCAAATAAATCAGATAGGAGAGCTCTATGGAAAGTAATTTTTTTAATTTAGCTGCAAGCAGGAGAAGCATACGGAAATTTTCAGATAAACCGGTTCCAAGGGAAGCAGTGGAGTATTTTATTTCCTGCGCTGTGCATGCTCCCAGCGGCTGTGACAGCCAATGCTGGTATTTTGTCGCAGTGGATGATAAGGCTTTGATAAATAAGTTGGCCGACGGTACGGCGGAGTCGGCACGGAATTTCTATGGTGAAGGCTATTCCGGAGCAACTCCCGGATTTCTCAACTCCAGGGAAAAAGCCGTCAGCTTTTTTAGGAATGCCCCTCTTGTGATTTTTGTTTTCATGGACAAAACAAAATTTTATGATGAAGAAGCTGTCCGGGCTTTTTTTGAAAAGGGTTATAATTACCGCGGGATGGTTGATAAACTCGGTTCTTATGACATTCTATCAATCGGTGCGGCAATCCAGAATCTGCTGCTGGCAGTGGCCGAAAAAGGCTATGGCGCCTGCTGGATGAACGACCCCGTCATCGCGGAAGACAAAATAAAGGAAATCCTTGAGGTACGGGAGGATCTAAGACTTTTAAGTGTGATTCCCGTTGGAGCACCCAGCTATTTCCCAAAACAAAAAAACCTGAAGGATCAGAGCAGTATTCTGGAGTTCAAATAATAGTTCAAATAATATCAGGGTTGGTGCGGCACCCCTGCCCAGCAGATTCTTTAAACTCCGGTTTGCTCTCTCTAAAGCCCGGGCCTTAGCTGTTTATAAGCCAGTCCTCGGCAGCTTCACGAGTGGCAAACACTCTAAAGGCATTGCCTTTATTGGTCTCCAGCACCATCTCCCGGAACCTGCCGGTGTTTGCTGCCTGTGCGGGTATTATTGCCGCCACCCTGATGCCGTAATTTATAAACTTTTGCAGCATTTTTCCGGCAACACCGGTCTTAAGATTGAAGAACTCCTCCGACAGTACTTCCCCATGAAGCATCTGCTGCTGTATATCGTTTTCCCAGCTCAGGGAAATGAGATCAAGTGCGTCTTGTTCATTGTTCAGAAGATTATCAGCCGATATTACCTCGATATATCTTTTTGTTCCTTTTTCAATTATGTTATAATCCATTTAATTCACTCCTCAAATAATCCTTTTTTATACAGCCGCTGTCGTAAATTTTCAATCCAATTCAGTTCGTTTTTATAGGAAGAAATAATATTTTCCGAGATCATATCCCACAGAAGCACTTCTCTTGAGCTTCGTGAGGGAGAATCCTTTCTGCGCCTGTTCTTTTCTTCGTGGATCAGCAATTGTATTTTTATTTCATCCTCATAATTTGATAAAACCTCCAACAGTTCTTCCTCCGTGAGTAAATCGGCCCAGGAAAGCTGAACCAAAAAGGTTTTTCTGAACTCAGGAGCCCCCGGTGCAGATAGAACCCATTGCTTCAGTTCATCCAGCCCTTTTCCGGTTATTGAATAAACCTTCTTTGTCGGTGCTTTTTCCTGATGCTGAATTTCATTGGTTACCAGGCCTTCCTCCAGCAGCTGTACCAGAGCCTTATAAATCTGGTTATTGTTCCCTGACCAATACATTGAAGTTGAATTCTCAAAAAACTTTTTCAAATCATACCCCGTTGTCGGCTTCCAGCCTAATACTCCTAAAATTGCATGTTTTATTGACATTATTGACACTCCCCACTTCGCTAACATATGTTAACTATAACATATGTTATATTATACACCCATATTGTCAAAATTCAATACCCAATGTGAATAAAAATAATGGTAATTAGGGACAAGGCGAAAGTATAAATTTCTATACGCTAAAAAACCCTGCGCTTTGAAAGCGCAGGGTTTTTTTATCCGTATTTATTATTTGGTTTCGCAGATGTACTGGTTCAGCAGGGACTCCAGCATTTCCTGACGGCCTGACTTGTTTTGGATCTTAACGCTAAGTGCGTGCTTTTCCAATTCCTTGAAGCCTACTTTACCGTCAACTATATCTTTTCCGATTCCGGTTGTGTAGCTTGAATATCTGTCGGCGACAAATGCATCAAACTTACCGTCGGTCACCATTTTGTCAGCTATGATAAGACCCTTTGCAAAGGTATCCATACCGGCAATATGTCCATAGAACAGGTCAGCCGGTTCAAATGACCCTCTTCTGACTTTGGAGTCGAAGTTCAAACCGCCTTTGCCCAGACCGCCTGCCTTCAATACTTCATACATGGCAAGAGCGGCATCATAAAGGTTGGTGGGGAATTGGTCTGTATCCCATCCAAGCATTACATCACCCTGGTTTGCATCAATGCTTCCCAGCATATTGTTGATTCTGCATACAGTGAGCTCGTGCTGGAAGGTGTGTCCGGCTAAAGTTGCGTGGTTTGCTTCAATGTTGAGCTTGAAGTATGGATCTAAACCGTATGTCTTCAAGAAGCCTATAACAGTACCTGCATCAAAGTCATACTGGTGTTTTGTCGGTTCCTTTGGCTTTGGTTCAATAAGGAACTGCCCGTTGAAGCCTATTTCCCTGGCGTAATCCACAGCCATTTTCAGGAATCTTGCCAGGTTATCCAGTTCAAGCTTCATATCTGTATTCAAAAGTGTTTCATAGCCTTCTCTGCCACCCCAGAATACATAGTTTTCTCCGCCCAATTCCTTTGTGATTTCCATGGCCTTCTTAACCTGAGCTGCTGCATATGCGAAGATATCGGCATTTGGTGAAGTTGATGCACCATGCATGAATCTTGGATTTCCGAATGCATTTGTTGTTCCCCAGAGAAGTTTAACATCACTTGATTTCATTCTGTCCTTAATAGCAGAAACTATCACGTCCAGGTTCTTGTTTGTTTCGGCAAGAGTATCTCCTTCCGGTGCGATATCCCTGTCATGGAAGCAGAAGAATGGAACTCCTATTTTTTCGGCAAACTCGAAGTTTGCTTCAACCTTAAATTTTGCACCGTCCATGGCAGACATTGTATTCCATGGTCTTTCGTAAGAACCTGTACCAAACATATCGGCACCGGGAGCTGCAAAAGTATGCCAGTAAGCCACTGCAAATCTTAAATGGTCCTTCATTGTCTTTCCGCCTATAACCGCATCGGGATTATAGTACCTGAATGCCAATGGATTATCAGATCCACCGCCTTCATACTTGATTTTTGAAATTCCGCTGAAAATTTCCGACATAATACCCTCCATCTGCGTGCTTTGCACGCTGCTAAATAGTAAATTAACTACGTTTATATTTATTCTCTTACAGCCTGTGGCCAAAGAGCTTTTTCAATGGTATGATTGCCGCTCCAAGTGCCGAAGAATCCTCACCCAATTCCGAAGCGAGTATCTCAACCCTTGATGCCGGATATTTCAGTGCCTTAGCCAGAGCAATGTTCCGCATATGCTCTAAAATATCCTCTGAAAACTTCACCAATTCCTTCCCGAGTACTATCCTGGAAGGGTTAATGGTATTTATTAAATTTGCTACTGCAAGGCCCAGATATCCGGCGGCTTCCACCAGAATGACTCTTGCAGATTCGTTGCCTGCCTTTACGGCGTCAAGGATGAAGTCGATTGAGTTTATGGAGTTAATATCCAGCTCGTCTGAGAAATCGGCTATCAGGCCCTGTCTCACAAGCTTTTGTGCCTTCTCAACCATCGACCTTGAGGAAACCAGAGTTTCCAGACAGCCATAGTTTCCGCAGGCACATTTAGGCCCGTTGTGATCCACCATTATGTGGCCGATTTCCCCTGCGCTTCCGCTGCAGCCCCTGTAAAGATTGCCGTCTGCAAATATGCTCGAACCTATACCGGACTTCATGTTTATACATACAAAATCTCTCTGTTCGGTACAGCAGCCTATCCAATTTTCACTTATGGCAGAACACATAGCTTCATTATCCACATATATGGGAAAATTGCCCATACCGGACATCATGCTCTCCAGATCGACTCTCTCCCAGCCGAGATTAGGTGCAAATATAATTTCGTGGGTTATATTGTCAACCATAC
>JAFABO010000111.1 GCA_023426005.1 Bacillota bacterium | reverse complement strand
GGCCCAATGACACAGACCGGGGGAGTGTTATAAATAAAAAAACATATGGTAATACCTGTTTTCGTTCCTCATAAAGGCTGTCCTTTTGACTGTATATACTGCAATCAAAAAACTATCAGCGGACAGGTCACCGAGGCCGGCGAAGCGGATATAAGAAAAACAATAGAAGAATATTTGCATACCAGCCGGGATGCTTTTGTTGAAATAGGCTTTTATGGCGGAAGCTTTACCGGTATATCAAAGGAAGAACAGCAATGGTATCTTGAGATAGGCTTAAGCTATATAAAATCAGGTAAAGTGAAACAAATGCGCCTTTCAACCAGACCCGACTATATTGATTATGACATTCTGGATTTTTTATCGGGCTATGGTGTAAAAACTATCGAACTGGGCGCTCAAAGCCTTGACAATCAGGTTTTGAACTCCAGCAACAGAGGCCATGATATGGAGGCGGTGGTAGAAGCCTCCAAAATGATCAGGAAAAAGGGGTTTTCACTGGGTATCCAGACAATGATAGGCTTGCCCGGAGACACAGAGGAAAAGGCGTTAAATACGGCAAAAACTGTAATTTCCATGGCACCGGATATTGTCAGAATATATCCCACACTTGTAATAAGGGACACCTTCCTGCAAAAAATGTATGAGACCGGGAAATATACGCCTTTGTCTTTAGAGGAAGCAGTTGATATATCTGCTCGGCTTCTGGAGCTTTATGAAGAAAATAATATAAATGTTATCAGGATCGGGCTCCAGCCCACGGAAAGCATCAGCGAAACAGGTGAAGTGGTGGCGGGACCGTTTCATCCCGCCTTCAGGCAACTGGTTCAGTCCAGGCTCATGAGGAATAAGCTTGAAAAATATTTCCGGGAAAACGAACTTTTTAATATTAAGGAAATTAATATTGAATGCAGCCCTAAAAATATATCGAATATTATAGGACAAAAGCGCGAAAACCTCAGAAAAATCATGGATGAATTCAGCATTGGCAATATAAAGGTTATAGCTAAAGATAAAGTCGATTCATTTAATGTGAAAACGTGACAAATTTAGCCATTAATGTTTATACAATTTTTTAAATGTAAAAAGAAGGAATTTGAAGTAATATATAGAATACTAATAGATAGATAGATAAAATTATTTTTTTTTATTATTTTAATTAAGCATTTTTTAGGAGGATGTATTTATGGAAGTTCTAAAAGTTTCAGCTAATTCGCAGCCCAAATCTGTTGCTGGAGCATTAGCCGCTGTTTTACGCGACAATAATTATGCGGAAATCCAGGCAGTTGGTGCCGGTGCAGTGAATCAGGCGGTTAAGGCAATTGCAATTACTAGAGGATTTGTTGCTCCTAATGGAATTGATCTGGTTGCAGTTCCTGCTTTTGCTGAGGTCAATATCGATGGGGAGGAAAGAACAGCCATTAAGTTCTATATTCAGCCCCGCTAATCTAAAATTTGAATTTACAGGCTCGCTTTTCAGCGAGCCTGATTATTTTCTGCGAGTGCGTCAGATGCCCATGGTAAGTGTTACCTGACCGTTCAGAGCCATCAAAAGCCTCCGCTCCACCTCATGCCAGTTTATAAGCTCCCACCAGGCATCAATATATTTTCTTCTGTTATTCTGATAATCAAGGTAATAGGCATGTTCCCAGGTATCGCAGACAAGTATCGGGATACCGCTCCACTGTGTGAGATTCTGATGTTTTTCAGACATCAATATTTCAAGCCTTTTCCAGGAGGGCTGCCAGGTAAGTATTCCCCAGCCTGAAGCCTCAACTTTCTCGGCCGCCGATTTGAATTGTTCTTTAAAAGCATTAAAATTGCCAAAATAAGCGATTATGTGATTCATTGTACTTGAACCCGGCTTGCCGCCCATACCCAAAGGGGCCATAATCGTCCAGTAAATACTGTGCAGTATATGTCCCGAACCATTAAAAGCCAGCTCATTTTCCCAATATTTTATCAAATCATAATTGTTGCTCCTCCGTGCCTGTTCAAGACTTGTTTCGGCTTTGTTCAAACCATCCACGTAGGTCTTGTGGTGTTTATCGTGATGCAGCCTTAAAGTAGTCTGACTTATTATAGGCTCAAGCGCACTATAAGTGTAGGGAAGGGGCGGCAGTTGGTGCTGCCCTGTAGGTACCATATTAACTAACATATTAACCTCCTAAGCCATGGTATGGCTTTAAGCCACATTTGTGGCTACAAAATATAATAAAATTTGTTTATTTTTCCATGAGCAGTTTTTTATTAAATCAGGACATATAACAAATAATCCTATTTTATTATATTAAAATAAACTGATGCTTGTGATATTCTGTAAAAAAAGAAAAATGTAAAAAAAGCGTCAATTTTTATTTGACGCTTGAAAATAGAGGCAATGTCAATACCAGCCGTATCCCTCAGGATAACCGTAATCATAACGAAAAGGAGGACGGCGTCTTCTCCTGAGCAATTCCCTTAAGAGAATGATAGAAACCAAATCCCTGCGGAAACGCCTTCTTCCTCCGAAAAAACCTCCTCCAAACCCAAATTGTCTATCGTCACGATCTTTTTGGAAATTCTCAAAAGTACCCATAGTTTCAGGATTTTCAGCGTATTCATTATCCTCGTATTCGGCTTCAACCTCATGACCGACTCTGTTGTCGATGTCATCTATAATATTTTCCAATTCCTCACGGTTAGGAGTATACATTGTTCCTTTTTTGGAAATCATTCTGTCACAGTGACGGCATACTTCAGGATAAATTATATAGTAACATCTTGGAAACATTGATTCCAGCTGTTCCTGGGGCATTTCCATCATTGGCTCGTATTTCTGAGGGAGATTCATCATATGCATATATGGGTTATTAGACCAATCGTTTGGCATCAGGCCAACCTCCTTCTACTTTGTAAAGTGCTTACAGAATATTTTATGCTCTGAGAAATTATAAGGTTACGAATTATACGAAATTATGTAAACAGCATAAAGTAATGACTAATCCAATATATTATATAAATGTTGATTTTTATTTTATAAGGGATAATAATAGGTATCAGTATTGCTTTAAATCAGGATACCAATCAGGTTGCTAAATAAGGAGGATATTATGCTGGAAGAAATAATGCTTGGAAAAAAGATATGGGCCGTAGTTGGTGCAAACCAGGATCAGGAGAAATATGGCAATATGATTTTCAGAAAACTGAAATCAAAAGGTTATGCGGTTTATCCGGTAAATCCAATGTACGATACTGTGGAAGGTGACAAATGCTATAAGGATCTCACATCTCTGCCGGTTGTTCCTGAAGTGATCGACATGGTTGTCTCGCCTAAAAGGGGAAGAGCCTTTATTGATGAAGCTGCAAAGCTTGGTATAAAATATATCTGGCTGCAGCCGGGAACCTATGATGCTGAACTGCTGAAGCAGATAGAAGACCTGGGCCTGCAGCAGGTTCAAGCTTGCGTACTGGTTGCGGCAGGGTAGTTTATCAAAGTCAATTAGGGCTGAAAGCCTTTGCCTTTCAGGCCAATATTGCTTTTAGGCTGGCTTTCAACGCAGTTTGGGTTTGACTGATTTTTTACAGATTTTTTTAAATACCGTTGACATTAGAAAAATTGAACGTTATACTGAATGGCATACAGTATGACGTTCAATTTTTTATGGTATGCAGATGGGGGATAGCATGAACCAAAAGGAAACCGCCAAACAAAGGCTTATAAATGTAACAAGGGAACTTATCTGCAAAGGGAAGAAGCCGGGCGGGATAACAGTAGCCGAAATCACCGAAGCAGCCGGCGTTGGGAATGGTATGGTCAACTACCACTTTCAAAGCAAGGATAATTTGATGAAAACCGCAGTCCGCGAGGTAATGGTGGAAGCCAAGGCCAAACTGCACCAAAAACTGAAGAGATATGAAAAACATCCTGCAAAGGAACGCCTGACATTCATTTTAAAAGAGGTTGCCGATTTTTTAGCTGATAATCCGGAAATAAGCAGGATAGCAATTCTGGATAATTTGGCTGAGAACAACGGGCAGCCGCATATTTTGAGCGATATACCGGAATTTAATCAAAGTCTTGACGAGCTGCTGGAGGGCAATACAAAAACAATTCTCATCAAAAATTTCTTAATAGCAGGAGTCTTTAACTTTGTATTTTTAAAAACCGATATTATAAAACAACAGACAGGCTTTGACTTTTATGACAAAGCCCAGAGATCCGAGGGAATTATGGGATTTGTCAATGAAATACTGGCCGGAAATGATTTTAAGGACATTAAAAAGTGTAAAGGAGGAATGTGTAAATGACCAATGGTGAGCTTTACAATGTAATTTTTAAGAGGAAATCTGTCAGGAAGTACCATATGACACCTCTGGAACAGGAGAAGCTGGATCAGCTTGAGACTTTCATACAAGGTGTCAAAAGGCTGGATGAAAGCATTAAAACCGAATTTTCCATTCAATCGGGTAATGAGGTCAGCAGTATTTTTGCTATAAAAGCACCTCATTACATATCCTTTTACTCCGAAAAAAAAGAGGGCTATTTGATAAATGCGGGATTTATAATGCAGCAGATAGATCTGTATCTTTCGGCAAACCAGCTGGGAAGCTGCTGGCTGGGAGTAGCAAAGCCCAACAAAAGTCTTCCTCAGGGCAGGGATGGTTTTGAATATGTGATCATGCTGGCATTTGGAAACCCTGCCGAACCTGTTCACAGAACAGGCACAGAACAGTTTAAACGAAACAGCCTGTCAGAGATTTCTTCAGTTAAAGGAGCAGAGCAACTGCTTGAACCTGTGAGACTGGCACCTTCGGCTGCTAATACACAGGCCTGGTATTTCAGCGGAGACACACAGGAGATCACTGTCAGCCGTAAAAAGTTCAATATTATCAAAGCACAGCTTTATGGCAGGATGAATATCATTGACACCGGAATAGCACTGTGCCATCTGTGGCTGTCGGCAGAACAGCAGGGTAAGGCGGTTGATTTTGATTTGTCCGGCGGAGCTGTTCCCGAAGGGCATGAGTACATGGCAAAAGTAAGGTTGAGGGATTTATAAATGAATTTGGCGGCCGCTGTTGCGGTTCAAAGTCATAAATATGGCTTAGGAGGTCAATATGTTAACAAGAAAAAATCAAAAAAACGGTGAGGAACTTTCCATATTAGGCTTTGGGTGCATGCGGTTCCCTACAAAGACCGGCAGTATAGACGA
>JAFABO010000084.1 GCA_023426005.1 Bacillota bacterium | reverse complement strand
CGCAAATGCCGGAACGGCAGTAGAAAGTGCAATAGATGCAGCAACTGTAACCGCAGAAATCTTTTTAAAATTTCTCATTCCAAATCCTCCTTAGGTTTTTTTAGGCCGTAGAGTTACCGGGAAAAATAAGGCCTAACATTCTGATCCCCGGCGTACGATAATTTAAAATCAAGGGTTTGCAGACATTGCGCTCCTGATTTCTGAAATCATTATAGCACCGGTATTTTTAGGTGGTCAACATAATACACCATCATGTAAACTAACTGTAAGCCCTCTGTAATGGGCACACCTACCCATGGAGGGTTATTATGGTAAACCATTGTTTATTCCCTTTGGCGCTGAAAATGTAGATATCCTTGTCCGGTGGGGCTTCCAACCTGATTCTGATAAAGATCCGTTTTATAATTAATTATCAATTCCGGGAAAAACCGGCTTAATTCCCTGTAATTAAACCGTAACTTTCGGGGCAAAATTATAATTTTTAAACCTATCAGCGGTTATTATGATAAAATGAAAGAGAATAAATTGGTAAGGTCTGGAGTCAAACATATTATCATCTGATTTAAGGAGGCGCTGTATCTTGAATAGGCTAAAAGACAGTATTTTTTATATTATTGTTTGGGGGGCCATCGCACTGTTAGGTTTGATTGCTTTACTGAGTGCCTTTAAGCCGGGCTTTAAGCTGCCTTTTTATTCCGGTATTGCTTTTTTACCGGCTGCCGGCCTGGTCATATTTTTATTCCTCAAGATGAATCTTCTTAATAAAATAAATTCAAAAGTTTTTTTAGTTGTCCTGGCCCTGCTTGCCCTTATTCCAAGGCTTGTCTGGGTTTATTTCATTCAGACCCAGCCCTTTTCCGACTTCCTGCACCTGTACAACTACAGTGTTAGCGCCAGTAACGGTGATTTCAAAGGCTTTGTGGACTTCTATGCGGTTTTTCCGTTTAAAATGAGCTTCGGACTGGCGCTGGCAGGTTTGTACTCTGTTTTCGGAACGGGTTTGATGGTGGCAAAGCTGTTTAACGTGATAATGTCTGTCTGTCTTGCCTTTATAGTCTATGCCGGAGGAAAGCTGCTTTACGGTGAGAAGGCCGCCAGAATATCCGGATTGCTGCTGGCTTTATGGCCTGCGGATATAATGTTTACCCCGGTAATAGCATCGGAGCACCTGTTTATGGTGTTGTTTACAGGCGCCGTGGTTTTAATCCTGAGATTTACCGAAAGGTATTCCTTCAGAAATTACGGAATAGCCAACGGCAACCTGAGCCTTCTGGCAATCGGGCTTCTTACGGCTTTGGCCCAACTGATACGGCCCATGGCAATCCTTCTGCTGCCCGTGTTTGCCGTTTATGTCTTATTATTTAAGCAGTACAGGGCTGATTCCCTGGCCAGTTTGGGGCTAAAGGTGAAATCTATTCTGCTGGTGTTTGCCGCTTACTATATGGCAATAAATTTAATTAATCTTCCTGTCCAGAAGGTTACAGGGGTTAATGTGACAAGATCGGACTCAGGCTTCAATCTCCTGGTGGGCACAAACGATAAGGCCAGCGGGATGTTTAATGACGAGGACTTCAGCATTATTGCAAAATATGATTACAATATTGACAGGGTACATGCCGAAGCACGGAAAATTGCCATTGAGCGGATCACTTCCAATCCCCGGAAGCTCCCCGGTCTCTTTTTAAGGAAAATTGACAAACTCTGGGGCAATGAAAATTACGGGTACTACTGGAGCACCACACCTGTAAAGGATTCTCTGATTGAAAATGCCGTAAAATCCCACCCAAGAGCTTTTTATGGCGTATCCCAGGCCTTTTATGTTCTCATTTTGTTAATGGGGATTTGCGGCTGCTTCTATAACCTGAGGGAAAAACGTTATGATGCGTTAATTGTTTTAATGATTTTCGGAGGCATTTTTCTGTCCTATCTGCTGCTGGAGGTTCAATCCAGGTATCATCTGCCGGTTATGCCTCTGCTAATTCTGCTGGGCGGAAGTTTTCTGGAACCGGCAGGGGATTAATTTGTTTGTAATTGTTTACAGATGTATATAAGGAGGGATCCTTTGAAAAAAATCATAATCGCAGTTTTAGTTGTTATTGCAATCTTATCCTACGGTATTTACTGGGCTTTCTTTGATATGGGCAGATTGCCTAAAGATAAATTCCTCTCGGAAGTTATTTCACCTGGCGGGGAATACAGCATTAAAGCTTATGTGTCAGAATCTTCTCTTTCTGCGCCCGCTGTTTTGGGTGAGCTTAATTTTATCTCAAAAAGGAAAAGGCCTAAAAATATTTATTGGAATTACCGGGAAGATCATGCAGACATTGAGTGGGTTGATAATTTTACTGTAATTATTAATGGTCATAAATTGAATGTTCTTAAGGATACCTTTGATTTCCGGAACAGGTAGCTTTTTTGAACTGCTTTATTCACTAATCTCAGTCAATGGCGGCACACAAAGCGCTTACCAAAGTCAATTGCGGTTCAAAGCCTTCGCCTTCCAGGCGAATTATGCTTTCAAGCCGGCTTTGAACGCAGTTTGGATTTTAATTTGACTTCAAAAGGCTTTCAGCCCATAGTAATTGGCTTTCAAGTATTAAATCAGCTCCAGAACAATTTGTTCTGGAGCTGGCGAACGTTTTGTTCGATGTCAAAGCCATTTCAGCCATTTCTCTTTGGCGCTTTTATACTATTACGTTTTTCCCTATAATGATGGGCCAGGTGTCCTCGCCTTTCAGGCATCTGTTTTTGGACAGGGTGACGTTTTTATCAAGAATTGCGTAGTTCAATATGGAGTTTTCCTCTATTACGCTGCCCTGCATGATTATGCTGTCCTTTACAACGGCACCCTTTTTTACGGTAACCCCACGGAATAGCACACTGTTCTCAACCGTACCCTCTATTATACACCCGTCGGCGATTATTGAATTTTTAACCTCCGCTTCTTCATTGTACTTTGCGGGTGCCTCATCCTTGACCTTGGTAAATACCTTTGCCGTGCCCAGAAGCTCCATGTTGATTTCAGGATTCAACAGCTCCATATTGCACTTATAGTACATTGGGACCGAGGATATGCTCCTCCAATAGCCATTGTATTTATACCCGTATATTTTCAGCTTGTGCAGCATTTTTATTATTATGTCCATGACAAAATCATAATAGCCGTGGGCTACACTTTCTTCCAGCAGTGCTATCAGCAGCTCCCGCTTTATCATGTATGTGCCGAGGGAAGCCATAAGTGTGTTGGGGTTCATGGGCTTTTCCTGAAAATCTATCACTCTTTGTGTACTGTCTGCCTGAAGTATTCCCATATTTGTGAGCTCATCAATGGGTACATCGTTCATTTCACGGTACATTATGGTTATATCGGCATCTGTTTCCTTGTGGACCCGCAGCATTTCATCAAATGTAGTTGTATAGACACAGTTTCCCTGGGATATGACAACGTACTCCTCATTGCTTCTCTTCAGGAAGGTGAGGTTATTGTACATGGCGTCGGCAGTCCCCCTGTACCAGCCCGAGCTCTCGTCCGACAGAAAGGGCGGAAATATGAACAATCCGTCATTTTTTCTATCCAGGTCCCACTCCTTGCCCGAGCCCAGGTGGTCCATCAGTGACCTGAAGCTGTACTGGGTTATGACACCGATATTTGTAATGCCGGAGTTCACCATATTTGACAGGACGAAGTCCACCGCCCTGTATTTTCCTCCCACTGGTACGGCAGGGGTGGATCTCATTGTGGAAAGCTCTTTTAATTTTGTACTTTTGCCGCCCGACAATATAATACCCATTACATTTTTCATTCCCGAACACCCCCTTTGAATATGCTTTTGCCCGACTCAACTATTAAGGAGGGGAAGTCCTCAGCATCAACGCCGATATCTATCATAACGTTTTTGCCTATTGCCGCGCCGTCAGGTATATCAGCCTCTTCACCCACTACTGTTATCCCGGAATTGTATATACCCGGCTTATATTCGTTCTGTACATCCTCTCCCTCTCCAAGTCTGCAATATTCACCGACGGTTACAAATTCGCTTATGATGCACCTTGTAACAGAGGAATTCTTCTTAATGATCGAATTTGACATTATTATGGAGTCTTCTATCAGGGCCCCTTCCTCAACCACCGCTCCCGGGAACAGAACCGAATTTATCACTGTTCCGTGAACCTGACAGCCTTCTGCCACCATGGATTTTTTGACGCTGGCTGCCGGTCCGATATAATGTGCCGACTTGACAGGATTGGGGGTATATATCCTCCACTCGGGATCAAACAGGTTGAATTCCGGGACTCTGCTCACCAGGTCCATATTTGATTCCCAGAAGGCCTGTACCGTACCCACATCCCTCCAATAACCGGAGAACTGGTATGCCCACATGCTCTTTCCGTCCTTGAGCATGGCGGGGATGATATTTTTGCCGAAATCATTGTCCGAGCCCGGTGTTTCATTATCCTTTATCAGATACTTCCTGAGTGTCTCCCAATTAAATATATAAACACCCATTGAGGCCAGCGTGCTTTTGGGATTTTTCGGCTTTTCTTCGAATTCATATATATTACCGTTTTCATGGCAGTTCATGATTCCATAGCGGCTTGCCTCTTCATAGGGAACATTAATTACCGAAATGGTTGCATCTGCCTTGTTTTCTTTATGAAAATCAAGCATTTTGGAATAATTCATTTTATAGATATGATCTCCGGACAGTATTACAACATACTGGGGAGAGTATTTATCTATGTAGTGAATATTCTGATATACCGCATTTGCGGTACCCTTGAACCATTCACCCATCTCGGCTTTCAAATAGGGTGATAATATGGTGACACCCCCGTCAATCCTATCCATATCCCAGGGCTTTCCTATACCGATATGGGAATTGAGCTTCAGGGGCTGGTATTGGGTGAGGACACCCACCGTGTCTATTCCCGAATTAGTACAATTGCTGAGGGAGAAATCAATTATTCTGTATTTGCCGCCATATAAAACTGCGGGTTTAGCAACATTTTGTGTGAGGACGCCAAGTCTGCTCCCTTGTCCTCCGGCAAGTAACAACGCTATCATTTCTTTTTTAATCATTGCATCAACTCCCGGTAATTCATTTTGTCATATATGCTGCATTATCGAAGTTATTACATTATATTAATTCTACATTTATTTTAATTATTCCTTTCTGTGACGAAAAATATAATGGATAAATAAAAACCCCGCCCTACCTGCTTCCATGGGCAGGTGCGGCGGGGTTTTACCACGCGCGGTGCTATCTTTAAATATGACTATACTGCATTATGGGTAAAGGCAGCAATAGCGTCAATAGGTATATCGGTAACTGATCCGACTGATCTGATAGGGTATCCGGTATTTCCGTACCCGTTATCCATATTGTCACCCATGTTGCCCATACAGCCTATACCGCTTGCATAGGGTGTTCCGCTGCAGGAATTGCCCAGTGCACATCCGGGTGCGGGACCAATTTGACTTAACAGCTTTACAAAGCACTCATTAACCCCTAAAAGCACCCCTGTAAATCCACAGCCTGACAT
>JAFABO010000043.1 GCA_023426005.1 Bacillota bacterium | reverse complement strand
CAATGGGTTTTCCATTGTGTACCGCAGTGAACTCACAGCCGGGTATGATTTTGCCTTTGAAAAGATTTCTTGTATTATTCCTGCTCAGCTTTTGGTACGCACCAATAGAATCGTGATCAGTGATGGAAATATACTCCAACCCCAATTGACCGGCTTTCTTAAGAATTTCTTCGGGTTCCTCGGAGCCGTCCGAGGAGGTTGTATGAATGTGTAAATCAATCATTGGCATGCCCCCATAAATAACTCTTTTACATAGTATAAATCATGTTGAGTAAAATTGCAAAAATGTATACATATTTAAATGGGTAAATATGTTATTTTAGGAACTGGCCTGTTTTACCCATTTTAAAGGCAAGTAATATCATGCTTTTCTCTTCAGGGGTGAGCTCTCTGCCGTACATTTTTTCAAATTGCCTTGCAAGGCCTTCAATATCAATGGACCTCTTAGGCTGTCTGGGAGGTCTGCCGGGAATGGCCGAGGGGTCATAGACCTTTGGCTGTATAAATGAATTGTAGATTTTCTTAAATATTTCAGCAGTATAGCATGCGTCATGAAAGGCATTGTGAAAGGTATGATTAATGGGAAGGTTCAGGGCTTGAACAGCGTGTTCAAGTCTTAGCAGGTTTTTTACGGGAAAGTTGAAATATAACGAGGCATATGGCTGTATATTGATATATTTTTTTGACAAAAGCCTGGTGCTCAAGCCATGACTTTCCGCATTTTTGAATAATTCCTTCACATCTGAGGAGCCCCACACACAAAAGACGGAGCCGATCCCGCCTGTAAATTCTGTAAACTGCCTGTAGACCTCGGGAAAAGTTTCTTCTGTCCCAAGCTGCCCGGTGGTTATTCCTGTCAATCCGGTTACAAATGGACTTATTTTATCATAAAAAGCAGGTTTTACGTACCGGTCAAAAGTATCGACAGTATTAAACTCCCAATCCAGTTTAACAGCGCCTATCTGAATGATCTCAAAGGGGGCGGAGGCTCTGTTGGTATATTTATTCTGTAATGAAGAAAAGTCCTGATTAAGTTCCAGATCAAAAACAATATAATACATGCTGTACTCCTAAATGCTGATATTTAAACATCTTTAGTATATACGATCCCTGATAAAAATTATATAATGAAAAACTGCATACTGGAAGGGGATTGACAGGGGGCCATGTCTGGAATATAATGTTATTAACAGTATGATAATAACAGAATGGTAAAAACAAAAGTAAATAAAATAATAGAAAAAATAGGTGAATGTAATGGCTTCTAATCAAAAACTTAATTCGTATGGGCAAACAGAAGAGGAATTCCTTGCAGCCTATAATCCGTCTAAATATGAAAGACCTTCGGTTACGGTAGATATGCTGATCTTTACTGTCACCGACGCGGAAAAAAGAAATTACAGGACTCTTCCGGATAAAGAGCTCAAGCTCCTGCTGATAAAAAGGGGCGAGCACCCATTTATTGGGCAATGGGCTTTGCCGGGCGGTTTTGTAAAAATGGATGAAAGTCTTGAACAGGCAGCTGTGAGAGAATTAAAAGAGGAGACGAATATAGACAATATCTATATGGAACAGCTCTATACGTGGGGGGAGGTGGACAGGGACCCCAGAGCCAGGATAATCAGTACATCTTATATGGCACTGGCCGACAGCAGCACTCTGGAAGTGGTCGCAAGCGATGACGCAGCCGATGCCAAATGGTTTTCGGTGCAGTGTAAATTGTTTCAGGAGTATAAGACTTTGACAGGCACCGGGTATGAGCAGCAAAGGCTTTATAAATTAAAACTTGCCTGTGAGGGCGAAAAGGATCTGGAGGCGGTAATAAAAAAAGTAAAAACCGTCAGCGAAAGAACTGTAAGAACTTATGACAGTATAGAAGAATGCAGCGGAATTGCCTTTGACCATGCCGGAATAATTGAATATGCCCTGGAAAGGCTCAGATCTAAAATAGAATACACCGATATAGCCTTCAATTTAATGCCGGAGCTTTTTACGCTCACACAGCTCCAGCAGGTGTATGAAGTGATTCTTGGAACTGAACTGTTAAAGGCCAATTTCAGAAGGAAAACCGCACATATGGTGATTGAAACAAACCAGTACACAAAAGATGCGGGGCATAGGCCATCAAAACTTTATAGATTCAATACCGATTGGAACAAGGAAAATGAATAAAAGAATAATCCGTAAGGAAAATTGTTAAAGAGTAGTTGGAAGAACAGATTAATGAATTTAAGGGGGTTGTACCTATGAAATTTACAAGTATGGAGGATTTTGCAAGAGATAGCTCCAAAACTCTAAATGATTTATATAAAATGTTTGAGCAGGCCGGAGCAATGGAACTGAAGAAACTGCCCCCAGCCCATACTGCGCTGGTAATGATAGACATGATAAACGGTTTTGCCAGGAGCGGAGCCTTAATGAGCAAAAGGGTGGAGGACCTGATACCCGGGATTGTAAGCTTATCTGTAAAATGTGATGAGCTGGGAATTGCCAGGCTGGCTTTTGCCGACAACCATACAGGGATATCCCCTGAGTTTGAAGCTTATCCCGTTCATTGCCTGAAAGATACTTCCGAGGCAGAGATGGTTGACGAAATTAAAAATACCGGAGATTACAAACTTATTCCAAAGAACTCTACCAATGGCTTTTTGGAAGAGGAATTTCAAAGCTGGCTTGAACAAAATCCGGGCATAAACACATTTATAGTTACCGGCGACTGTACAGACATATGTATCCAGCAGTTTGCAATTACTTTGAAAACCTGGTTTAACAAACAAAACAAAGGCTCACGGATCATCGTCCCCATAAACGCAGTTGATACCTATGACCTGGGCATTCATAACGGTGATCTGACAAATTTAATAGCCCTCTATAATATGCATATTAACGGGATCGAGATTGTTGCCGCACTTATATAAGGAGATATATATGAATAATATGAACTTGACAATGCTTACCGATTTCTACGAGATAACAATGGCAAATGGTTATTTTCAAAACGGCTGGAAGGACAAGATAGCATACTTTGATATGTTTTTCAGAAAGGTGCCTGATAATGGCGGCTTTGCAATTATGGCAGGAGTCGAGCAGGTAATTCATTACCTTGAAAATCTTAAATTCAGCCAATCCGATATAGAATATTTGAGAAACAGAAAACAATTTGGCGAAGGCTTTCTTGAATACCTGATGAATTTCAAGTTCAGCTGCGATGTGTGGGCTGTGCCCGAAGGAACACCCATATTTCCGGGTGAACCTGTGGTTATTGTGAGGGGGCCTGTAATAGAGGCTCAATTTATTGAAACGATGATTTTACTTACGGTCAATCACCAAAGTCTTATTGCCACAAAGGCAAACAGAATTGTAAGGGCCGCACAGGGCAGAGAAGTGATGGAGTTCGGCTCCAGGAGAGCACAGGGCTATGACGGTGCCATTTATGGTGCCAGGGCCGCCTACATCGGGGGCTGCGTGGGAACAGCCTGCACCATAGCCGAAAAGGAATTCAACATTCCTGCAATTGGTACAATGGCGCACAGCTGGATCCAGATGTTTCCGGATGAGCTTGAGTCGTTCCGCATGTATGCGCGGACCTACCCCGACAACTGTACCCTCCTGGTGGATACCTATAATACGCTGAAGTCGGGGGTGCCCAATGCAATTAAGGTATTCAATGAAGAAATCGTGCCCAGGGGGTTCAGACCCAAGGGCATAAGGATAGATTCAGGGGATATTACCTATCTGTCAAAGGCAGCCAGAAAAATGCTGGACGCGGCTGGCTTCCACGATTGTAAAATAGTGGCCTCAAACTCCCTGGATGAATTTATAATCAGGGATATTTTGATTCAGGGAGCAAAGGTTGACCTGTTCGGAGTGGGAGAAAGGCTGATCACTTCCAGATCTGAACCGGTTTTTGGAGGGGTATATAAACTTGTGGCTGTGGAGGAAGGCGGAAAAATCATACCCAAGATCAAGTTGAGCGAGAATGTAGGAAAGGTAACCAATCCCTGTTTCAAGCAGGTTTACAGGTTGTACGACAAAGAGAGCAGCAAGGCTATTGCGGATGTGTTGACAATGCATGATGAAGTAATTGATGAGAATGAGCCTTATGAAATATTCGACCCTGAATATACCTGGAAGAGAAAAACTTTGACCGGTTTCAGAGTTCAAAAGCTGTTGGTGCCTGTCTTTGAAAAGGGCAAATGTGTGTATGAGAGTCCCAATACGCAGCAGATAAAGGAGTTTTGTGCAGCACAGATGGAGACCATTTGGGATGAAGTAAAAAGATTTGAAAATCCGCACAAATATTATGTGGATTTGTCAAAGAAACTGTGGGATGAGAAACATGGGCTATTGCAGAATTATTCCGTAAAGTAACTTCTTGTTTTCAGAGCTTTATTCATAGCCGGTTGTATTTAAAAATATACTCTTTATGCAGCCGGCTATAAATTTGATATAATTATGATAAAATCTGGTATGGATAATGGAAAGGAGGCGAAGTTTGTGTTAGAGGTGAATAACCTTAAAGGTATACTAGCCAGGCATAAAGAAATGGTATCAGACCTTGAAAAGGAAATTTCATCAATTGAAGCCACTGATATATTGGGTGAGAACCAAAGATTGGAAGCGGAAAATTTTCAATTCAAAGAATTGCTTAATAAAGAAAAAGCATATAATCAAAGGCTGTCAGAAGAAAACAAAAATCTCAGGAATGCTGTTTATGAACAGTTATACAACGAAAAGCTCCAGATTCTCAACTCAACAAATAAGAAGCTGGAGGTTTATTTTAAATCCAATATCGAAGGTGAATTAAACAGACTTACTTACTTTGAAATGACCGAAAAGAAACGGATAGATGAAATGGCTGGTATTTTGCAGGCCAACAGGGTGAATCTCCAGGA
>JAFABO010000166.1 GCA_023426005.1 Bacillota bacterium | reverse complement strand
ACGGCAGCTCAATGGCTGAAGTGACCGCAGAGCTTTTCCAATATATAATCAGGCTTGCGTCAGGTGAAATAAGTACCAGGAATGAAGAAAACGGATATAGGGAGATTGCCATATTTAAAAACGGGGTAACCTTGTAGCAGCGAGTTTATTTGCAAGCTGGATTGGTAAGTGTTATATTTCAGTACGCGAGCGCAAAACAAAACAATGTGGACGCATTGTTTTGTTTTGCGCTCGCGTACTGAAATATACCTATAATATACCTGAGTAATAGTTTACAAATAAAGTTGCCGGCACTGCGGTATAGCTAATACGAGGAAGGTGCTTCCAATGCATCAGGCCTCTATTCCGAAATAGCTGGCAGCATTGTTATAACTGATATCCCTGACCATTTGTCCCAAAAGTGCCATGTCATTGGGAAGCTCGCCCTTTTCAACCCAATTGCCGAGTATGTTGCAGAGGATTCTTCTGAAGTATTCATGTCTTGTGTAGGATAAAAAGCTTCTGGAATCTGTGAGCATGCCGACGAATCTGCTGAGTAAACCCAGATTGGCCAGAGCTATCATCTGTTTTTCCATTCCATCCTTCTGGTCATTGAACCACCAGGCTGAGCCAAACTGGATCTTTCCGGGGATCTTGCCGCTCTGGAAGCAGCCTGTTATTGTTCCGAGAATTTCATTCTCCCTTGGATTCAGGTGGTATAAAATCGTTTTAGGAAGCTCATCGGTCTTATCCAAGGTATCCAGCAATGCTGACAGGGATGAGGCAAAGCTCCAGTCTCCGATGGAATCAAAACCTGTATCCGGACCCAGCTCCTTCATCAACCTTGTATTGTTGTTACGCAGGACTCCCATATGAAGCTGCATTACCCAGTCAAGTCTTGCGTACTGCTTTCCAAGGAAAACAAGTACCCGGGTTTTATATACTTCAATTTCGGCCGGTGACAAGGCTTTGCCTGACAAGGCTTTTTGCAGGATTGTTGAGGCTTCTTCCTCAGTGCCCTGCCGGAATACCAGGGGATCAAGACCGTGGTCGGATATTCTGCAGCCGGCCTGGTGGAAAAATTCCAGCCTTGAAACAAGAGCAGCCTTTAAATCCTGGAAGCTTGCTATTTCAGAACCTGTTACTTTTTCCAGCTTTAAAAGCCAGGGAATAAAACCTTCTTTATCGATATTGATACCCTTATCAGGACGGAAGGCGGGAAGCACTTTAATATCAAAGGTTTTATCTTCGGCAATTGCCTTATGATATTCAAGTGAATCGACAGGATCATCAGTGGTACAAACAACTTTAACATTGGAACGTTTTATCAAATTTCTTGCGGTAAATCCGTCCTGCTGAAGCAGGGCATTGCAGCGCTCCCAAATACTTTCGGCAGTTGCGGGGGAAAGAAGTTCATTTATCCCGAAGTAACGTCTTAATTCCAAATGGGTCCAGTGGTAAAGCGGATTGCCGATACAGTTGGGCATGGTTTCGGCCCACTTCAGAAACTTCTCCTTATCATCTCCGTCTCCTGTTACATACTTTTCTTCCACCCCGTTGCTTCTTATGGCTCTCCATTTGTAATGGTCGCCTCCAAGCCAGAGCTCAGTAATATTACGGTATTTTTTATTTTCTGCTATTTCTTTGGGACTTAAATGGCAGTGATAATCAAAAATGGGCATTTCTTCGGCACATTGGTGATATAGTTTAACAGCTGTTGGATTGTCCAATAAAAAATCTTCATTCATAAATTCTTTCATGTCGGGCCCCCTTATATAATTATTGTAAATTTGTCGATCCGGTAAAACTTGAAATCCTCAGTAATTCGGTTCATAATACAATTATAATACTTCCGATTTGCCATAAACATATCATATGTTGCTGGTTTTGATGCAAAAGTTGCTTATAACCTGGCTGTATCATTACGAACCTTTGACAGCAGGGTTTGTTAGCAGTACTTAGATTAGATGGGGGATTAGAATGGAACATAAGTTTACTTCAAGACAGTATATGGTGAAAAATGACTTTGAGTTTTTTCATACCAAAGATGAAATGCCTCCAAATGTTGAGTATCATAACCATGATTTCTATGAAATTTTCTTCTACATTTCCGGAAAAGTAACATATATCATTGAGGGCAAATCCTATAGACTGAAGCCCGGAGATATAATTCTGATCAACAACAGGGAACTTCACAGAACAGTTATTGAGAGCGGTGAGGACTATGAGAGGGTAGTCATATGGATCAAGCCTGACTATATAACCAGGCTTAATACCGACAGTACCGATCTGACCATGTGCTTTGAGTCCTCTGCAAAGAAAAAGTATAATCTGCTGAGACCGGACACTGAGACTTTGGCCTACCTTAAAGCAATTGTTCAAAAAATTGAAAAAGCCTATTATAACAGCGGATTTGGCAGTGAGGTTCTTAAATATGCACATATAAATGAGCTTGTGGTGTATCTGAACAAGGCCTATTTATACACCAAAGACGAAGAAATAGAAGTGGATATAGAGTATAACCAGAAAATCAGCAATATCATAAAATACATTAACGCAAACCTGGACAGCCAATTATCCCTTGAAAACATTTCTGCCCAATTCTACATCAGCAAATATCACTTATTAAGAGAGTTCAAGAAATACACCGGGTTTACCATCCATAGATTTATTCAGAAAAAAAGACTGATAATGGCAAGAATGCTGCTGAAGGAAAACATCAAGGTAAGTGAAGTCAGTATGATATGCGGGTTTGGTGATTATTCAAATTTTATCAGAACTTTTAAAAGGGAATATGGAATATCACCTAAGGTTTTTGCCAGGGAAATAATTCATCAGAAGGATGTTTAATAAGCCAGTCCTTTTTTTCCAAAAGAAATAGTGAACCGGTAAAATCAATAGGAGTTCCGTCTGAGGTTTTTCTAAAAGAGGCAATTCCTTCATGTGTCTTTTTAAAACCCAATTTGTTCAACAGATTATATGACGGGTAGTTCTTGTCGGCGGTCCCGCTTGTAAGCCTTTCCAGCCCCAGTACCGAAAAGGCATAGCCAATAACTGCTGTGCACGCCTCTGTGGCATATCCCCTGCGCTGGAAGGGAGAATAAATGCAAAACCCCATGTCCATTTCGCCGGGAGTAGTACCATTCAGAGAAACAAAGCCTATGATCTTGCAGCTGGCTGTTTCATAAACAGCCAGATAATTGCTGCTGCCTGCAAACCACCTGGTAACCACCTGTATCTCCTGCTCTGATGTAGGAAATTGATAATCATAAATTGCATATTCCGATGCTTCCTTATCAATTATTATGTCCTGCAGAGCTTTCCAATCCTCGACAAAAAAGTTCCGTATGATCAGCCGCCCGGTTTGTATGCTTACCATTTCTACAACCTCCTGGACAAACCTATTTTTCATATGGGAAGTTAGTTCTGTGCTTTTCAGCTAATAATATAATTTTGGAATTTAAAAGTCAATAATCATAAAGGAGTTTGAAGAGGTCATTTGTATTATGGAATATTCTCAGTATTTCAAACAAATAATATGTGTAGGACTAAAAGACGACGGAAATAAAGGAATGGAAATGAATATAGGGTGGAATATTGAAACTTATATAACCATAGCAGCCTTAATAATAACCCTGATACTGCTGTACTTATTAATAA
>JAFABO010000160.1 GCA_023426005.1 Bacillota bacterium | reverse complement strand
ATGAAGGGACTTGAACCCCCACGGTCGCCCACTGGAACCTAAATCCAGCGCGTCTGCCAATTCCGCCACATCCGCACGAGCATTTCTTATTATAAATACAAACACCAGGTTTGTCAACTACAATTTGTTATTAAAATCATATGCCGCCACAAGCTTTACACTCACGGCTGCTTTATCAACTCTGTGTTATTTATAATGGTGTATCCAACTTTTTCAGCAAGATTAATTTCTTCAAAAAACTCCTTCTTGCTGCCGTCGGAATTAAAAACAATCCTGACCACAGGCCTTGTGGGAAAATTCTTATTTATACCTATTACCACTCCCTTTTCCCCGTTGTTTAAAACAACGCCCGAACCCACAGGAAATGGAGGTATGATCTCAATAAAGCAATTTAAAACCCTGGTGTCCAGTGTGGGCGCCGCTATAACAGTCAGGTACTCTATAGCCTGATTTGAACTTATTTTATCTCTATATATCCTGTTTGATGTAAGTGCGTCAAAAATATCTGTAATGGCTACTATTTTTGAAAATAAATGAATCCGATCACTTTTCAGGCCGTTGGGATAGCCTTTCCCATCAATTCTCTCATGATGCTCAAGGGCCACCCGTGCTGAGGCTTCACTGACAAGGGGCAAATTCCTCAATATATTGTAACCGTATATGGAATGCTGTTTCACAATTTCATATTCATCAGTGGATAAAGCCGCTTTCTTTAGTAATATTTCAGCAGGTATCATCAATTTGCCTATATCGTGCAAAATCGCCCCAACACCCAGCTCCTTGAGATGAGCTGTATTGAGATTGAGTTTTATTCCTGTAATTACAGAGAGAATACATACGTTTACACAGTGGAAATATGTGTATGAATCGCGCGTTTTTATGTCCATCAGATTAATAATAATATCATCTGAGCTTAATATTTCTTCAAGTATTTTATTAACTATTTCTATTGCTTCAGCAGAATTTAACAGCTGCATGGATGTGTAGTTTTCCATCGATTCTCTGATAAACCGTATTGCCTCCCGCCTTGTTTCTTCCTTGACAACATCAGGTATAACCACACCCTCGGATATATCGTCATCAATATATACTTCGGTAATTCCCAGGTCTTTAAGACGCTCGATATATGAATTGGTCAGAAGAGCGCCTGCCTCCAGCAGAATTAAATTATCATTGAATATTGCCTTGCCAAGAATCATACCGGGTTCACAATTGGATATCCTTATCTGTCTCATTTCTTCCTCTTTTGTCTAGTTGTGACTTAAGTTGCACATTAAAAATAAAACATCAATAATTTTAACACCCAGGAATTGAAAATTTATGCAGTTTAATAACATAATTATACTGACTGTTCCAAAAAGTAGCAATACATTTTTATTTAAAGCTGCAAATAGCACCGGATATTTTACAAAACATGATTTTTTCTATATACTTATTAGACACAGAATAGGTTTTTATAACAGGAGTAACCGGCAACATGGTATATTTTATTATTGCAATATTATTAATTCTCATATATATGAAGATTGAAACGACCTTTTTATCCAAAAGCGTCATAAACTTCAGTACAAGCCCTAATGGCCTGAAAATAGTACATTTATCCGATATACATATAAATAAATTCTATGTATCGGTTCATAAATTGCTGACAGCTTTAAACAATGCCCAACCGGACATCATTATTTTGAGCGGAGATTACATTGAAGCTCCGAAAAATATTACAAAATTTATTAACTTTTTAAAGCTGCTCACTAGTAGACACAAGGTATATTTAACCTTGGGCAATCATGATCATAAAGCCCTGCATCAGAACAGCCGGAAAATATCTGCCTTCATAAGGGAGATAGGAGACGCAGGTGCAAAAGTTCTGATAAACTCGAATGTAAAAATAAATAAGAATGGCCGGTCCTACAATTTGATTGGGATTGATGATTTAAAGCAAGGCAAGCCTGATCTCAAAAAGGCCTTCAAGGGTATTGAAGCCTCCTTTGCCGGCGGATCCATAAATATTGCCGTATCTCATAATCCCGACATGGTCTTTGAGTTGCCTGAGAATAGAGTTGATTACTTCTTTTGCGGGCATTTTCATGGCGGCCAGATATGGATGCCCTTCCACCTTGAATTCAAACTGATGAGAAGTGAGAAACTGTGTAAAATGAAATGCTACAGAGGACTTCATAAAATCAACGGCATTTATCTTTACATTAACAGGGGCCTTGGAAACGTTATATTTCCATTCAGGTTCTTTTCACCTCCTGAAATGGCAATTGTACAGCTTCCCTAAGGCACAGATAAAACAGCTGTTCCGGCCGGTTTGAAAAAGCCTCCGGAAGTACTTGCGTATTTGCTCCGGAGGCTTGATTATTCAATTAGAGTAAAGGTTTTATAACTTCTAGAACACTGTTTTTCAGGTTGTCCAATCTTTGCTGGGATAATTCCAGAGTCTTGTCGGAGACACCGTAGTATATCTTTATTTTAGGCTCTGTTCCGGAAGGTCTTACACAGAACCATGAGCCGTCTTCCATTTCAAAGTAAAGCACGTCCGACTCAGGCAAAGTAATTTCTTCTGATGAACCGTCGGCAACCACAAATCTCTCTGAATTCTGATAGTCCCTTATGGCCTTTACCTTCAAGCTGCCAAAACTGGTATATCTGGCTGTACGCATAGTTGACATGGCAGCTTTTATTTTCATCAGTCCGTCCTTGCCTTCCAGAGTAAAGGAGTTTATTCCCTCAATAAAATAGCCGTACTTTTCAAATAGCTTTATAAGGGCGTCATACAGGGACATGCCCTTTACCTTGTAATAGGCAGCCATTTCAGCTATCAGCATTGAAGCAACCACCGCATCCTTGTCACGTACATCGGTACCCGCAAGGTAGCCATAGCTTTCCTCAAAGCCGAAAAGGTATTTCTGATTTCCCTTCTCATCTCTCAGCATTATCTGTTCACCGATAAATTTAAATCCGGTGAGAACCTCAACGAGCTCTATCCCATAGTATTTTGCAATTTCTCTTGAAAGTTCGGTAGTGACAATTGTTTTAACTGCAAACCCGTTCTTCGGAAGCCTGCCCGCTTCATTCATTGCAGTCAGAATATATTCCAGCAGGAGACAGCCTGTCTGGTTGCCGGTCAGAACGGCATATTCCCCGTCGTTCTTCCTTACTACAACTCCGACTCTGTCACTGTCTGGGTCGGTTCCGATAATAAGATCGACGTTGTTATCCGAAGCCAGTCTGATAGCAAGCTCAAAGGCCGACCGCTCCTCCGGGTTGGGAGATTTTACGGTAGAGAACTGGGAGTCGGGAAGCTCCTGCTCCTTTACAACCAAAACGTTCTTAAAACCGTTTTCTGCAAGGATTCTTCTTACAGGCTTGTTCCCCGCACCGTGCAGCGGTGTATAAACGATCTTAAAGGTATCCGCAACCTGCGCAACAGCCTCCCTGTTTACCTGCAAGGTCTTGAGCATTGCAATATAGGCATCGTCAACCACGCTTCCGATAATTTTAAGCAAGCCCTTTTCAACGGCAGCTTCTTTGTCTATTATATTAACTTTTGTAATATCGGAAATTTTATTGATTTCTGCAATAACAGCGTTTGAACCGTCCAGGGAAAGCTGGCCGCCATCTTCTCCATAAACCTTGTAACCATTGTACTGCTTTGGATTATGACTGGCTGTAACTACCACTCCCGCAGCGGCTTTCAAGTATCTCACCGCAAAAGACAACTGAGGGACAGGGCGTAATTCATCAAAAAGATAGGTCTTAATACCATTTGCACAAAATACTTTTGCCGCTTCAAGGGAAAATTCCGGTGACATGAATCTTGAATCATATGCTATGACAATACCCTTGTCCTGTTTGCCAAGGCTCTTTATATAGTTTGCCAGACCCTGTGAGGCAACTCTCACGGTGTAAATATTTATTCTGTTTGTGCCTGCACCAATTATGCCTCTCAGGCCTCCGGTTCCGAATTCAAGGCTTTTATAAAAACGGTCCTCTACTTCTTTTTCATCATTTTTTATCGATATAAGTTCATTTTTTGTATTCTGATCAAAATAATCATTTTCCAACCAAAAATTCAGTTTTGCCATGCTATCCATAATTGCTGCATACCCTCCTAAAATATATCTTATTACAACCAGCATCCACTTAAAAGAGCAAATAATGGTTTAGTTTGGTAATAGTATAGCATAGTCCGGCATGAGCCGCAATTAAATACATATTTACCGGGCATATTTTTTAAGCGGCGAATGCGGCTCTATTATCTTCATTAATAGTTATAACAAAAAAAGCTTTTTTAATAGCTTTTTTTCGTTAATA
>JAFABO010000157.1 GCA_023426005.1 Bacillota bacterium | reverse complement strand
AGTATCTTGTTCAAGTCCCGTTATTCCTGATTCTACCTTTTTTAGAGTTTCTTTGTCAATATCCTTATTAACTCGTATGTCACTTTCATAAGTTGCCATCATGACAACATTTCTGTTTTCGCCTTTTTCCACCCACAGCTCAAGGGTTTCGTTGCCCAGCTTGAATTTGACCTTCGGAGCGATGGTTTTCTGTAGAATATTTATATCCTGCTGTATTAAAGAATCCAAAAAAATCATTACACACTATTAGTTATCTTTACCAAATTTACACTAATTTTCGGTTGTATTATTTGTAATTATTTGATAATCTATATTCGTATAATTCTATAATAATTGAACAATTGTATCACAGCTTTTATCACTATTTGCATCGCTGCCCGGCGGAAAAACAGAGGTTAAATAGAGGTTTAAATGAACAAAAAGAAAAAGTTTGTTATCTTATTCATCTCCTTATTCTTGGTTCTAACAATTGCAACTGTAATTGTAAATTCCGTCAAGGAGGAATCGGCTCCTCTTGATGACAAGTTTGCCCAAAGTGTTGAAAAACCAGATTATCATTTTGCCGTGATAGCGCCGAGTTCATATGACCCCTTCTGGAGCGATGTAAAAAAGGGGGCTTTTAAGGCCGCCAGAGAATTTAATGTGGCAGTTGAATTTAACAGTCCCAGATTTACAAATCTGGAGGAAGAGCTTCAATATCTCAATATAGCCATAGCGTCAAACGTAGACGGCATTGCGACACATGTTCCCGACGAAACCATGTTTACGCCGGTTATAAACGATGCAATTAAAATCAGTATTCCCGTAGTAACTGTTGAAAGTGACGCCAACAACAGCGGGAGAATGGCCTATATAGGAAATAACAATTATGAGGTGGGTATGGTAGGCGGTAAAATGGTTGCCGATGCCACCGGTGGAAATGCAAAGGTCGCCATCATATTAAACGGTTACCTTCCTGATGCGGGCGATGTTTCTCAAAATCTTCGTGTCACCGGCTTCAAGGATGCGGTCAAATCCTATAAGGGAAAAGTGGATGTAGAAGAAATACGCATTTCAGGAATGGGTATATTCAGTGCCGGTGAAATAGCCAATGAGCTTATAACCAACAACCCCCAGATAAACGCCATCTTTTGTACAAACCCCAGGGATACTCTCGGAGTTACACAGATGGTAGTGGATCTGAACAAGGTTGGTCAGATAAAAGTAATAGGCTCCGGCAGTTATCCGGAAATACTGAGGTATATAGAAAAGAATGTAATATACGGAAGCGTAGTGAGTGATCCGCAGGATATGGGTTATAAAGCCATACGGGCCCTGGTTGAACTGAAGACTACCAAAAGGACCTCGGCCTATGTAGGAACTGAGGTATATGCTGTTACAAAAGATAATGTGGCGACCCTTTCTACTGGAGATACAGGTAAATAATTCCAAAAGTATTTAATTAAGGATAAATTTATGATAAAATTTTTCAGTAGATTCTTAAGAAAAAACAAAATACGGAAAAAACTTATTTTATATTTTATGATCACAACGATCCTAATGGCCGCAGCAAGTTTTTATACTTACTATAATGCCAGAATGTTAATGGGTCAGATGGACTCTCTGTTTATCAGCAATATATCCCTTAATGAGCTCCAGGATAATGTTACAGACGTTCAGCAATACCTGGAAAGCTATTTGGATACCGAACATTCAGATAGTTTCAGAGGCTTTATAGGTTCAAAAAACAAATTGCAGCAGCTGTCAGAAACAATTCTTGAAGAAGCAGACTACAGTTCCAACGGACTTCTGCAAAGAGACATAGCAAATATGATAAACAATTACCTGGATATTGCCTATAATGCTGTTCAGGCAAAGCGTGCCCGTGATATAAACAGGTATACCGCCTATTATAACGATGCAAACAGGGTTTTTGGATATATAGATATGTATATCAACAAGCTTAACAATGAACTGCTCAAAGAAAATACCCAGAGGTACCACGTGGTTGCAAGCAGGATAGATATTGTCCAACTGATAAACATTGCTATTATTCTGGGAGTTATTTTATTCAATCTCGTATTTATTATACTTATTACTTACAAAACTACAAAGCCTATAATAACTTTATCCCAGGCGGCGGATGAAATTTCAAGAGGTAATTTCGACGTACCTCAGGTAGAATTTGATACCGAGGATGAGATAAGTGTTATGGCCAGTGCCTTTAATAAGATGGCCTCCAGCATACGGGAGCATATTGACACAATTGAGGAAAGGGCCTTGCTGCAGAATAAATTGAAGGAACAGGAGCTGCAGAACCTGATAATGAAAACGCATTTGAAGGAAGCCGAACTTCAGGCTCTGCAATCACAAATCAATCCTCACTTCATATTCAACACACTAAATACCGGCGCTCAGATAGCAATGATGGAGGGTGCCGACAAGACCTGCTGCTTTATTGAAAATGTTGCAAACCTGTTCAGGTACAATCTTAAAAAGCTTGACAGGGCAGTATCCCTGGGTGAGGAAATAAACAACATCAGAACCTACATCTATATACTCAAGACCCGTTTCACCGACAGAGTGGAGTTCATTGAGGATATTGAAGCCGGAAACCTGGATATACAAATGCCCTGCATGATTCTTCAACCTATTGTTGAAAATGCATTCATTCACGGGATCAGCAACATGGAGTCAGGCGGATTAATAACCCTGTCGGTTAAAAACAGCAAAACTTATGCAGAAATAACGGTTTCGGATAACGGTAAAGGAATGCCCCGGAAAAAAGTTGATCAACTGCTGGGCAAGGCCGAAGAAGCATCCCCGGATGACCCCAGCGGAATTGAGGCCAAAAAAGGCCATACCACAGGTATCGGAATGGGAAATGTGATTAGCAGGCTTAATATCTTTTATGGCCGGGGCAATATTGTCAGTATAGAAAGCAAGCCCCACGAAGGGACCTCGGTATGTCTGAAAATACCTGTCAGTGTAAAGGAGCATGTGAATGTATAAGTTATTGATCGCCGATGATGAGCAGATTGTAATAGATTCCCTTTTCTTTATAGTAAACAAGAGTTTTCCCGGCATTTTTTCCATTGAGTCGGCCCGTTCCGGCAGGGAGGCTATAGAAAAGGCGGAAAGATTCATACCTGATATAATTTTTATGGACATAAGTATGCCCGGTATAAACGGTATAGAGGCCATCAGGGAACTCCGGAACAAGCTCCTGGATTGTGTATTTATCATACTTACAGCCTTCGACCAGTTTGACTTCGCCAAAGACGCTCTCAAATTGGGTGTTTCGGAGTATTTACTCAAACCTGTTAACAGGGAAAAAATAATCTCAACCCTGCAAAAAAGTATTGATGATATAAAAAAAGAACGCACAAAGAGGAAGAAGGAGCTGGATCTTAAGGAGAAAATGGAGAATATCCTCCCCGTTCTTGAAAATGGTTTTATTTACTCCATGCTCTTTTTGGATGATAATACCACAGAATTGGAGAGCTACCGGAATATTTTCGAGATAGAAGAATCCGGCGGTTATATTATGACCGTTGAATTTGCGCAGTCCAATGACTGCGGTAAAATGGTCAACAGAATAGGCCTCAGTATTAAAAGCCAATCCTTCTACCCATACTTAAGGGATATATTGAAGGCCAGATGCAGGTGTTTTATGGGCCCTGCAATCCTTAACAGAATTATTGTTTATATACCCGCCGAAATTGAGACCGATGAGTACTCAAGAAGACTTGAGGCGGTCAATATAGCAGAACAGGTCCATAGTCAGATATCCCAAAAGGTAGATGCCGATTTCTATATAGGAATTGGACGCTGTTATAGCGGCTTTGACAACATTTACCTCTCTTATGAGGAATCACTCAGGGCTATTCGTTTTATAAACGGAACAGGCATCCTGCATATAATGGATATACCCACCGAGAAAGAGCTGCCGGCTGAGAAATACCCCATCTCCAAGGAGAAGCTGTTATTGGAAAAAGTGGCTCTCGGAGAGAGGGAGTCATCCACACAGGCCTTTTGTCATATATTTGAATGGTTGACGGTAGAATATTATGGATCTGTCAATAAAATAAGGTCCAAGCTCACCGAAATAATGATTCTTATATCCCGGCTGGCTTATGATTATAATATTACCGATAACCTCAGCAGCATTGACTTTATTTCTGAGCTTCAAACTCTAGACACACTTACAGAATTAAAACACTGGTGTCTTGAAAGAATAGATTATATTACCAAGGGTATCTCCGAGTCCAGAGAAAAAAAGACAAATTCTCTTATTATAAGAGCTGTTGAATATATGAAGGAAAATTACAAAACCGAAATCACTCTCGAGGAAGTGTCAAAGGAAGTCAACATCAGCCCTCATTATTTCAGCAAGCTGTTTAAAGATGAAATGGGTGAGAACTTTATTGATTACCTTACCAATCTGAGGATCAACGCGGCCAAGGAAATAATGAAGAGCAGTCTGATGAGCGTTAAGGAGATATGTTATGAAATCGGTTATGGTGACCCGAATTATTTCAGCAGAATATTTAAAAAAGCAGTAGGTGTCACGCCGACTGAGTACAGGGACAGTATTCTATACATGAATAAGGATGGTGTTTCTTGATGAAGAATTTTCGATTAAAAGCCTTTTTGGCAGGTTCAGCCTTTATTTTATCCATGTTTTTTACAGCGGGTTGTTCTTCTTTGTCCGGACAGGACAGACCTGCGGACAAGAACGGAAAAATTACTATGGGCTTTTCCATGGCAACCTTACAGGAGGAGCGCTGGCAGCGGGATATGGATATTCTGGTTGCAAAAGCTAAAGCCAGAGGTGCGGAAGTTATCGTACAGAATGCAAATAACAACTCCGACGATCAGATCAAACAGGTCAAATACCTGCTGGATCAAAATATCGATATCCTTTTGATTGTACCCCAGGATTCCGAAAAATCCGCAGAAGCCGTGGATCTTGCCAAAAAGAAGGGAGTCAAGGTAATTTGCTATGACCGTCTGATAAAAAATGCCAATGCCGACTTTTATGTATCCTTTGACAATACGAAGGTTGGTGAATATATGGCATCGCTCATGGTTTCAAAAGTCCCCATGGGCAACTATATTATAATCAACGGTGCAAAAACCGATTATAATAGTTATATGTATAACGAGGGTTATAAAAATATTCTCAATAAATATATCTATGATAAGTCAATAAAAATAGTTGATGAAATATGGGCAAATGACTGGAGACCTGAAGACTCCTTCAAGTGTGTCGAGAAAGCACTTCAAGGCGGGAAAAAAATTGATGCCATACTTGCAGCCAATGACAGTCTGGCCGGTGCTGCCATAGAAGCTCTCGCCGAGCAGCAATTGGCGGGAAAAGTTTTGGTAGCAGGCCACGATGCCGACATTTCCGGCTGTCAGCGTGTTGCCGAGGGAACTCAGTTGATGACAATATACAAACCCATTGATCAACTGGCTGAAAAAGCGGTGGATGTGGCCTTTGGCCTGCTCAAAAATAATTATTATGCGTGCAATACATATATCAGCGACGGCGAAAATGATATACCCTTTGCAAAGGTTGATCCCATAGTGGTTACAAAGGATAATCTGGTCGACACGGTAATAAGTGACGGCTTCCACAGACTGGAGGATGTATATCTCAATGTCCCGCGGAATCAATGGCCGGATAAATAGCATTATTTTCTTAAGGTTACAAGTTTTAACCGGGGTCTGAAGCAGCTATGTCAGCCTTTTATGGTTAATATGCTGGGGAGGCTGCTCCAACCAGCGGTTTTCAATCAATAAATCCAGGCCGTCTTCCGAATATTTGGCGCTGTCCATTGCAGATGCGGAAAAATGGAGCTGGAGGTCATGCCTCATGGCAGTGGCTAAACCTGTCCCATCCTGGATAATACTTGACCCTATCAGTGTTACTATGTGAAATAGCATGAGTTTATCGGAGAAAGGTGAAACAGTAGAGTCGGTTATAAAAGAATCAAATGTCGATGGGACCGGAATGTTCTCATCGGTAAAAAACTCCACCAATTTTTTGGTCTTTTTAGCTGCAAGCTCCCTTCCCTTGAAGAAATAATCCTTCAGTCTGTCAGAACCGGCCACCTGGCCGAAGGCGGCGATCAGATCACCCCCAACCTTGTTAAATCTCAAGTTGGCGAATATTGTAGTTACCTCCTGTGCCAGCAAATTTCTTTTTTGAGCAAACCAACCTCCCGCAAAGAAATCCTGAGTGTCAATAAAGTCTATACTTTTTGTAAACTCTATTCTTGGTGACTTAATAAAAAGGCCCTGCTTCTGTAAAGTATCCACCGTCATATTGTATAATTCAACTGATTCCCGTATACATGCTGAAAAAAAGTTCCTGATATCGATCCTGGAGCTATGATTTAAAATTAAAGTATAATTGTTCATCCCTATCATGCCCATATTCAGCAAATAAAACAGATAAAAGGGGTCGGTGAACAATTTGGGGGCGTCAAGGTCAACGTCCTCCCGGGTAAAGCCTTCAGGTACCGTAAGTCCATCCTTCTCCAGCATGCCGGAAATTAAATTTATATGCTCTCTTGACATATCTTCGGCATATTTAAGAATAGGATGTATTTCGGTATCATTCAGTGTTTTTATAAAATGCTCCAAGACACAAATTGCTAAAGAATCATACATATAAGTTGACCAAAGTCCTGAAACTTCAGACGATAAAATATCTAACCTTGTTTTATCCTGCATATTGTTTCCTCCATATTAAATATTGACCGTATTAGTATTTTCCTAAACTTGTACAAGTATGTAACAAGGAATGTTCAGTCTTACCTAAATTGTCATTAAAAAAATGCTAATCTTTATTGTTATAACTTTTACCATCACAATAATAGTAAGACCTTAGTAATTCTCTCCAGCGACTTTAGTCCCCCGCTGATATATCCTGTAAATGTACCCGCAACAGCTGCTTAATACAGCTTGTTGCAAAAGAAAACACTACATTTCGGGAGGATTGTTTATGAAAAAATCAGTACGTTTAGCTGCAATGGCTTTAGCAGGCATGATGTCAATTTCACTTTTTGCAGGCTGCGGTGCAAACAATTCAGCAAGCAAAGGTTCATCACCAGGTGGAAATTCAACAGCTACATCATCTCCGGCAGCCGACAAGAAAATAAAAATCGGACTTTCTCTTCCTACACAACAGGAGGAAAGATGGGTCAGAGACAAAGCCACCATGGAAGAAGCCGCAAAAAAAGCAGGAGTTGATATTGCTGTACAGGTTGCAAACATGGATGCTGCTAAGCAGGATTCACAGGTTGAGAATCTGATTTCACAGGGTATCGATATATTAATTCTTGCTCCTCACGACGCCAAGGCAGCTGCATCAACAGTTGACAAGGCTCACAAGGCAGGTATCAAGGTTATTTCCTACGATAGACTTGTTATGGGTACTGATGTTGACGTTTATTTGTCCTTTGACAACGTAAAGGTTGGAGAACTTCAGGGAAAATGGTTAACAGAGCATTTAGATAAAGGTAATATTGTCTGGCTTTCCGGTGCTCCCACAGATAATAACGCTACACTCTTCAAGGAGGGTGCTGCCAAATATCTGCAGCCCAAGATAGATAGCGGAGATTACAAGGTTGTTATGGAACAGCCGGTTGTAGACTGGAAGCCCGACAACGCACTTAAATTGATGGAAAATGCACTAACTGCCAACAATAACAATGTCCAGGGAGTACTTGCGCCCAATGACGGTACTTCAGGCGGATGCATCCAGGCTTTGGCTGCTCAGGGCCTGGCCGGTAAAGTGCCTATAACCGGACAGGATTCCGAACTTTCAGCCGCCAAGAGAATAGTCGAAGGTACCCAGGGAATGACAGTATTCAAGGATACCAGAAAACTTGGTGAAGCAGCCGTTGAAGCAGCAATAAAGATGGCCAGAGGTGAAGACCCGGGTGCAGATCAGAAAGTAAACAATGAAAAGATGGATGTTCCGTCAATCCTGCTGGCTGCTGAAGCAGTTGACAAGACCAATATCGACAAGATCCTTATAGATAGCGGTTATCTCAAGAAAGAAGACGTTTACAACAAATAGTATAAATCACTGAAAATTTATGGGGGAATGGCAGCTATGTTATTCCCCATAAAAGCTTTTAAATGGAAATAGGGAAGCCCACTGGAGGTCATTATGAGCGAGTATATATTGGAAATGAGGAACATCACTAAAGAGTTCCCGGGAGTCAAGGCACTGGACGATGTTACCTTCAAGGTTAAAAAAGGTGAAATCCACGCACTGTGCGGAGAAAATGGGGCAGGAAAATCAACTCTGATGAAAGTTCTCAGCGGAGTTTATCCCACCGGCACTTACACGGGTGAAATAATGGTAAAGGGCAGTACACAAAGCTATTCCAGTATAAAGGACAGCGAAAAGGCAGGAATAGCTATTATTTATCAGGAACTTGCTCTCGTCAAACAAATGAGCGTATGCGAAAATATTTTCCTTGGCAATGAAAAAGTCAAAAAAACCGGTCTTATTGACTGGGACAAATCCTATGCAGAAAGTCAGAAAGTCCTCAATGAGGTAAGACTTAATTTAAACCCTAATACCAAGGTAATAAATCTGGGTATTGGCCAGCAGCAGCTGGTTGAAATTGCAAAAGCAATTTCCAAGAAGGCTGAAATCCTTATTCTGGATGAGCCGTCTGCTGCACTTACAGAGTCAGAAACGGAAAATCTGTTACAAATTCTTAAGGAATTAAAATCCAAAGGTGTAACATGCATATATATTTCACACAAACTTAATGAAGTCTTTGAAATAGCGGATAACATCACCATCCTCCGTGACGGTAAAACAGTCGGAACCGAACCTGTTGGTGAAATAACTGAGAACAAGGTCATAGCCAAAATGGTCGGACGCGAATTAACCCAGCGCTTTCCAAGGAAGGAACACAAGCCCGGACAGGTTGTTATGGAAGTTAAGAATTGGACTGTTCACAACCCGGACCTGCCTCAGCTGAAGGCCATAGATAATGCAAGCTTTAAAATCCGCAAAGGCGAGATCCTGGGTATAGCAGGGCTTATGGGAGCCGGCAGGACTGAACTTGTTATGAGCATTTTCGGAGCGTATGGAACCAATATCAGCGGGGAATTGGTTCTGGAAGGCAAAAAAGTCTCCATAAAGAATCCCAAACAGGCCATTGAAGCCGGTATAAGTTATGTATCTGAAGATAGAAAGCGCTATGGTTTGATTCTTGGAATGGATATAAAAAACAATGTTACATTATCAAGTCTTGAAGCCATTTCAAAATTAACACTGATCAACGCTAATGAGGTAATAAAAAATACCAACCAATATGTTGAAGACTTGAGAATAAAAACTCCGACAATTGAGCAAAAAGCCTCGAACCTCAGCGGTGGTAACCAGCAAAAGGTGGTACTTGCCAAATGGCTCATGACAAAGCCTAAAATTCTGATTATGGATGAACCTACCCGTGGTATAGATGTAGGCGCTAAATTTGAAATATACAACATTATGAACAAGTTGATAGACGAGGGTGTGTGCATTATCATGATATCCTCCGAGCTGCCTGAAATACTTGGAATGAGCGACAGAATCCTCGTTATGCATGAAGGCCGTCTCACAAAAGAATTTAACCGGGAAGAAGCAACTCAAGAGAACATTTTAACATATGCCACAGGAGGAATGTAATATGGGGAATGCAGAAATAAACACCATAGCAAAAAATAATCAGAATGTTTTGGGCAATACAAAATCAATCAGAGAAATTTTAGCGGGCACACTTAAGGGAAATATGCGTCAGTACACAATGATACTGGCCCTGTTGGTCATTTGGGGTTTCTTCACAATTGTTACCGACGGAATATTTATTTCCTCAAGAAACCTGTCCAACCTGTTTTTACAGTGTGCTGCAACCGCCATAGCCGCCTGTGGTATGGTTCTGGTAATGGTAGCCGGCCACATTGACCTTTCAGTCGGCTCCTTTGTCGGCTTAACAGGAGCAATAGCCGCTCAGTTGATGGTTAAAGGCCATATGGGTACAATAGAAACAATTGCCATCACTGTGGGTATCGGTCTGCTATTAGGCCTTTTCCAGGGCTTCTGGGTAGCCTATGGAAAAGTGCCCGCCTTTATAGTAACACTGGCCGGCCTTCTGGCCTTCAGAGGCGGTGTTATCGCAATTACGGGCGGCAACTCCATCGCACCCATGAATGATACCTTTAAAGCCATTGGACAGGGCTATCTGCCAAAAATAAATCAAGGCCTCCCCTTTAGCGATACCAGCGCTTTAATAGGTGTGGTTTTCATTATATGCTATTTGATTTTTGAAATAAAAAAGAGAAGATCCAGAATAAAATACGGCTTTGAAGTACTTCCAATGTCGCTGCAAATTGCGAAAATGGTGGGCTTTTCACTGCTGATTGCCCTGGTAATCGGGATAATGGCAAGCTATATGGGTATACCATATGCAATATTACTCTTAATCGCAATAATAGTAATATTTACGATAATTGCTGAAAAATCAACTTTTGGGCGTCACGTATATGCCATAGGCGGTAACAAGGAGGCTGCCAGGCTCTCCGGTATAAATATAAATAAGGTGAACCTTGGCATATTCGTTTTAATGGGCCTGCTTTCCACCATAGCAGGTATTGTATATACTGCAAGACTTAATGCGGCAACAGGTTCTGCAGGAACAAACATGGAACTGGACGCCATCGCATCGGCAGTTATCGGTGGAACCAGTACTCTTGGTGGTGCAGGAACAATCGCCGGCTGTATCATAGGAGCTCTTGTCATGGGAAGTCTCGACAACGGCATGAGCCTTATGAATGCCAATGTATCGGCCCAGTACATCGTTAAAGGCTTGATACTTCTTTTGGCAGTTTGGTTTGATATCAAATTCAGCAAAAGGGTTTAACTCATCTTTCAATTTTTATTCTTTCTTAGTAGTCTGTAACATCTAAATTCATACATTGCCGACGGTTAAATTTCCCCAGAACAGCGTTGTCGTCAGTTGGAATAAAGTGATTATTCCGCCATCCTCCGCCTTGTCCTGAAAAAATTTTCCTCGCCGGACAATATAAGTTTTAGATGTCCCAAACTACTAGTTTGCGGGGGCGAAAGCTCCTTATTTTTTTGCCCTCTATGGGAAACCATGGTGCACCTGCATTGCACAGCAGCCAAAAAGTGCCTTCCACCTTTGTTCTTGTGGAATTGATCAAAATGTTATAGTATGGTAAATATAGGCTTGTCTAATGTGACCTGCAAATATTTTATCAGGGGTGGTTTAATGGGAAGCGGATACCAGGATATTATTAACAGCATAATCAACGGTGATTGCAGAGATCCTCATGTCTTTCTCGGCATGCATGTCGTTGACGGCAAGGGAAGAAAAAAGGACATTGCAGTCAGAGTTTATCATCCTGATGCGGCTCTTATTGAACTGCTGGAGGTTTCTGAAAACACCTTCTATCCCATTCCCCCAAAATATGAAAATGGAATTTTTGAAATAACCTTTCCCAATAGAAAGGATTTATTTGAATATCAGCTGAAGATAACCGACCGGGCCGGCAATAGCTATCTGACTCATGATCCTTACAGCTTCTGGCCGGTTATATCGGAATATGATATTTACCTGTACAGCCAGGGAAATCACCATAGGATATTTGATAAGCTAGGCGCCCACATTACAACCATCGGAAATGTATCGGGCACACTCTTTTCGGTTTGGGCCCCCTGTGCCGGAAGAGTAAGTGTCATAGGCAGCTTCAACCAGTGGGATGGACGGCGGCACCAAATGAGACAATTGGGCGCCTCGGGCATCTGGGAGCTGTTCATACCCCTTGTGGGCAGCGGAGACATGTATAAATTTGAAATAAAAACGCAGGCAGAACAAATACTGACCAAAGCGGATCCATATGCCTTTTATGCGGAAAGGCGGCCCGCAAAAGCATCCATTGTCTATGACTTGGACAACTATAAGTGGGGTGATTCTAACTGGCTGGAACGGAGGGCAGACACCGATGTTTTTTCTTCACCGGTTTCAATATATGAACTGCATCTGGGAACCTGGTCCACCCTGGCCGAACCTGACCAAAACGGCGATTTTTTTCTCAATTACCGGGCTATTGCTGACAGGCTGATTCCGTATATAAAAGATATGGGCTATACCCATATAGAGCTGCTGCCTGTGACAGAACACCCTTTTGATGGCTCCTGGGGCTATCAGGTTACGGGGTATTACGCTGCTACAAGCCGCTATGGCATACCTGAGGACTTTATGTACCTGGTGGATCAATGCCACCAAAACGGCATAGGTGTGATTCTGGACTGGGTACCTGCCCATTTCCCCAAGGATGCACACGGTCTGGCCCGTTTTGACGGCACGGCGGTGTACGAACATGAAGACCCAAAACAGGGAGAACATCCAGAGTGGGGAACACTGGTATTCAACCATGGCAGAAACGAAGTCAGAAACTTTTTGATATCAAATGCCGTATTCTGGTTTGAAAAATACCATATAGACGGTTTGAGAGTTGATGCCGTAGCCTCAATGATTTACCTGGACTATGCAAAAAAGCCCGAGCAATGGATTCCAAATAAATATGGCGGAAACATGAACCTGGAGGCCATGGATTTTTTAAAGCAGCTCAATACTACAGTTTTCAGCTACTTTAAGGGTATAATGATGATTGCCGAGGAATCCTCCTCATGGCCCATGATAACGAAACCGCCATATATGGGAGGCCTGGGTTTCACTTTTAAATGGAACATGGGCTGGATGAATGATTTTCTCAAGTATGTAAGCATGGACCCCATATACCGCAAATATCACCACAACCTCATAACCTTCTCCATCATGTATTCCTTCAGTGAAAACTATGTTCTTGTGCTTTCGCATGACGAGGTGGTTCACGGCAAGTACTCCATGCTGAACAAGATGCCGGGTGACTACTGGCAGAAGTTTGCCGGGCTAAGAGTAACCTATGGTTATACCCTTGGGCACCCGGGCAAAAAGCTGCTCTTTATGGGAAGCGAATTCGGACAGTTTATCGAGTGGAATGACCACAAGGGGCTTGACTGGCATCTGCTGGACTATGAGATGCACAAAAAAATGCAGACCTTTGTCCGTGATCTGAATAATTTATATGTGAACGAGAAAGCTCTTTATCAGGTTGATTTCAGCTATGACGGTTTTGAGTGGATTGACTGCAATGACAACGACCACAGTGTGGTTTCCTTTATGCGAAAGGGCACCGACTTCCACGATATGCTGATCTTTGTCTGTAATTTTACCCCGGCGGTTAACGGCAACTACTGCATAGGGGCACCCTTTGAGCTGGACTATGAGCTGGTATTGAACAGCAATTCTGAGAAATACGGCGGCTATGAACCGGACTGTGAAAATATAATATATAAAACAGAGCGGGAACCTCTGCACGGAAGGCCCTGCAGATTGAGGCTGACCCTTCCCCCCTTGAGCGTAATGGTTTTCAGGCCGCTGTTCGTGAAGGAAGAGGTTGCCGAAGGGACTGTCATCTTGTTACAAGCCTTGGATTATAATCAACAATAAAGAAAACACATGTGCAAAGGACATAAACAAAATACATAGTATTAAGCTTTCTTATCTGTGCAGTCAATACTTCAAGTGAATCCGGTAAATCGTTTTCTCGACTTCCCTGCTTTTCAGTAATATACCATGCTTTTCCCACATTCTGCAGAATTACTGTATCACATTCGTCTCGGGTACAAGCAAATTTGGTATAGTTATGATCTCTGCTTTCACTATTAACCCTTTGTTTATATGTACCCGCTTTTAATTCTGAGATCAAGGCATACCGATTAAGATAGTGTCCATCCGGTATGCTTTTCATATGATAAAATGCCTCAATCATCGGATAATTAAGATAAAGTTTACCCATGTCCGAAGACTCAATAAAATAGTTCATCATTTCAATTATTTTCTCTTCTGAATACAGTGGATCTTGCGGATCGAAGTCAAATATTAATAAGACATCTGAATACTTATCCTCAAATAACTTCTTTTGTTGAGGGTTCTTCTCACGCTCCTTCAGTATTTGAAGAATATCCATTGATGCCGGATCACCTTCCGAAAACATCGCATTGTAAAGGGTATAGATATTAGTATTATATGAAACAATTTGATATTTACTGTCAATGTTATAAATCTGCATCAGATGGTGCATAAGCCTTGCATCAGTTCTGGCCCCTTCAACAAGGACCAGTATTTTCCGTTTACTCTCATTCATCAAATTCACCACTCATATAAAGTTTTTCAAGATTGTGTCCTTCTCGAAGTTCCCTGTCTGTTGCATTTGCAAGTGATGTAAGTTTATTTTTTGTTAAAATGAAGTAGCAATCAGGGCGCATAATTCTATTTGATAATAAATTTGTGTTATGAGAAGTTAGTATTTTTTGAAACCCGGATGTTTTCTCCAACATCGCTACAATATTTTCAGAAAGCTCATAATGATAGAACGCATCAAATTCGTCAATATATAATAGTGATACATCTTTAGCAGTCTTATACCAGTAAAAAAAAGTATACATGGCTTTAGTTCCGCTTGAAGCAACCTTAAAGAATGGCAATGGAGTTTTTGTATCAAAATAAAGCCTCTTTTTGCCATCATTGTCTTCTTTTACGGTCAATTTTTCTTCAACACCGGATTTATGCAAGAACTCCTCTAATTCATTTAAAATAGCCGGATCGAATATAAATTCATAATAATCATTACTTTTTACTTTATATCCAATATATCTATTTTCATCTAAACTTCTAAACCAAAGCATATTGGATATAAACCACATAAATTGCCGGAGAGGATGAATATTATCCAAAATTGTATTGTTAATGAAATATTTTAATATAGATTCTTCACTCTGAAAAACAAAATTCAGCGTAGGTGCAAGTGCCTTTAGTTCATCCATTCGCCCGGAATGTGATACATAGTCATATTCCATTAATACTTCTGAATTTAATGAGACGTACTCATATAAAAGTATTTGCTCTTTGTCTTTTTTATATCTATAATCAATTTCGTCATGACCAAATTGAAATACATACCGAAACTCAGCATAACCATTTGCATTATTAATATTTAAATAATAATCGTACAACCCGGGAGTAACATTTTTAGAAGTAAAATGACTTACTATATCAAATAATGCTAATCCAAAATTAGATTTTCCAACGGAATTTCTACCATAAATAATTAATGTATTTAATAAATTGTCCTTAACGCATTCCGTATTAAATTTATAATCGCGAATATCGGAAAAATCTAAAACTACTTTGTTTTCAAAATTTTTAAATCCACTTGTTTCAAACAATTTTAACAATGTTAACACCTCAAAATTATTATAACCAATTTCCGGTAATCAATCAATAATTGCCGTAAAATAATTACGGCAACCTAATAATTTCTGTCTCTTATGAGCTTTTTCAAACTTTCCAAAAGATACTCATTGTCCTCTTTTGACTTTACCGCGATCCGGAAAAAGGAATTGTCAAGACCTACAAAATTGTCACAGGCGCGGATCAGTATTCCGTATTTCAAAAGTTCTCTGTTCAAAGCTCTGCTTTCTGTTCTGAACAATATGTAATTTGCACAGGAATCAAAAACTTCAAAGCCAAGAGCCCTTAATTCAAGAGTTAACTTTTTCCTGTTCTCTTTTACCAGCTTCTTCGTCCTATGTATGTATTCCGTTTCCTTCAAAGCAGCAGTTCCGCATAGCTGCGCCACTGCCGACACACTCCAGGGCTGCCCGGTCTTTTCAAGCCGTCGGATTATGTCTTCGTTGGAGCACATGGCATAACCCAGGCGTATTCCCGCCATTGCGTATATCTTGGTAAAGGCTTTTAGCACTATCACATTATCATAATCATGGATACAGTCAACTATACTGAATTCACCGGTATCTTCCAGGAAATCAATGAAGCATTCATCCACTACCAATATGGTTTTATTTTCTTTGCACTTTTGGGCCAATGCTAAAACAGTTTTTTTATCTGTCAAATTACCTGTAGGATTGTTGGGATTACACAGGAACATGAGATCAATACCCGGAATGACTTCAGCAAGAATGTCTTTACCGACATTAAAACCGTTGCCATTATTAAGATAAAAATATTTTATATTGCTGCCGGCCGTCCTAACAGCTGCCTCATACTCAGAAAAGGATGGTGCCATAACCAGCGTAGTTCCCGGCCTTACGGCCTCTGCAATTCTGTATATTATGTCGGCAGCACCATTCCCGCAAAGTATATAGCTCTCAGGCACATTTTCATGCAAGGCTATTCCTTTTATCAACTCTCTGCACAGGGAATCGGGATAATTGCTGAAAGCAGCCATATTTTCAATTACAGCTTTTTTTACACCTTCCGGCAAGCCCAGGGGGTTGATGTTTGCCGAAAAGTCTATCAGCCTTGTATTGCCTGTTATATATTCATAACTGTATATATCACCGCCGTGAATCTGCCTGCTCATTTTACCTCCATAGTTTTGCGTGCAAGTCGGGTATTGTTCTTCGTTTAAGCCTTTGAACCGCATCGGTTAACATTATTAGCTTTCATGGAATAAAATAATAATCAGTCTTGATAATATGAGAACAACTGCCGATATGACCGCCGTAGTATACATAAGCCTGTTGGCCCTTGGTATGTCATCAATTTGAATATTCCTTATGTTGTCTCCAATAGTGGGTTTCTCTACAAGCTTCCCCAAATAACATGCATCTCCGGCCAGCTGAATCTTCAGTGCCCCTGCACAAGCGGCTTCGGTTCTGGCACTGTTGGGACTGGAATGGTTTTTTCTGTCCCTTTTGTAAATTCTAAAGGCATTTGTGGAATCCAGCCTGTTCAGAAAACTTGCCAGGATCATTGCATATGCCGAAAATATGGCCGGTATGAAATTCATTACATCGTCAAGCCTTGCCGCAAACCTTCCGAAATAAAGATATTTTTCATTCTTATACCCGATCATTGAATCCAGAGTGTTAACAGCCTTATAAAAGAAGCCCAGAGGAGCTCCGCCGATTACCAGAAATATCAGCGGGGCCACAACCCCGTCGGAAGTATTCTCTGCAACGGTTTCAACAGCGGCTCTGGTAATTCCGTCTTCTGTCAGGTTTTCAGTGTCCCGGCCCACTATCCAGGAAAGATATTTTCTCGCGTTAGGCAGATCCCCGTTTTTAAGCTGATAGTACACTCTCATGCTCTCTGTCCTGAGGCATTTCGCAGCCAGTATCTGATAGCAGAATATTGACGAAATTATAACTTCCAGCACAGGACTGAGCCTTGCCGCAAAATATAATACAATAAACGGAACAGTAAAAGAAACAGCTGTTACAAGTATTGTCAATACCATGCCGCCGAAAAATTCTCCCTTTGGTGTGCCCGGCAGCAGCTTCCTTAAGAAATTTTCTCCCTTTGAAATCATCCATCCTATAACCCTTACCGGATGGGGCAGCCACTGCGGGTCTCCCAATATCAAATCCAATATGAAGCCGATGACGACGGCGATCAATAAATTCATTAGCCAGGACCTCTATGTGATATTTATTTAAACCTACTTTATTGGGGTATTACCCCTGCAAAATACAGTTTATCAGTTTTCTCTGGGCGATACCAGATACAGCAGTGCATTGACTATGGCAGCCGCCACATTGCTGCCGCCCTTTCTGCCTTTAGCAACAATATACGGCACATCCAGCCGCAGGATCAGTTCCTTTGATTCAATTACATTGACAAAGCCCACAGGAGTGCCGATTATAAGTACCGGAAATACCTGCCCCTCTCTTATCAGCCTTTCAAGTTCCATCAAAGCAGTGGGCGCATTGCCGATAGCAAATATAACGGGTTTTTTAATCTCTGCGGCTTTTCTCATTGATACAACCGCCCTTGTTATACCCTGGTCTGCCGCCTTTTCCGCCACATCCTGATCGGACATGAAGCATTTTACCTCACAGCCGCATCTCTTTAATGCAGCTTTATTTATTCCCGCCATAGCCATCTGAGTGTCCGTAACAATACAAACCCCTTTCTTTATTGCTGCAATGGCAGTATTCATTGCAGCCTCAGAAAAGCACAAATTATCCGCATAATCAAAATCAGCGGTTGTATGAATAACTCTCTTTATCACCGGCTCCTGCTGACTGTCAAAAGTCCTGCCGGCAAGCTCCCGGCTTATTATTTCAAAGCTTTTCATTTCAATTTCCATGGGTTCCATTATATTCATCCGGGTACCTGTCGCCTTTCTAAATTCCTTCCTCAATAATTCTGTAGATATAGTCCATGTCCAAGGCCTTACGTAAGGCATCGGCCAGCAAATCGTACTGTCTTTCCTTATATTCATTTAGATTGAAGGACGTATTTTTAGTATATTTCAGCCCTTTCTCCCTCATCAGTGCATCTGCTATTTCAAAAAGCACATCCTCGCTGTCAAAAATTCCATGTACATATGTTCCGTATACATTACCGCTATACATCCCGTCGGGCTTAATTACGCCGTCAGTTTCAGCAAGGCGGGAGAGATATGGTATGATAGGGCTTTCAACGCTTTTGCCGCCCCTGCTCTCCTCTCCCTCCGTCAAACAGGTCCGCCCCATATGTATTTCATAGCCCTGGAAGGTCTTCCCTCTCAGGCCTTTAAATATTCCCTTGACATCTGCAAAAGTTCCTGTAACTCTTGATCTGGTTTTTTGCTGGTCAAATACAGTCTTTGCTTTCAGCAGACCCATGCCGCGGATATGGCCTTCCTGCTCAACACCATGGGGGTCGGAGATGGTGTCGCACAGCATTTGATACCCCCCGCAGATGCCGATTACCGGCTTATTTTGGGACGCATGCTTAAGGATACTTGCCTCCAGCCCATTCTCCCTCATCCATTTTAAATCTGCTATAGTGTTCTTACTGCCGGGTATAATTATCAGGTCTGGACTGCCAAGTTCACCAACACTTGCTGCATATCTCACAGATGCACATTCTATATGTTCCAGAGCATTAAAATCGGTGAAATTGGAAATCCGGGGCAGCCTGATAACCGCAATGTCGATAAGTCCGGGGGATTGACGGTTTTTGAACCTCTCTGTGAGGCTGTCCTCATCATCTATATCAACCGAAAGGTAAGGTACGACACCTATTACAGGTATATGTATGAGTTCCTCCAGCATATCCAGGCCGGGTCTGAGGATTTCAGGATCACCTCTGAACTTATTTATTATGGTCCCCTTTACATACTTTCTTTCTGATTCCTCCAGCAGCATAACCGTACCGAACAAAGAGGCAAACACACCGCCCCTGTCTATATCACCTGCAATCAATACAGGAGCCTTTACCAACTGCGCCATACCCATATTGACAATATCCGCCTGCTTTAGATTAATCTCAGCCGGGCTGCCGGCTCCTTCGATCACAATTATGTCATTTTCCCGGGAAAGGCTTTGGTAGGCCTCCGTTATATGGGGTATCAGCTGTTGTTTATATTTAAAATACTCGGCGGCAGACATGTTTCCTACGGGGCTGCCGTTTACTATGACCTGTGAACCCCTGTCACTGGTGGGTTTAAGTAAAATAGGATTCATCCTTATATCGGGAGCCTTTTTTGCAGCCTCTGCCTGAACCACCTGGGCCCGGCCCATTTCATATCCGTCGGCGGTGATAAATGAATTCAGAGCCATGTTCTGAGACTTGAAGGGCGCCACCCTGTAGCCATCCTGTACGAATATACGGCACAGGCCCGCCACCAGCAGGCTTTTCCCCGCATTTGACATTGTGCCTTGAATCATTAGTGACTTCATCATAACTTTATCCCTTATCCTTTTACTTCACTATTTCTGGCATCTTTAAATCTATCTGCTTAAATATTTTCAGCTCTTGATTTTCCATATTCACTGCATTTTTGCACAAAATTTTCAGCAAATCTTATATTACCGTAAAAATGCATATGAGGATAGCCCGCAGCAACGGTTTCATCTGCAAAAATGCATTCCCATTTTCTCTTCCCGTCAGGTTTGAGAGCCTCAAAGGTGCAGCCATTATTGTCACTGTCACTGTAATGAAATTCATGGGCATTGATGCTCTCACCCTGCCTGCACAGCAGATTGTCGGTCTTTGCTTTGAGTGTGACATATCCGAACCTTGACAGCCTGTCCTGCATGAAGCTCTTGCCCCTCAAAGCCCCCACCATTTGATGGCTGCTCTTGACGGCATCAGTAATGGACCTCTGCAGATACATAAACCCTCCGCATTCGGCGTAGACAGGTATTTTCTTTTCAATTGCCGCTTTTATGCTTAAGAGCATGCTCTTGTTTTCACTCAGCTCTCGTGCATATAATTCCGGGTACCCTCCCCCCAGGATCAGTCCATGGGCATTTTCCGGAATGGCTTCATCCTTTAGCGGTGAAAAGCAGGTGAGTTTTGCTCCCAGCTGCTCCAACAGCTCCAGGCTGTCCCTGTAGTAAAAGCAAAAGGCTCTGTCCATGGCCACTGCTATGTTACAGTCATAGCTTCGGCGTATCTTCACAGTGTCGTATTGAATGGACCGCGCTGTTTGTGACAGCTGGAGCAGTCCGTCAATATCAATGTACTTACCGGCATTTTCAGCCAGAAGCTCCAGCTTTAGATTTATATCCTCTATTTCACCGGAAGTTACCAGACCCAGATGTCTGCTCTCAATAACCGCATCCGGCAAAGCCGGTAAAAATCCGTAAACCCTGATCCCGGTTTTTTCCTCGACCATTGTCTTATACATCTCATACAGGGCAGGAGTTACAGAGTTTATTATTACCCCTTTTATATTATTATCAGGCATAAAATCCCTAAAACCGTTGATAACGGCTGCAATGGACAGTGACATCCCCTTCGGATTGACCACAAGGATGACCGGAGCACCGGTAAGCTTTGCTATGGCATATGTTGAATGACTGCCGTCACCGCCCGGTCCGTCATAAAATCCCATTACCCCTTCAATTACTGATACCTGGGCTTCCTTTGCATTTTTTGCATAAAGATATTTTGCATTGTTTTCCCCGCACAGGAAAGTATCAAGATTCCCTGAACCGGTACCTATTATTTCAGAGTGGAACATGGGATCGATATAATCAGGCCCGCACTTAAAGGCTGTAGTTTTTATTCCTCTGTTAATCAGTGCTTTTAATATACTGCAGGTAACTGTGGTTTTCCCGCAGCCACTCCCTGTCCCTGCAAAAAGTATTCCATTAAATTTGCCTGTTTCCATGTTTACCCCCATTACAGCCTGCTTTTCCCCGAAATAATGTATACGGGATTGTTGGCGTTCATCATGTGGTAATTCCCGGTCTTTTTGGCTACAGCTGAATTAATGCACACAATCGCTGTAGCAAGGCCATGCTTTTCAAAGGTGCTAACCGCGTCATTAAGGCTTTCAAGGGTAATTGCATTTGCAGCTATTTCCACCCGGGGATTTTTAGTCCTCAATTCCCGGACTATTTGATCCATATTACCGCTGCTTCCGCCAATAAAAGCCTTGTTGGGACATGGAAGTCCCGTAAATACATCCGGAGCGGTCCCTGGAACTACCGTTACATTGAATGCACCTAATTTTTCACGGTTTTTGTTTATAAGCTCCAGTGCGGCAGTATTTTTTTCTATGGCGAAAACACGGCCGTTATGCGCTTTTCTGGCCATCTCAATTGCTACCGAACCCGTGCCGGCCCCAATATCGTAAACTATGTCGTCCGGTTCAACAGCCAGCTTTGACAGTGTTACTGCGCGTATTTCCTCCTTGGTCATGGGTACTTCTCCCCTGACAAAATCCCTGTCATACAGCGGAATATGGCAATTGATAAAATCCGGATTTTCCAGCAGCAATACAGAAAGATCCTCAAAGGTATTCCCGGCCAGTTCTTTTACGGTTCCCTTGACAATGCGTTCATTCTCCATTGACAGGTTTTCTCCAACAACTGCTTTGATGTGGGACAGGCCTGCCTCCATCAGGCTTTTACATATCAGCTGGGCTTTATTGTCCCCTCCTGTGAGAACGAATACCTTACGGTTGTAAGAAATTGCTCCGGCTATGGAGCCCTGCCTCCCGTGGAGGCTCACTGCCTTAATATCCTCATAGCTTACCCCTGCTTTGGCACAAAAATACTGCAAACTGCTGATGCCGCAGATAACTTCCATATCTGCCACACCCTCCAGCCTTTGCTGCAGGCTTCCTGCAACACTGAAGAAACCCGTATCCCCTGAAACCAGCAGCCCTACGCTTACATCGTCCGAAGCTTCCAGGACCGAAGGTATTTCCTGAATCCGGCACTCCTCAATATTTGCCGTTATGCCCGATAATATTGTTTTATGTCTATGTGTAGTACTGTATATCCTGTCACAGTTTTTTAACACCTGCAGGGCCCTTTGTGTCAGCAGCTCCTGTGCTCCGGGCCCGGCACCTATTATATACAGCTTTTTTTTCATAGTACCTCTCTGATACGGTCGGCAAGAATTCCGGCCAGCCTGGGATCAGAACCCAGAGTACTCCCCAGGGAAACTTTTACACCGGGATGTTTTGTTTGATACTCATGTATTTCTCCCGGTACATCCTCCCTTATATGAATACCCTCAAAAAGGAAATAGGGTATTACAACTATTTCATCAGCGCCCCTTTTAATCAGCACATCCAATCCACTTTCCAGATTTACCTCACAAAATTCCATATACGCTGTTTCAATCATAACTCCCGGCAGCTGAGCTTTTGTCATTTCAGTAACCCTCTCCAGGGTTTCCTGTGTTGTTTTCTCCCGGCTTCCGTGAGCCAGTATCAATATTGCTTTCATATTAGCCTCCCAAGCCACATTTGTGGCCACAAATTGTAATGAAATTTGCTTTATTGCAATACGTGTTTATTCATTTGGCTTTATACCTGTTTTTTGAGCTAGGTATACTTTTAACTGTTCAAGGGTCAGCCCCTGCAGCCCTGAGGGCCTTTCTATGAGAATTACTGTTACACCGGCAGCGCGGGCCGCAGATATTTTCTCTTCATAGCCCCCGGCAGTTCCGGTATCCTTGGTAACCATAAACCTTGCATCTATTTGTTTTAGCATTGCCAGATTTAAATCATGAGAAAAAGGCCCCTGCATGCAGATAAGATTTTTTCCCTTATAGCCCAGTTTGACACATTTATCAACCACTTCAGAGGTCGGAAGAACCCTGGCATACAGTCTTTTTTGAAAATCTCCCACAGCCGTAAAAGCGTCCAATTCCTTGCTGCCCGTTGTAAGAAGTACATTTCCTTCAACAGTATTCAAAAATTCCGCTGCTGCCCTTGTATCCTCCACAGTAACGACATTGCCGGTATGTATAGAGGGTCTGAGTAACCTGATGTATTCCATACCGGAGCTTAAGCATGCAGCCCTAATATTTTTTGTAACTACTTCTGCATATGGATGGGTTGCATCAACTACAAAGGAATAGCCCTCTAACAGTGCTTCCATCTGCTCCTGTGACAGTCTGCCTGTCCTGATTTCAACCCCTTCGTTAAAGGGCATCACCATCCGGCCATATTCCGTGGCCACGCAGGCAGTGACAGCTATCTTATTACGGGCAAGAAATTCCGTAATTTTCCTTCCCTCGGTAGTTCCCGCAAAAACCAGTACCCTCAATTGCATCCCTTCATTTCCTGATATTGTCGTAACTAAAAATAATGAACTGTGCCGGTTAATATTATTCTATATCCTATATCCTCTGGAAGTGACAAGCCTGTTGTTTACTACCCTTGTATTACTGTTTCCGATAATTACCGTTGTAAACATATCCACCTGTTCCGATGCCAGTTCTTTAAGAGTCAGTATTTTACTCTCCTGTCCCTCACGCCCGATATTTTTCACATAACCGCAAGGAGTGCTGCTGCTTATCTCCGACATGATTATTTCACATGCCCTTCTGAGATAATCTCCCCGCTTCCTGCTTGAAGGATTGTATATGCATATGGCAAAACCGGCCCGGGCTGCAAGTCTTAATCTGATTTCCATATCTTCCCACCGGGTCAGTAAATCGCTGAGAGATATAACTGCAAAATCATTGGTCAAGGGGGCTCCCAGCACAGCTGCCGCAGATGAAGCCGCTGTTATTCCCGGAATTACCTCCACCTGTATTTCAAGGTTTCCATATGCTTCAAGCACCTCATATATAAGCCCTGCCATTCCATAAATTCCGGCATCTCCGCTTGATATGACTGCAACCCTCTTTCCTGCCGCAGCAGCTTCTACAGCATATTTGCAGCGTTCAACCTCCCCCTTCATAGGTGTTGAAAAGGTTTCCTTGCCCGGAACCAGATGCTTTATCAAATCAATGTATACCTGATATCCAACGATTAAATCACTGCCGTTTAATGCTGCAATTGCTTTTCCTGTCAGCTGCGCCGCTTCTCCCGGCCCTGTCCCTATAACATATATTTTCAAGTTGACCTCCTGCATAACTTACCCTGCGGATTAATGCCGTTTTATTTTCCCGGACGCAATTTTCTATATTGGGTTCCGCGTATAGCTCTTCCACTTCAGATACCTGAGCAGGTGCTCCTGAATTATCTGCTTTATTTCACCTATCTCCTTCAGATTGGACTTCTCATAATCAGAACAGAAGTCATCCAGATTGAAGCTCTCAATCCCTGCTATCCCTTTAATATCCGGGTCAATGTCCCTTGGCAGCGCCAGATCCACAAAAAATGCAGGTTTTCTCTCAAGCCTTCTCACCATGTCACAGGTTATTGTGTAATGAGGACTCAAAGTGGCACTTATGACAATATCCGAATCTGACATGAATGGGGCTCTTTCGTCATAGGTTATGGTCTTGCAGCCGAAAGGGACAATTGTATCACCATACTTGTATTTCCGCAGTGTTACTGTTACCTCCGCTCCCCTTTCCAGCAGCTCCCTGCAGCACAGCCTTCCTGTTTCACCGTTGCCTATCACGAGTACTTTCTTTTTACCCAGATCGCATCTTGCTGAAAGAAAGTTAACTGCACTTTCAGCGGCAGATCCCGGGACCGCCTTTACCCTGACCATGGTTTTTGCCTTTTTAGCCGCTGTGACCGCAAGTCTGAAAATAGTCTCAAGCGCCGGTTCTGTAGCCTTTTCCTCCCGGGCGGTCTGTACTGCGTTTCCCACCTGGGTTATGATCTGGTCTTCGCACAGTACCATTGATTCCAGCCCGCAGGCCACCTGCATCAAATGCAATATTGCAGCATTGTCATATTTTATATTTAATGCTCTTAAATCCACTTGCTCTCCGGCATTTGAATATTTGCATAAAATTTGCACAGGATTTATTCCGGAAGCATTTTGAGAAGATATGTAAAGCTCGGTCCTGTTGCAGGTTGACAGCAGAACCGCACCTGAAACGCTCCGGTCCCGTACAATATCTTTCAGTATTTCTCTTATCCTTCCCGTGGTAAAACTGAATTTCTCACGGACATTTATATCTGCCGTTTTATGATCCAAATATGCCAGTATTATTCCCAAAGCTGCATCTCCATTCCTTTTGTGCTATTGCGACAGTTATCCCGCTCCTGCTGTATTTACCTGCCACCAGTCTTCCATTACCCGCCTTCACAGCCGCCCTCTCGCATACATTGTCAACTCCTGTAGTCCTTTTCACAAAATCGGATTGTGAAAAGGAACCCTCCACCTGTGAAAGCTCCTGTGCCGGATACGTATAAAAAGGTATTTTCAAATGCTTTGCAAGCATAATCATAGCCTTTTCTCCAGCTTTTATATCAATGGATGCCATGGCGCCGACCTCACAGGCTAATATCCCGTGACTGCACAGGACTGAGTTTACGATCTCCAGAAGGCTTTCGTATGCGGTATTCTTCCTGCACCCGATGCCCAGTACATATTGCCTTGGTATAAGGTGCAGCGTGTGGGTAAAACATTGCCTGTATTCCCTTGAAATGCAAATGCCTGTATGGGAGTTACCACTCGAGTCTATATAGTGGGGCAGGCTGCCGTCCACCGGAAAATCCGAATGCAGTCCGACGGTTTCACCTCTCAATATGGCTGCCGAGATAAACTTAATATTTTCAGTGTTTACTATGAAGCAGCCATTTTCTTCAGCCCAGATGTCCACAGCAAATTTCCGGTTAATATCCGTGGCTGTGGTTATAACGGGCTGAGCCGAAAGCATGCCCGCAACCCGGACTGCAAGGCTGTTGGCCCCTCCCATATGCCCTGACAGAACAGGTATCACATATCTGCCCTTTTCGTCAATAACCAGAACCGCCGGATCGCTGTCCTTTGAACAAACATACGGCGCTATGGCCCGAACAGCTATCCCGGCTGCGCCTATGAATATAACGGCATCACAATTTTCAAAGGCTTTTTTTGTATGTGTCCTTATATCTTCAGTCAGAAGCATCAAATCATCGGTCACATATTTGCAGCAGCCCTCCGCTTCGTCTCCTGCCTTGACCAGCTCCTGCCGGAGCCTACTGCACAATATGCCGCCTGCTTTTGTAAAGGCGGTCAGTTGTATTTTCATACTATTTTGAGCCCTTTCTGAATTCATGCGTAAAATCAGGGTCATAGAGCTTTGATCTTTTATACTCTTTTCCAAGAAAATGACCAACCAGGATCAGAGCAGTTTTCTCAATATTATTTTCCTTTGCCGCAGAACTCAACCTGTCAATGCTGGTCCTCACAATTTTTTCATCAGCCCAGCTGGCCTTGTATATTATGGCAGCAGGTGTGTCCGGGCTGTATCCCCCTGCCAAAAGCCTGTCACTGAGCTTTTCAAGCATGGAGGAGCTCAGGAAGATAACCATTGATGCCTGGTGTGCAGCCAGTCTTGATATTTCCTCCTTTTCAGGTACCGGAGTCCGTCCCTCCATCCGGGTCAATATTACGGTCTGACTCACCTCTGGCAGGGTATATTCGGCCTTTAGCGCTGCTGCCGCCCCACAGAAGGAGCTGACACCGGGAACCACCGAATACTCTATTCCCTTTTCGGACAGTGAATCCATTTGTTCACGGATAGCCCCGTAAATGCTAGGGTCACCTGTATGCAGCCTTACAATATTTTTATTTTGCCTTGCTCCTGCTTCCATCACTTCTATAACCTGCTCCAGGGTCATTTCGGCGCTGTCGTATATACTGCAGCCCTCCCTTGTATATTTGAGAAGTTCGGGATTGACCAGGGAGCCCGCGTAAATAACAATATCCGCTGTTTCAAGTAAGTTTTTTCCTCTGACGGTAATCAGGTCGGCTGCGCCCGGTCCCGCCCCTACAAATGTCACCATAAATCATTTTTCCTTTATAATAATAGTTGAAAAGTAGCTTGAATCGTCAGACGCATCCTCAAGACTCCTGTATATTTTCTCATCCTCCATACCGCAGCACTCCACCATCTGTGCCCTGTCATACAGCTTCATTTCCTTTAGCTTGTCTTTAATTGAAGCCATACTCCTGCCGCTTTTCATAAACACCTTTGTGCCTTTCAGCGCCAGAAGCCCCTCTGTGATCCCATAGGAGGCAGGTATGATCAGTAAAGCTTCATCCCTGTCACATAAAGATGTGTTGAGCGCACCTGCCGAAGCACAAAAAGAGGTGATCCCGGGTATTATTTTTGTTGTATAACCCCTCTCAGACATAATTCTATTGATATACATGTATGTTGAGTAAATTGTGGGATCACCCAGGGTTATAAATGCCACGTTCCTGCCTCTGGACAATTCAGCCTCCAGCTTGTTACAGCTTGTCCCATGCGCCTTATCTACCACTTCCTGATCCCTGCTCATGGGCATGGGACAAAACAAAAGTTCCTTATTTTCTATATAATCCTTGACAATCCTCAGGGCTGTCCTCTCACCATTTGTGTCGGGTACTGCAATCACGTCGGCAGACTGAAGTATTTCCACAGCCTGCAACGTCAGCATCCTGGGATCACCCGGCCCGACACCTACACCATATAATATTCCATTCATTATGTATCACCCCATATGTCAGCTGCCGGTATTTTCCTTTAACAGCATTTCTATCAGTTTCCCTGCCCCGGCTGTCCCATAGCAGCTCCCCTGCCCTATAAACATTATTGCTTCCACCCTTGTCTTACCGGCAGCCCTTTGATTCAAGTGGTATTCAATCTTTGACATCATACTTTTATATACCCGCGGGGCCAGCCCCGCCGCCTGCAACATTCCGTCCATCTCCTCGGTGGTTATGGCCTCCATCATTCTTCTTATGAGTTCCCCTGATGCCCCCGCAAGTGCCGCATGGGCCGTAAATATTTCACACCTGCAATCTGCTGTCCGGGAATGGGTATTCATTATACCTCCGGCAATTTTGCACAGCTTTCCCGCATGCCCTATCAGCAGGATGTTTTTCACATTCATATAAACACAATAATCTATTGTCTCACCTATAAAGTTTGAACATTTAATTCCCTTTTCCAGGTCAAGGCCAAACCGTCTTAATGCAAAATCCCTTCCGTAATTCCCCGGCGATATGAGGAGAGTCTCTTGACTTTCTGCCAGCCTGCTGTTTATTTCAACGTGAATGGTATCTATCAATGCCTTTTCACTCATGGGCTCAACAATACCACTGGTCCCCAGTATTGAAATTCCGCCGGTTATTCCCAGCCGCGGATTGAAGGTTTTTTTTGCAACCTCTTCACCATTTTCAGCAGAGATCAAAACAGAGAAACCGCCCTTGTAGTTATACTTCAGGGAGGTTTCCATCAAAGCTTCGGTTATCATTTGTCTGGGAACCGGATTAATTGCAGCCTCTCCTACTGCACAGGCAAGACCTTTTCTTGTAACACGTCCCACACCTTCTCCGCCCTCGATCAATATACCGTTTTCAACTTTTTTAACTCTGGCAAAAATCCTTATTCCATGTGTCACGTCGGGATCATCTCCGGCATCTTTTGTTACGGCACAGCTGATCCAACTCTGTTGCCTGATTATATCCTCAACCTGAAGTCTCAGTCTCACACCCTTAGGAGTAGCTATAGCAACCCCGGCAACCGTTTTTCCAGACAGGAGCATTTCAGCACACGCCTTTGCCGCTCCGGCTGCACAGCTCCCGGTAGTAAAACCGCATTTTAATTTCCTGCCTTCCTTTACAACAAAATCCTCCATGATAATGACCTTTACCTCTAACCCTTGAATTTCAGCGGGTTATCCGAAACAATTTTTTAATGGCCGTTCTGGCTGCTGATATCGTAGCCGCAGTCATATCAACCTCCAGCTTATCCTCTTTATTCAATATCTCCATCAGATGTGCTATTCTGGGAAGCCTTAAAGAATGGTTCCTCAAGAGCTCCGGCTTTGACAGGATATCTTTTACCGCACCTCCCGTTATGACCCTGCCATGATCCATAACATAGGCAAAGTCACAGTACAGGGGGATAATATCCATCTCATGGGTGGCCAGTATAACACTTACCCCGGTTTTTTCCTTTATTTCCGATAAAAGCTGCAATATCTCACTTGCACCTCTTGAGTCAAGGCCGGCTGTGGGTTCATCCAGTATAATCACTTCGGGCTGCATTACCAATACTCCTGCTATGGCCACTCTCTTTTTCTGTCCGAAGCTCAAAGCATGTGTGGGACTGTCAATATATTCGCCAATACCTGTCTGTGTAATTGCCAGTTCGACCCGCTCCCTTACCTCGTCAAGCCCCAGTCCCAGATTCATGGCCCCAAATGAAATATCCTTCCTGACACTGGAGGAAAACAACTGGTCATTGGGATCCTGAAATACTATCCCAATGCGCTTCCTCATTTCAATAATGCCTTTTTTATCGTACCTTACCATTTTACCGTCGAAAAAAACCTCTCCCTCCTCCGGTGTCAAAACGCCGTTAAGGGTCAGAAACAGAGTTGACTTGCCTGCCCCGTTTCCACCCAAAACAGCTGTTGTCTTACCTTTGTGGATATTTATATTCACTTTGTCCAGAGCATTTTTTTCCCCGTTATATGAGTAGCTCAGATTTTTTGTTTCAATTATATTCATATATAAAAAAACCTTTCAGCCATGCCTGCGCTTAAAAGCAGTATAATTACCGCAACAGAAACAATATACATATTTTTGCTGTATGTATATTCTTCATTCATGGTTTTGAACTGTCCGTTATACCCTCTTGATTCAAGGCCTGCATAAATTCTTTCCGAACGCTGATATGCCCTGATAAACAACATGCTTATGATCTCTCCCAGGGAGCTCATTGAGGTTTTAAAATTGATATTGCCCAATCTTGAATCCTTTGCTATTATCATCCTTTCAACTTCTTCCAAAAGGACAAATATATAACGGTATATCAATTCCATCAGTGTCACGATGATTTGAGGCAGCTTTGTACGTCCCAGCACCTGAAAAAGATCCGACAACGGGGTATTCAATGAAAGGAAATACATGCAGCTTACCGCGCCAAGGGCTCTTAATACCAATTTCAGGCTCAGGTTCAGTGAGCCCACATCAATTCCATATGCATATTGTCCTACCTGCAATCCCATAAGAAGAGCATGTCCCGTTTCAAATCTGTTGACCAGTATTGTTAAGGTTCCGATAACCATAAAGCCCAATGGGACCAGAATAAATCCTATGTATCGGGACAGGCTCATTTTGCCGAATTTTACGGTAGCTACTGCCATAATCACTATTGTCACCAAACTTAGCGCAATGGAATTAAATACAAGACATATTGCCAAAGGAACCAGTGAAAATAACATCTTTGCCTCGGGACTGACCCTGGATAAGCTTGAAGAATAAGCATATTTATCGGTCAGCATCATCTCTCTATACCGGAATCAGGCTTCCTGCCTGTAAGCCTGCCCAGTACAAAACCGACCAGACCCGCACCGGCTGCGGCCTGAAGAGCAAACAGCAGGGATTCGATCTCACCGCTTGCAGGCTCAAGCAGAGAACTGAACCATGGTTCATAATCCGGGTTGATTTGCTGTATCTGTTCCTCAGCCAACCCGTCAGCTCCTGCAAATTCCGCATTCTTCATCAAAAGGGGCGGAGCTGCAAGCAATAAAACAACAACCAATATCAATATAATATTCTTTTTCCATAATTTCATAACGGTATCCTCCTCCTATTAAATGGCAGAAAGCTGTTCCAGCTCTTTTGAGCTGTATTTCACCAGTACATTGTAGATCACAACAGTCAGCAGCCCCTCACAAACAGCAAGCGGTAACTGAGTGAAAGCAAAAATACTTATAAATTTCCCAAGGGAAACCATGAAACCTCCGGTGGCATCAGGATATGCCATGGCCAGCTGCACCGAGGTGGTAACATAGGTCATCAGATCACCGAGGAAAGCGGCGAGAAAAACAGCAAGCCCTGATTTTGCCCCCATTTTTTTGGAGAGCTTGAATACTGCAAATGAAACCAGAGGTCCTACAATTGCCATGGAAAAGGTATTTGCACCAAGAGTTGTTATACCTCCATGAGCAAGTAAAATGGCTTGAAATAATAGTATTATAACTCCTATAACCGACATGGCCGTGGGTCCGAATAATACCGCCCCCAATCCGACCCCTGTGGGATGTGAGCAACTGCCTGTAACCGAAGGCATTTTTAATGCCGACAGTACAAAAGCAAACGCACCGCACATTGCCAGCAGTGTGAGATTTTTAGCCGAAGCACTGATTTTCTTTTTAATGGCAAAGACGCCTGCTACAAGGAACGGAATACAAAGCGCACCCCAGCTTATGCACCAGACCGGTGCCAGATACCCCTCCATAATATGCATGGCATTTGCACTTAAAGGGAACAGCAGGAAGAGACTTATTGCTGCTGCAAAACAGACAGCAACCCTTTTAAGACTTACATTATTCATTTTTAAAACCCCCTATGATTTAATAATATTTGCCAAAAAAATAAAACCTCTATGTTCTAAGAAAAAGGTTTTATTTGTAAAAAGAAAAATAGCATAATTATATATTATGGTATTCCATCTCTCTGACAAACTACACACTTCATACTCTGTGAAGTCATAGCACTCCGCAATTGGCATTTGCAGATAATACTGGCAGGTCTTCCGACTAAGACATCTTTGTTGGTTCTCACCTTCCCAGGCAGATTGCCCAGTGGCAGTTAGAAGCTTCATATCTTTAAAATACAAAGCTTCCTGAGAACCTCCTCCGTCATCACGGCAGCAGGACTGTACGGGATTTTCACCCGGCTTCCCTCTTAGTGCTTAATTCCTTAAGCAGCCAATATTTAAATTATTAAATTTACTAAGCCAATTATATCCTAATAAAATAACTAAAGTCAAATTATACTTATTATATGTGAAAACTGGCAAAACTCCCTTCTTTCTTTGAAACTATCTCAAGAACCGACTTTATTCTCTCCTTTAACTCAATTACATGGGATATTACACCGACCAGTCTTCCCGTTTTCTGTATATCCACCAGACATTGTATGGCGCTGTCCAGTGACTCGGGGTCCAGTGAACCAAACCCTTCGTCCACAAACAGTGTGTCCAAGCTTATACCTCCCGAATAGGACTGGACGACATCGGCCAACCCCAGCGCCAGGGCCAGTGAAGCCTTGAAACCCTCACCTCCCGACAATGTCTTTACGTGCCTTGACTTGCCGGTGTAGTTGTCGAATACCTCCAGCTCAAGTCCCTGCTGGGCACGGCCCTTGCTTTTATCCTCTTTTCTCTGGAGCAAATATCTTGAACCCGTCATTTTCTCCAGGCGAAGGTTGGCAGCAGTGATTATCTCATCAAAATATGCCGCAAGCACATACCTTTCAAAGGTTAGTCTCTGAGGATTATCCCCCTTAGCTATTCTTGAAAGCTCTCCTATAATGTTGTATTTTTTTTCAAGTTCCTGAAGGCTGTCCATAATTTTTTCAAGCTGTTCAAGGGTTTTAACATTATTGGAACATCTTGAAAACACTATATTCAGTTTTTCCTGAAGCGCATTCTGGTCTTTCAGCAGCTTTTGATAGTCCTGTTCCAGAATTCCCACGTCCTGAATACTCATATTTTTGGTTTCTTCCTTGAGATGCTCCAGCATATCCTTATATGACTTGAGCTTTTGATAATAGCTGTTGATATCCTCCTGTAAAAAGGTCAATTCCTCCTGAGTTTTTTTCATTGAAGCATAATGTGAATAGTCCTTAAAATCCGCAGCCTTGAGCTTTTCCTCCAGCAGCTCCTCCAGACTGTCTCTTTCCTTCACACTCTCTTTCAGAGAGGTGGCGGTTACCGCAAGCTCCCTTTCGGCATTGCTCAAGGCCTGTCTGGTCTGTTCCTGAGTGCGCTCGGCATTTGCGAGGCTTGCCTCCAGTTCTGCTACAGCGCCCTTTGCAGCTTCTGCCGCCGCATTAAGCTTCGATATGGCTCGCATGTCCGCTGGCACTTCCTGCTCTATGGCGGCAACTGCCGTCCGGGCACGGGCTACTTCCTCCGCAATAGCGGTTCTATGCCTGTCCAGCGCCTTCAAAGCCTGCTCAAGCTTTGTAATGCCTTCGGCTGTTTCCTTATATGTATTTTCAAAGAGGGCCTTGTTCCCCACAAACTCACTTTTAACTTTAAACAAGTCCTTAAGTGCCAGGGTTTCTGCCTTTAATGCAGTTCCCTTTCTGTTAATCTGCTCCCTGATTTTTTCCATTTGGTGCAGTAGCAAACCTGTATCAGCCTGACCGGCAGCCTCAAATTCCGTTGGGGGTAAAATCTCTTCTTCCAGAGCCGAAAGCCTGTTCATTATTTCAAGCTTTTTGCTTTCAAGATTTCCGTTCAGTTCAGACAGTCTTTTTAATTTCTCTGTCCTCTGCTCGCTAAGTACCATAAACTGCTGCTTCAAACCTTTAAGCTGCTCCTGATCCGTTATATCTGCCGGCAGGACAGCCGGTGCGGGGTGCTCGGTGGAGCCGCAAACGGGACAGGGACAATTGTTCTTTAGTGTTTTTGCCATCAGCCCCGCCTGTCCGCGTAAATAATTGTCCTCTTCCTGCTCCAGCCTGTTTCTGAAGCTGACATATTCCAGATCAAAGCCCTCAAAGGACAGTCTTTCCGAATCATATAAGCTGTTTTGCTCAAAGTGGGCTTCAATAAGCTTTTTTATGCTGTCCAGCTCAACCAGCAGCTTTTTATTAGCTGATATTTCCCCGTCCAGACGGATACTTTCCGTTTCAGCCGCATATAGGCCTCTCAGCTTTTCTTCCTGCTCCCTGTAACTGGTTCTGGCACGTTCAAGCAGGGACTGGGTCCTGTCCAGCTCCTGTTTTATTTCACTGTCTTTCCGGGTGGCAGCTTCCAGGGTTTTTACACTTTTTTCGTACTGCATGACCCTGGGAAGCATATTATTGAGTAAAGTCAATTCAATTTCATACTTCTTCCTGACAGGCTCTTTTTCCTTTTGAGCGTGAAACTGCTGCCGGGCCGCTTCAAACTCACCGGCACAGCTCTGAACCTTTTGCTTTGCCTGCTCAAGCTGGCCGGTTTTGAGCAGTATGCTCTGCTCCGCTTTCTTTAACTGTCCGTCAACCTCGGCTATGGGCAAAGCTTTTCGGGATAGCTCCAGATTTATTTCCTTTTCCCTGAATTCTCCAAGCCTGCTCATGGCAGTATTATATTCGGCCTCCAGCTGTTCTTTGTTTGCAAGCTTTTTATTGATTTCGGTACATCTTGCTATCTCTTCCTTTACACTCCCCTGCTTTTTGGCAAGAAGCTGAAGCTGGAAATTCAGAGCCTCTAACATGATGCGGTCATGGCCGGCGGTTTCTCTGAGCTTTTGTATGAAAAGCACCACATTTATATTTTTAGCAGCCCTCAGTTCCTCCAGCTCTGGGTTCTCACCCGCATCTGCATGCTTAATATGCGTGTCGATCCGGGTCTTTATGTCGTGAACAGATTTGTAAAGCTCCCTGCTTTCATCATCCAGCCTTCTCTGGATTTCTGCAAAACCTTCCGTTCCGAATATTTTTCTGAAAATCAGTTCCCGCTCACTGCTGTCGGCCTCAAGCAGTTTTCTGAACTCACCCTGGGGCAGCATCACGATCTGCTTGAACTGTGCTTTATTTATACCCAGCAGTTCATTTATCTTCTCATCAACGTTCACTATTTTAGTCACGAGTGTGCCGTCGGGCAGAAGGAGTTCCGCATCGGCGTTCCTTAAGGTATATCCTTCACCCCTCAACTTTTTTTGCTCCTGCTGTGGTGATCTTCTGATTTTGTAGTTTTTCCCCCTAAGCTCGAACTCCAGTTCTATGTATGTCTCTGTTTCAGGCAGGGCAAAATCGCTTCTCAGGCCATCCCTGTCACGGCTGCTGCCTGAAGCTTCCCCGAAAAGTGCAAAGCTGATGGCATCGAAGATAGTTGTCTTACCCGCACCTGTTGGCCCTGAAATAACAAATATCTGTTCATTAAGCCTGGTGAAATCAATATACTGCTCTCCGGCATAGGGGCCAAAGGCACTTATGGTCAGTTTTAACGGTCTCATATTAACCTCCATAAATTCACAGGTTTGCTTGGAAGACGAACGCAAGTGAAGTCTTTCAAGCTAGCTTCCATGAGCCACATTTGCGGCCCCCAAAATGTTATATGTTCCCTCCTTCTCAACTTCTCCGATTATTTTTGCCATAACCGCTTCAGCTTCTTCACCAAGGGGCTCTCCCTGAATGGAATCATAAAACTCTCTGAAAAGCTCAAGCTTGGTTTTTGATTTATACCCTTGTGAGGCAGAGGTTTTAGAGCCTTCCTTCCGGCTCCCGCTTTCCCTTGAAAGCCCCATGATATTGGGGTAAACCGCTCTCAGCCTGGAGATTGGGTCTATCAGCTCGCCCCTGTCGGTCAGTACGGCATAAATATAATCTTCGGTATTGGCGCTCTTGTAGACTTCAGGGCTGATCAGCTCATTTACAGGTCCCTTTATAATCCTCATATCCCTTCTGGGAATAAGGTCTATATGCCTGTGAATTGCGTTCCCCTTTTCATCCAATTCGACTATTGTAATACCTTTTTTTTGATTAACCTCCGAAAAGGAGTATTTCAGCAGGGAGCCGGAGTATCTGACATTGTCGTAACCGGCCTTCTGAGGGGCATGCAGATGTCCCAGCGCCGTATAGTCAAACATGCCGAAATAATCCGAATTTACAAATTCGGTACCGCCGATACTCAGAGGCCGCTCGGACTCGCTTGTGTACTCTGCCGGTCTGCCCATTTGAGTAATATAACCATGGGTCACCATGATATTCCTTTCACTGGAATTAAAGACATGTTCGATTTTATCCATGACTTTCTTCATGGCATCATCATGTGTAGAAATCTGATTATCATCATAAATATGGCGGATATTTCTGGGATCGGTGTAAGGCAGGAGATAAAAGTTAACCGGTCCTGTTTTGTCCTCCAGGGATATGCAGGGGACATTTCCGTCGAACATGCCGGCAATGTGAAGACCATTGTTTGTCAGAATCCTGCTTGCAAAGGACAGGCGCTCGGCACTGTCGTGATTTCCGGCTATTGCCAGAACAGGTACCTGCAATTCCAGCAGCAGCTTACTGAATACTTCATCCACCAGTTCAACCGCCTCTACAGGGGGAATGCTCCTGTCGAATATATCACCAGCCAGGATCAGTGCGTCGGGCTTTTCCGCTTCAACAACAGAAATAAGCCGATCCAATATATACTTTTGTTCCTCCAGCATACTGAACTCATTTACAATTTTTCCGATATGCCAGTCTCCCGTATGTATTATTTTCATACTAACCTCCGCATCTTAAAGTGGGGCAGGTTGGACAACCTTGATTCCTGCCTTTATTATTTCAAAATCTATTATTTTGGCAGAAACTATCTCTCCGTCGATGTTCAGGCAGAGCTCCTCTTCACTCTCAATTTTGACCCTCTTACCCCTTCTGAAGCTTACCTGTCTGATCACACTATGCTGCCCCTTCATATACTTTGGAAAAAGATTGAGTATTTTTAAACGGCTCACTTCACTGACAAGACATATATCCAGCAGCCCGTCATCAAGTTCTGCCCGGGGTGCTGGAATTATTCCTCCGCCGTAGTATTTGCCGTTGGCAACTGCCACTAAAAGTGCTTTCATGTTTATTTTTTCACCGTCTATGTCTACCTTTACAGTGCAGATCTTGTGCTTAAAGACGGTGTATACGATTGAAAGCAGATAGGCCATGCTCCCTGTTATTCCGGGCTTTTTCTTGAACATTATGGCATTGTACACCACGTTGGCATCAAAACCTATGGAGGATATATTTACGAAGTATTTATCATTTACCCTGGCCAGATCGATATTTTTCTCTATTCCATTTATAGTTCCGGTTATTATGGTTTTTACATCGGTTTCAGAGTGCAGGCTGCGTATAAAATCATTTCCGGAGCCGGTGGGTATTACCCCAAGTGAAGCCGAAGTTCCCGCTATACCGTTTACTATCTCATTCACCGTTCCGTCTCCGCCGATGGAGTACACCCTGCAATCACCTGCGCTTGAATGCTCTCTGGCAATTTCGGCAGCATGTCCGGGATATTTTGTTACCTCTATAATAAACTCTTCATTTTCCTTCTCTTTAAAGCATTCCTGTATGAATGGAATCAGTTCCATTGATCTGCCTTTTCCCGCTGCGGGATTAATAATAAAGATGTGTTTCATGAGACCCCCAAAAAATTGTGCCTGACTGCCATGTTTTATATTTTATCATAATTCATTTTATACTTATAGATGCAGATAATTTTGGTTTTCAAGTATTTTCATCAGCTGCTTTTCATTAAGAGCCGTAGAGATCCCTTCCTCATGCCAGTGGTTTTTACAACCGCAGTAGTCCAAAAGGACGCACTGGGGGGCAACTCCTTTTTCCACCAGCATCCAGCCGCCGGAAATCAGGTTCAACACACAGGATACACCTATAACACCGGCATTTTGGGGAAACAGCGACTCGTCGGTTTTTGTAGAAGCAATGGAAGATTCATGCGGTACTATTCTTACCTGGAAATTTTCCCTTTTGCCCAGCCCGGTCAGACTGTTTACCTGACAGTCAGCCGAACAGCCTGTGCAAATGTAGCCTCTGCCTGTGGACCTGGCCTGGCATTTTCCGGCCGAGGGCTTTGTCATACAATGGGGCAGCAGCAATACCTTCTCTTTCCTTCCCATAAAGCCGGCATGGTATATTCTGTTCATTATCTCGGCCCCCACCATATTCAAATGGTATTCCACATCCGGGCTTCCGCAGAATATATAATCCTCTTTCCAGCGGTGACCCCGCCATTTGCAGCTGATAAAATCCTGAACCCGGGCAGTGTACACACCCAGTGCTTCCCTGCTTTCCCTCCCGAACCATTCTGCAAAGGCGGCGGCTGATGCTATGATATGCGCCGCTTCTTTTTCATTGAGCTGCTTTAAATATTCCTGCCAGGCTTCCAGCCGTTTTACCTCCTGCTTGAATTCTCCCGTTGCTCTGAGAAATACCAGCAGCTTCTCAAGATTTACTGTATTTGTTTCTATAGCAGTTTTTTCGTATGATTTTTTTGAAATGAAAAGGGTGGTCAGAAGCCCCTTAAGTTTATTTAAAGTAAGTTTGAAGCGGTCCGTCCCGTCCCTCCAGGCATTTACTTCTATCAGCAGCCTGCCGGGGACTCCTTTTAATTTCTTCGAGGCGTCCATGTATACATTCCAATAAACTCCCATAATAAGCAGCTCCAAAAGTCCTTCTTCAAAGAAAGAAGGTTTCTCCGAATACCTCCAGGTATGAAATGATTCTACCTGGGATTTCAGCTTTTCTTCACCCCTCCGCAGTACCCTGTCGGCAAAAGCCGCTATTGAGAGATAGTATTTATCAGAGGATACCCGGTCCCTCTTCAGAGAATATGTTACAACATCCATAAGATAGGTCTCCATTATATTCAAAATATACTGAGTTTTCAGTTACGGTAATTCTATAAAAATATATTAGCATATATTAATATACGAAACAAAAATAGTCGTCTCAAGTTTTTTGAGATGACTATTTTTGTTTACCTGCCGTCGGAACCGGATCTCTTTTTTTGTATGTATTTTTACTTGTTAGCCAGGAATTTATCTACCTGCTTCTGGATTTCTGCCAGCATTTTGTCAAGACCGACATCCTTTTGCTTTTGAATATATTCTTCAAGTGATTTATCTGTGTCTTTTGACATGCCATACTGCAATATCTTTCCAAGCTCGCTTTCTACCTGGTCTCTCTTGGCAATTTCATTCTTTATGGCCTCTGAGTCTATGAACAATCCGTCAAGTACATTAGGTATGCATGAAGGCGTACTTGCAAATTCCGCTTCCTCCTGCCAGAACCCGGAAGGGTATAAATCTGTGGGTCTCATAAACTGCGGCTTCCATAGCGCCCACTGACCCTGCCAATCCAGATAATTTGTAGTCTGAGGATTCATTCCTTCAGGTATTCCAGCTTTTTCGCCATCGAGGACATAGGTTTTGTCTTTGATCCCATAGATAACCAAATCATACAATTCTTTATCTAAGCCCATTAACTCCAGGAACATCAACGATCTTTCAGGATTAGCAGCATTCTTGTTAAGAGCCATTACGTTAGCCAGCGCTGAACGGTTAGGAATTTTTTTATCAGGATATAGATTACTGCTTTCCTGTATCCAGGATTTATCAGCAAAAGGTACGGTGCAATTAGCCCATTCATGAGTAGTGACCGTAGCAACATATTTTCCGTTTCTATAAGCTGTACTGCTCTGTTCTTTATCAACCATCAGATTCTTTGGAATTATTCCATCATCCATCCACTTTCTTACGTATCCGGCCGCTTCCTTATAGGTATTTGTCTGCTCAACAGCTGTCATCCTGCATTTTGGATCATTAATGTCAAATACAAAGCTGTGATAGTCTATACTGTATAAGCCATCCCTGTTCATAAGTATGCTGAGTGCCGGGCCGCTGTTTCCGGCATCCCATCCGAAGATCTTCATGTCAGGGAATGCCTTTTTGCAGTCATGTAAGAATTTGTCCATATCGTCAATTGTTTTAATTGAATCCTTCTCATAGCTTAACCCAGCCTGCTTGAGAAGATCGGAGCGCCACACCAGAAATTGATGCTGCTGGTTCATTTTCATGGACCAGGGTATGCACATTATCTTCCCCCCAACTGTAGCTGCTGCCAATACACCTGATTTATTCAATTCTTCATACAGTTTTGGCGCATATTGGGGCAACAGATCATTAATTGGGAGGTATGCACCTTTATTTATCATTTTTGCATATGAGAGCCAGTTACCGTCGAAATTCATATCGTAGTTATCTCCGGATGCAGACATGACTGTAAGTTTATCAGTATAATCGTTAAATGGAATAAAATTAATTTCAAACTTTGCATTCAATTCGTTTTTATACTTCTCACTTACTTTACCCCATACTTCGTCAACGGCAGATTTCTTTTCACCGCCGAAATAGAACCTGAGAGTAACTTCCTTTAAACCTTTAGCAGCTGCGTTTTGATTGGATTCTACAGATGCTGCGGAATTTTGGGTTTCAGAGCTGCTTTCACTGTCCGCTTTACCACAACCAGCCATTATGCCAGCCAGTATCATGACTGCAACCATTGCAGCTAACAACTTAGTCTTCTTCTTTTTCAAAACTACCCTCTCCTTTTATTCTAATTTATTATACTAAACAGCTTAAGCTGAATTAGCTATCCCTTGACAGCACCAACCATGATGCCCTTAACAAAATACTTCTGTACGAACGGGTAAAGAAATACAATCGGCCCAATGGTAATAACACATATAGCCATCTTCAGACCCTCAGACGGCAGTGATGCAGCAAGCTGCTGCATTGCAGCCGCATTTGTAGATGCTTTTAAAAACATTATGTTGGAAACTATAGTTCTCAACAAGAGTTGAAGGGGCTTTAACTCCTCTCTGTCTATCAGCATCAATCCCAGCCACCAGTCATTCCAATATCCTAGCGCGGTAAATAGTCCAACTGTTGCCAATGCCGGAGTCATTAACCTGAGAATAATCTTGAAAAATATTGTGTACTCACCGGCCCCGTCTATTTTTGCTGATTCATGCATTTCATCCGGTATGGACTGTACGTAGTTCCTAAGCAGGAAAATATACCACGCGTTTGCCAGATACGGCAGGATCAGACCTAAAATAGTGTCCTTCAAGTGAAGGTAATTAACGCATACAATATACCAGGGAACCATACCGCCATTGAAAAGAATGGTTACCAAGGAGAATACGGAAAAAAACCTTCTATACTTAAGAGTCTTCCTTGATATGGCATATGCCATCATGGTGTTTATAAGAACGCTCCCCAAAGTACCCGCAGCTGTCACTATCAGGCTGACTTTGTAAGCTCTCAGTATTGTTTTGATATCCAGTAATAATATTTTATAGGAAACCAGGTCAATCTTTTTAGGAAGCAAGGTATATCCATACCTGGCTATGTCCTGTTCATTTGACAGTGAGCCTGAAACAACCATTATAAAGGGTAAGAGGCACACTGCACTAAATATTAAAACCAATAGATAAATAAATGCTTTAGAAACTTTCGAAATCAAAAGCTTATACCTCCATTCTAAAATAATGCTGTATCTTTATTATACAATCCGGCCAATTTGTTACTGCCGATTACTAATACGAGGGACAGAATGGATTGAAAGAAGCCTGTTGCCGACGACATTCCAATATCCCCCAGGACCCGGAGATTACGGTAAACAAAAGTATCTATTACATCAGTAGTTGAATATATCTGGGCATTGTCTCCTACCAGAGCATAGAACATTCCGAAATCCGCATTCATTATTTTTCCTATTGATAAAAGGGTGAGGATTATAACCGTAGGCATAAGCAAGGGTATACTGATATGCCAGGTTTGCTGCCATTTCGTTGCACCATCTATTTCTGCCGCCTCATAATAAGTACTGTCTATACTCGTTATAGTTGCCAGATAAACAACTGAGCCATATCCCGTATTCTTCCATCTATGAAAAAATAATAACAGTATTGGCCAAATACCTGGTTGCGAGAAAAAATCCATCCTTTCCAGCCCAAGCCTTTCAAGCAGCGAATTGATGACACCTGTATCATAGCTAAGAAAGTTATAAGCGAAGACACCCACAACTATCCACGATACAAAGTATGGCAGGAATGTCAGCGACTGAGTTATCTTTTTAAAGGCTTTATTATTTATTTCATTCAACAACAATGCAAGCCCTACTTCAAATATAGTTCCCATTACAATGAACAACAGGTTTAGCAGTATGGTATTTCTTACCGCCCGGAATGCCGCATCAGAAGTTATCAGAAACTTAAAATTATAATAGAACGGGTGTACCCAATCGCTTCCAAAAATCCCTTTATCGAATTGAAAATCTTTAAAGGCAATTATCAATCCCATCATAGGGAAATAGCTAAACAATAGCAACGCAGCTACAGCAGGTAATACCATCGAATAAAGCGAGAAATTCTTTCTTATTTCTATAATAAAATTTTTAAAGTGTTTATTTTTACTTAAATTAGCTTCTTTATTTGGTATGACATTTTTGTGTTGCATCCCCAAACCTCCCTCATATGTTAAAAATTATTGATAGAAATCAGCCAGCTGCATCTGCTTGTTACTTCTTGCATGAACAGTATAAGAGGTTTGATTGTTTTTTGAAATTCTGAATTTTATGCTTTTATTGCTAAAAGGCAAATTATGCACTTATAATTTTTAGCTTTTTATTCTTATTTTTAATAATCATATTTTTTTGAAAAGGCGTATAAGCCGCACAATACCAGCAAGATAAACACCTTCTGCCTTTATCCTCACTACCGGAGCACCAGACAAAAATCATTGATAATTATTTCCCGGTGTAGTACAATTAACTGCAACAAGTCTTTTGCAAACCAATCAACCATGCACTTTCATTGCTCAATTAACAGTTAATTCTCATAAAAGTTTAATTATAAATATTTTATAAATGTTGAAGCCTATAGCTTTCCATACAGGAATGTGTTAATACTAATATATTTGCAGGAGGATGGATTTCAGTGTTTTTACGCAAGTTTCCGATTAAGATGCCCACTATAGCAAGAAAGCTATATTTTAAGCTTCTTATGTCCTTTATCATACTGGCGGTTATAATAGTCCTGTCTACATCTCTGATATTTTCCACCATGTATATTAATAGCATCTACAGCCAGTTATCCATTGAATATACCTATAGCCTGGAGAGGCTAAACAGTGATTTTGATAATATATTTAATCAGATAAAGCAAATAAACCTCTATCTGAGGCAATCAACTGAAATAAATTCTTTTTTAACGGATACAAACGCCGATTCATTGACCATCAACCGCTCAGACATATTTTTAAAGCAGATGGGCTACACGAATCCATACTTGCATTCTATAATTTTATTGAATAAGGATCATGATTACCCCATCACAACAGGCAAGACCGATATAGATTTCAAACAGTTCATAAATGCTCCCCTCTCCTTTCTTGATATTGACAGCAGCTTGAAAATCGTATCCTGTTCAAGTACTCCTAACGGTTTTGAGGGTATTAGTACTTTGGACACTATTTCAGTAATCTTTTCTGATTCCCAGTTTAAAGAGAAAATAACAGGTGATGCCATTATAATGAATTTTGATAAGGAAGAGATAGAAAAAAAGCTTCTCGGAAAGTACGAAGGAATTACCCTGGTTACCGATAACGCTGGAAATGTTATTTATACTTCCTATAATTACACAACAAAAAAGAATATTAAGACTGAACCTTTTTTCACTGGTATTCTTTCCTCAGGAGAGATAAAAGGTTATTTTAATATTGATCCGGATAATGATACGAAACTTGTTACTTACGTAAAAAGCCTTGAGTCCGGCCTCTATCTCATAAATATCAGATCCTTGAAGGATATTACAGGAACCATCAGCCATAAGAGAAATACTGTAATACTCATAGGTACCCTGATTCTTATTTTTTTTGGTCTGATAGGTTATTTTATATCCAGAAATATCTACTCACCTATAAAAAAAGTAACTGAAATGATGTCCAGTTCCAAGTTTGCCAGCTCACCCCATAAAATCGGTGAAATTGCAACTATTGCAAAAGTCTTCACCGAGACACAGGAACAACTTAAAGAATTGGAAATCATAAGTCAGGACAGGAACAGCAGGTTAAAGATGGAACTCCTCGGATTTCTGCTGCAATCAAACTCTATCACTAAAAACATGGAAAATGAATTATTAAGCTATGATCTTAAAATAGAGTTTGCAAACCTTATTATCATATCCATCAAGCTTGACAACTATAGCCAGATAGACGCAACAAATAAATTTGCCTATGTCACTACCCTCTGCAAAACAATTCCTGAGCTTTTGATCAAAGAGTTCGACTGTGAAGCCGTAAACATGTTTGAAGGGGAAATTGCTATACTTCTTAACTATAGAAATAAGTTAGAGAATAACTTTAACACCTTGCTATCAGCTATGGAAAATATCAGGGAAATCTCCAAAAGCACACTCCATATTTCTCTTACCGTAGGTATCGGCGGTGCAGCTAACAGTATAAGCGAGTGTATGGCTACTTATAAAAAAGCAGTAGAAATGGTCAAGTACAGATTTATAATGGGTATGGATAGAACCTATTATCAGAGATACCTGGATGAAAATCTGACAACCAACAACATATATCCCGTTGAAATCGAAGAAAAACTTATTGAATCCATAAAACTCAACAAAAAGGATGTTTTTAGTGAAACTCTTCAGAATGCAATAGAATTAATAAGATGCTATCATTACTCTGAAGCTGTTTCTGTTTTCTTTCAGATTATTACTGCATGCATCAAGACTGTCAATCAGACAACCAGCCAGGTTAACAATGGTTACTATCTAAGCTTTGATGATATCAGCGACATTTTTTCCTCTCTGCAGACTCTGGAGCAGGCAAAGGATTGGCTGATAGGAATTTTTGATGAGTATCAAGCCATGCTGGAACAAATAAGCCGGCTAAAAAACAATAAGCACTATAAAATAATAGAAAAAGTACAGGATTACATGAAACAGAACTACCGGGACATAAATATCTCGGTAGAAACCCTTGCTGATATAGCAGGCTATACACCCTATTATCTGTCAAAAATCTTCAAGGAAATAACGGGAATGAATGTAATAGATTATATGAGGCAAATTAGAATTAATAAGGCAAAGGAACTCTTAGGACAGGATAAGCATAAGATCAATGAAGTCCCAGGTATGGTTGGTTTTACGAATATCAGCCACTTTTACAGTGTTTTCAAAAAAGATGTGGGACTGACACCGGCCTCCTACAGAGAATATATACTCAACAGCTCTAAAACAGGCTCTTTGCCTGAAGGCAACAATTGAGAGCTATAAAATTTATACTTTTCCGGACAATTAAAAGGCTGCTCGGATGGTTTTTTATCCGGACAACCTTTTTCTACCGTACATATTTGGTTTAGAAATTCAATTTTATTGATGAAGTCATCTCTGTCGGAGCCGGGGTAAAGGCTTTTGTTTACTTAACTTTCCTGAGTCTTATAACATTCCAGGAAAGCTTCCTGAGGCCGGCCTTTACCTTTCCATCTTCAATTGCTGCATTTCCATTTGTATCAGGAACAACATTATTTGGATTTTCCTTAGTATTAACTGCTTTTGCATCACTATGTTCAAGTACGATATGTTCAACCACCGCAAATTGTCCGAAACCATTGAGTTCAATATCCAGGGTGATATTTTCCTCCATATTTTTATTAACCGCGAATATGGTTATTTCATTCTTGTCATCACTGATAACAGCCGTAGCATCAATATATGGAACGTCTGTAAAATCCTTTGTATCGTGAAGCGGTGATTTTACTACCGGGTTCAGTACGGTTCCTCTTCCGAATACCGATGCATGAAGGTATGGATAGTATATGGTCTGCTTCCAGGCAGCTCCGTTATTTTCGGTCATAATTGGGGCAATAACGTTAACAAGCTGTGCAAGGCATGCCATTTTCACTCTGTCTGCATTCTTTAAAAGGGTTATCAGCATGCTTCCGACCAGCAACGCATCCTCGAAATTATACTTATCTTCCAGTTGGTGAGGAGCGACCGACCATCTCTCAACCTTTTTGTCGGCTTCATTTGAATGGAACCAGACATTCCATTCATCGAAGGAAAGGTTGATTTTCTTCTTGCTGCGCTTCTTGGCCTTTACATAATCACAGGTTGATATTACCGACTTGATGAATGCATCCATATCCATGGATCTGGCAAGGAAGTTGGCCGTGTCATTGTCCCGGTTGCCGTAATACGTATGGAGTGAAACATAGTCAACATGTTCATAAGTATGATCGAGCACAGTGGCTTCCCATTGTGCAAAGGTAGGCATCGCACTGCTTGAGCTTCCGCAGGCAACCAATTCAATGGTTGGATCGACCCACTTCATGACCTTAGCCGTCTCGCAAGCCAATCTGCCATATTCATCAGCAGTTTTTGCGCAGATCTGCCAGGGGCCGTCCATCTCATTTCCAAGACACCAGATTTTTATATTGTGAGGCTGAGCGTACCCGTGCGCTTTTCTGAGATCGCTCCAGTATGTGCCGCCGGGATGGTTGCAGTATTCCAGCAGATTCCTTGCAGCGTCGGCTCCTCTTGTTCCAAGGTTTACAGCCATCATTACTTCAGCTCCCACTTCTTTCGCCCAGGTAAAGAATTCATTTGTTCCGACTTCATTGGTTTCTGTTGTCATCCAGGCAAGCTCGGTACGCCTTGGCCTTTTGTCAACCGGACCTACTCCGTCTTCCCAGTTGTAGCCCGATACAAAGTTTCCTCCTGGATATCTTACGATAGGTATCTGCAGCTCTTTTATCATTGCTGCCACATCCTGACGGAAACCGTATTTATCGGCGGTGGGGTGTCCGGGTTCATAAATTCCGCCATAAACAGCTCTCCCCAGATGTTCTATAAATGAGCCGTAAATCCTTTTGTCAACCTCACCGATTACATAATCCTTATTCAGTATCATCTTAGCTTTGCCCATATTAAATCCTCCCAAGCAGGTTAATAGATTTATTAATTAAATAACCATAATATTAATAACTATATAATATCCTTGTATCCTCACACTGTCAATAGCAAACCCCAAAAAGCCGGTATAATCCTCCCAGTACTCCGTATACTTCAACTTTTTAAAATTGAAATGATCATGTTCACTTCATGTATATTTAATATCTGTATTTACAAAAGGCAGAAGGTAATTTATACTTGTATTAATTCTTGCATTGGAGGATTATGCTTTAATGAAAACAGATATCTCAGAGAAATGGCTGCCAGTTTATGAAGCCCTAAGCAGTGATGTTCGCATCAAAATTATTAACCTGCTGGCTCAAAATCCATTAAATATAAAACAGCTGGCTCAACAATTGGAGCTGAGCAGTGCTATTGTAACAATGCATGTCAAGAAGCTTGAAAGGGCTGAAATTATCCGCTGCGAGCGCAAAAGCGCCAATGGGTCGGTACAGAAGCTCTGTTACCTGGACGTTGATACAATAGAAATTATTTTTCCAAGCAAGCAGTTAAAAGCCCGCAATTTTCACGAATTTTCCATGCCTATCGGGCATTACTCCGACTTCAGCGTAACCCCCACCTGCGGAATTGCCACGCCCGAAAAAGTTATCGGACAATTTGACGATCCCAGATACTTTTTGGACCCTGAAAGAGTTAATGCCGGTATACTATGGTTTACAGAAGGGTATGTTGAATACAAGGTCCCGAATTTTCTCCTGTCGGCACAGCAGCCTGAAGAACTGGAGATATCAATGGAACTCGGTTCTGAGGCACCCGGTGTAAATAATAACTGGCCGTCTGATATAACTTTCTTCCTCAATGAGCAAAAGCTGGGCCACTGGACCAGCCCGGGTGACTTTGGATACAGCCGCGGAAAGTTCACCCCCGAATGGTGGAGCCTGAACGTGGGGCAATACGGACTTTATAAGGCAATTAGGATATCTCAGGAAGGAACTTATATTGACGGAATTCATGTCTCTGATGTATCTCTCTCCTCTCTGGATATCCGCCAGAAATACTGGTCCTTTAAAATAGCGATTCTCCCTGATGCCATAAATGCCGGCGGTGTGACTCTCTTTGGAAAGGGTTTCGGCAATTACAGCAGAGATATTATGTTTAAGCTGTTCTTCAAGTAAAATTTTTTTCAGCAAGTATTCCGCAAGTAAAATTTTGCATGGTAAATAAAACAAACTGTTGCTTTTTTAATCAATATGTATTAATATATTATGTGCACGTTAATATGTATGTGCTTTATATGCGCCCGTAGCTCAATTGGATAGAGCGTTTGGCTACGGACCAAAAGGTTGTGGATTCGATCTCTGCCGGGCGCGCCAAATGTATGGCTGGAGCCGGTAAGCTTTTTAAAGCTTGCCGGCTTTGACTTTGGTAATGATTAATAGGACCGTTTGCTTCCGGAAACCCACCGGCGGCTGACTGGGAACTGTTCAAATGCCCCTATTTCAGCGCCATCCCCGTATATACACCTGCCAGGAAAATAGTGACGATCAGGATGAAATGCATTATAAACCATCCAATCTTGCCAAAGCTTAATGTATCTTTTGTCAGAGGCTTTCTTTTGTCCTGCGGGATGATTATCCCCCCTACCCACTCAAATACCAGCAGGTATATCCACCACCAGGTATAGGAATCCCAAACATCCCATCCCGACAGATATTTGATCAGCTGGGTCCGGCTTTCGGCAAGGACCTCACCAAGCATACCGATATGGACCATAACCCAGTAAAAAAAGATCTTCCTGTGCCATTCTGCGGGACTGTAACGGACTCCAAGTAAAACATAGAAGGGAAATACAGTTAAAATAACCGTAAAAGGTATCTTTGATATTGCGGGGAAAAGTCTATAAGGAAATTCATATAAATTGAGGCCGATAAAAATATAGCATAATATTACACCTACTGCAGAGCTTATTAAAAATAAAAGTCCATAACTTTTCCAATCGATTTTTATTAATAAGTACAGCAGTATCAGGGTTATTATTAAGGCTGCTATGGTTATATAAGTTTCAATATTCCACCCTATATTCATTTCCATTCCTTTATTTCCGTCGTCTTTTAGTCCTACACATATTAT
>JAFABO010000062.1 GCA_023426005.1 Bacillota bacterium | reverse complement strand
AAGACTTTGGGCCTGCAAGCTCATAGCTTGGGGTTTTGTTGTGTTTGGAGGCGGCTAACTTAAATAATTACTTTCTTTATTCTTGAGGCCTTTGGTCTTGAGGATAGTTTACTCAAGGCTTTCTTTGTCTGCAAAGAAAGCTGCACAAAAGTGCATTGTTTCCAGACTCAAATCCGTGAGGTAGTCTCCCATATATACTAGAAAACTTAAACAACTTAAGGTACTTTAGTATTTACTCCCTGAACTGTGGTGGTTTTAGCTTACAAAAGTCAATTATGGTTTAAAGCCTTCGCCTCCCAGGCGACTTTTAATGGTTCGTAACAGTTTTTAAAGTAAGCTTACAAAGTCTTTGCGAAACATTCAATAGTGCTCCCGTAATAACTTCAAAAAATGGAAAGCTCACAAAATACATACCTGAAATTTTAGAAGCCATTTCTTAATAGCTGTACTCATGCTTTACCACTTATTTTCTTTGATGGTTACCATAATTTTTTTGAGTTTACACAAAAATTAAAAGGAATTTCTCTTGAAAAAACACCTCTAAATTACGACAAAATATTTAATGATGTTTGTAATTTTTCACTAAATTAGAATAAAAAATGAAGACTATTAATATAAAGTATTACTAGTTGCCCGTCGAATGGTGTGTCTGAAATTGTCATAAAATGTAGTGTATTGACAGTAAAGATAATAATTGGTAAAATGAGATGAATTTAATAAAATCAACGGGGAGGATTTAAGATGAGAATAGCAATAACTATAATTGTAATCATTGGAGTATTAACATCAATGGGTTTAGGCCTATACTGGGTTAACGATTATAATGATTATAAGAGCCAGATTGAAGAAATTAGTTCAACTGCTGATGATTTAGGGGTAGATGTAAAAGATGAGCTTAATGCATTGGAAAAGATAAAAAACTGTGGGTATGTGTTAGCTGTCGGCGGTATTCTTTCACTGATAGCAGTAATTTTGATAGGGAAGTTAAAGAAAATCAGTGCAATTGTATTTTTGTTGGCAGCAATTGTACCTGCAATTTTAACCCCGGCATCATTATTAGGTACGTTCATGTTGATCGTAGGCGGTATCCTTGCATTATTTTACAAGCCAAAAGCTCAGGCAGCCGAGACTACGGCAGCTTAAGTTGGTGTAAAAATTTGAAAGTTTGAATTGACGCTGGCCAAAAGATGACCAGCGTTTATTTTAATGAAAAGTTTATAGGGGGCAGAGAAATAATGAAGAAGCTTTTTGGAATATTGTTAGTATCAATTATCATTTTAACTTTAGGTGCGTGCGGAACAGAAACCGGTACCACAGCAGCCCGGACAGACAACGTGCCCGCAGCGGCTTCAACATCAACCGCCAAGGAATCTGTGGAAGCAGAAGAGTCAGCGGCAACGACAGCAGTTGCCGATTCAGCAGCTGAAGCAAAAGACGGATGGACTAAATTGGACAAGACAGTTACTGTGGCTGATGTGGAATATACGATAATTGGTGTTAAGTTCAGTGAAGGAGTATCACTTTTTGAACCGGAAGACGGTAATAGATATCTTTTAATAGATATGAACGTAAAAAATAATACTGACGAAGAACAGGCGTTAAGCTCAATTATGATGTTTGAATTAAAAGATGGTGCAGGACAAACTTATTCTGTCTCACTAGGTGGGATGACAGAATTGGAGGCTGAAAAGCTGGAAGTAATTGACGGTGCTGTGGCTGCCAAGACAGAAAAAAGAGGCGGTGCCGCATATGAAGTGCCTGAGAATGCAACAGGTTTAAAACTTACTATTAGTGATGTACTTAGCATAGATTCTGAGACAATAGAATTAAACTAGTTCCGCACATATTTTTATAACAGACCATAGTAATACAGCATAGAAAGAATAGGAGAAATCCTATTCTTTTTTTGAGTTTATAGCATAACATATTAAATTCGAAACGGGTTTTCTAATTTAGTTAAAGTGTTCCAACATCTTTTTTAAGACTTTGTTACAAGCATTGATTTTGAGAATGGGAAAATATATAATAGAAGTCTGTTTGAAAAAACAGTAAGAATTCCAAAATATTTTAATGACGTGCAAAGGTACCCCGTCCTTCAAGGCCGGGGCGCATTGGTATGTATGGGTAAAGCTGATTGAAACCCATGATGCTTTTTACCAAAGTCAATTACGGTTTATGACTTTATACAATTACCGCCGGCACGTAGAGGGAGGTAGAATTATGTCAGCTGCAAACCATCCGGCCTACAGGGAAGAGCTTGAAAGGTGCAGGTATACTCTGGACTATGTTGAGAAAAGTCTGGAGCGAGCATTGGAGAAGAGAACAAAAATAGGAAGTGAACTGGAATATGTACAGAGACACATGAGTGGAGACAACAGTGCCGATTATACCAGTATAATTGTGAATACCATGCTTTTCGATACACTGGCGCTGAAGGTGAGAAACCTGTATACTGCCAGAGACAAACCTTATTTTGCGAGGGTCGACTTTAAGGAATCGGGAACGGATAAGACCGAAAATCTCTATATAGGAAAAATGTCCCTTGCAAGAGATGAGGATCAGGAAATAATAATTGTGGATTGGCGTGCGCCAATAGCCAACCTTTATTATGAAGGAAGGTTGGGAGCTTCCGGCTATATCTGCCCTGATGGTACAATTGATGGGGACCTGCTCCTTAAACGGCAATTTGCCATTAACAACGGCAAGCTGGAAGAGATATTTGACATAGATATAACTACCAATGATGAATTCCTGCAGACTTACCTGGGAGCAAATGCAGAGAACAGGCTCAAGGAAATAGTTTCAACAATACAGGAAGAACAGAACAGAATCGTACGGGCCCCTATGTGGAAACCGCTCATTGTCCAGGGGGTTGCGGGCAGCGGAAAGACCACGATAGCACTTCACAGAATAGCATATCTTATCTACACCTTTGAAAAAACTTTTGAACCGGAAAATTTCATGATAATAGCACCAAACAGATTATTCCTGAATTATATATCTGAGGTCTTACCTGAACTTGGAGTTGAACGGGTAAAGCAGACCACCTTTGAAGATTTCGCAATGGAGCTTATAGGAAAAAAATTCAATCTCACCGATGCAAACGACAAGCTGAATAAGTTTGTCAACCATAATACCACATCAGAACAGACAGCCTATAACAACAGGGTCAGAGAGGCGTCGGTGCTAAAAACCTCAATGCATTTTAAAGAAATAATAGACAATTACATTCTTAAAATAGAGAAAGCCTTTATACCCGGGCAGGATTTCATGCTGGGTACCAAGGTGATTTACACATATGATGAAATCAACAAGCTCTTCCTGACCCAGTACAGCATGTGGCCCATTGCCCAGCGGATGAATGAAATTAAGAAGAGTTTGGCCTCAAGGCTCAAAACCAGCAAGGAGCAATTTATAGCACAGATTGAAGCAGAATGCGACAAAAAAGTTGCAATAGCCAGGTTGAAAATACCGGATGAGACCCAGAGGCAGAAAGCAGTACTGGAAGCCTTTGAAAAGAGAGACCGCGTTATAGAAAAAATTGAAAAGGTATCAAAGACTCTGGTCAAGGAGTATGTGGAAAGGCTGCCCAAGTTAAGCCCATATCAATACTATTGCGAACTGGTGGAGGACAGCGGGACTTTTAATGAGCTGGCAGGCAGGTATGCGAGCGCAGAAGTTTCTGAGTTTACAAGGAAATATACGTTGGAAATCCTGAGGAGCAAGCAGCTGGAGCTGGAGGATCTGGCCCCCATAATATATTTGAAATACAAGATTTACGGTATGGATGAGAAGGTGCCCGTTAAGCATATAGTAATAGATGAAGCTCAGGATTTCAGCGCATTCCAGTTTTTTGTACTAAAAAAGATCGTAAAGGATAGCTCCTTCACCATACTGGGGGATTTGTGCCAGGGGATACATTCCTACAGGGGTGTACGGCAGTGGGAAGAAATTGTCGAAGAGGTTTTTGAGGGTAAGAAGTGTGAATTTCTAACCCTGGAACAGAGCTATAGAACAACCGTCGAGATAATGGAAGCAGCAAATGCGGTAATGGGAAAGTTCAAGGAGCTTGAGGGTTTCAGAGGTAAGCCTGTTATAAGGCACGGTGAACCAGTTGAATATATTTCCATGCCATCATTTAATACTGTTGCCGGGGACATATCTAAAAAAATAGAGGATTATCAAAAGCTTGGACACAAAACCATAGCCGTAATCTGCAAGACTATGGAGGAATGTTGGCAGATGCTGCCTCTCTTGAAAAAAAACCATAAGGATATTGGTCTGATAACCGGAAATGAGAAAGAATACAAAAGCGGAATAGTAATAGTGCCTTCTTATTTGTCAAAAGGACTTGAATTCGATGTTGTCCTCCTTTCAAATGTCAACATGGAGAACTACCCCGAAAGTGAGCTGGATATAAAACTCCTGTATGTGGCTATGACCAGGCCGCTGCACAAACTTTGCATTTACTATGTAGGTGACAAATCAACATTATTGGGATGATTCAGAAAAAAATGAAATTGCATATAAGCAGCAATTTCATTTTTTATTATGCGGTGTATGTTTTATTTTTGAGTACCATTGGGGTAATCAGTGCATTTTTCTGTCTAAGCTTCTTCGGCATTTTTAGTGTTGCGGGCTGCGATTTTAGCAGCTCTGGCCTCTTTTTTTGACATTTTTGGCGCCTTCTTGGCGCTACCCTTATCACCCATACAAATTCTCCTTTCAAATAGCAGTTTAACTTGTAGTAATCACAAAATATGATTATTTCTATTATTTCCAGTGATTTCTAATAAGATACGCAGTTAATATGAACAAAATGTAAATTTAGTCAGAAGGTGCAGAATAAGGGTTTGATTCTATTCCCTTTTCTTATATATTATGGTATATTGCATTTGGTTATATTTTGAAGAAACGACATCGGAGAAAGGACAAGTGGTATATCAGATGACAAAACGGATAACATGTATTATATTAGCTGCATTGGTTGTTATGGGTGCAAGTGCCTGCGGCAATGACGATAAAAAAGCGACAGCAGCCAATGTTCTAGATATGAATAATGTATCAAACTATGAGGAGCAGGATCTCGGTAAGGAAATAGGACTCAAGAATGCCGGCATGAGAATAGCCCTGGATTCCGGGAACCGGCTGATTTTAACCGAACAGAGGGAAAAGGCCATTTATAATGTTACTGTAGACGCAAATGGTAAAAGAGTTCAGGAATACAAATGTGATTATTCAGATGCTATTTTTACCCTTGACTCACAGGACAACAGGTATGTGGTCAGAGAAAAATACGGATTAATTAAAGAGGGAGACAAAAAAAGAGAAGCTGAAAGCTCGGTAGAGGTATATAATTCAAAAGGGGAAAAACAAAAAAGCTTTGACCTGGGAAAGAGGACCTATACCGATGAGCAGGCAGGAATAACCGATATTGCCGTTGATACAAAAGGAAATATATATTTGCTTCAGAGAAGGGAAAAGATTGAGATTTTAAACCCTGACGGCAAAAAGATCAAAGAAATTGAAGCAAAGAAGACAGATTTCATTGAAATTGATGAGAAGGATAACCTGCTTATGGGAGCCTCAACCGGTGAGTCCGGTAAATCGTCTGTTGAAATAATCAGTTTGGGGCAGGATAAGGGTAAACTGCTGGCAGAGCTGAGTGCCGGACACTTTATGCATGAGATGAAGTATAGCCTGATAAATAAGAAGCTATATTTTTTAACTGAAAAAGGTATTATAGCATGCACCCCTGAGGGCAAAACAGAAGGATATGTATTTGATCTTAAGCAGTCGTCACTTCTGGATGCAGGGATCTATACGAATGATTTTCTTTTTGATAAGGATAATAATATTTACATATTGGCTTTTAAGATGGACAGCTCATCAGGAGGGAACAGGAGTATCTCTTTGCTCTATAAATATTCCCCCTCCAAGGCAGCCCGGAATGCGGCAGACCAGAAAACCCTCAGTATATATACAAGGTATTCTGAAAAGTATCTGGAGTCTGCAATCGCCCAATTCGGGAAAAAGTACCCTGACATAAAGGTAGATCTGAGGGATTTTTCGGCAGCGACCATAAGTTCAAGTGCAGATGGTCCCGGTGAGGATGAAATGAACAGGGCTCAAAAGGCGGAAGAGGATTACAGGAAGGCCGTAAGTACCGAATTAATGGCGGGTAAAGGTCCGGATATTGTGGAAATGGAGGGTCTCCCCTATAAAAGATATATAGATAAAAATTCTTTGGCAAACCTTAGTGAAATAATAAAAAACGATAAGAGTTTTGATATAAACAACTACAAGCAGAATATTTTAAATGCTTTCAAGTTTAATAATGATTTGTTTGTAATGCCTATAAATTTCAGTCTTGCCCCATTTGCAGCCAATAAAAGCATAATGGATAAAGAAGGAATCAGTATAGACAACTCCAAGTGGACCTGGAAGGACTTTTTATCAATGGCTCAAAAGATCACCAGGGATAACGACGGGGATGGAAAACCGGATCAGTATGCTCTGGAAAAGATGTCGCCGGAAGGTATATTCAGTATGATTTTTCTGAGTGAGTACGGTAATTTTATTGATCTGGATAAAAGGAGCTGCAGTTTTGACTCCAGGGAATTTATTGATTTGCTGAATTTCGTAAAGGAGTTTTCTGATAAAGGCGTTTGCAGCCCAAAGCTTGATATTTCTGAACTCTATAAAATGCTTGATCCGGGAACAATTGGATTTATGAGAAGCTACCTTAGTAATTATCAGGGAGTTATTCAAGCCCAGTGTCTTATGAACGGTGAAGTGGAATTTTATAATGTGCCTTCATACAGTTCCCAAAAGGCACCGAATATAATTTATGAGGGGAGGACTTATGGGATCAGCAACAATTCAAAACTTAAGGCAGAGGCCTGGGAATTTATCAAGTTGCTTCTTTCAGATGAAATACAAGCCAGAGATGATATGTATCAATTCCCTATGAGCATAAGTGCCCTTGAAAAGAAAGCCAAAAGTGAGATTGAACGGAACTATATGTATATGGCTTACAAGGATAAGGGGCGTAAAGTCAGGGCTTTGAATGAAGAAGATGTTAAAATGGTGGACAAAATGATAGATGAGTTGGAGGTATTGCCCTACTTTGAAGAACAGGCTTCACAGATTATATCGGAGGGTGTGAAAGATTTCTTCTCAGGAAAGAAGACAGCCGAAGAGACAGCTAAGTTGATCCAAAACAAGGTAAGTATATATCTGAATGAATAGTGAATAATTCTAATCAATATAAATGTATCTATAAATGGAGCCTGTGGTAAACAGGCTCCAAAAGAAATTATAATTTGGTTTTGAGATAGGTTATAAAGTGCTGGGCTGTTCTGCCCGATAGACCGCCGTGGCGCATCTCCCATTTATTAGCTTCAAGGAACAGCTCTTCCTCAGGGAGGAGTATGCTGTTTTTCCGGGCTAAAACTCTCACAATATTGTTAAACTCCTTTTTATTCGGCGAAATATAAAGGATGGACAGTCCAAAGCGGGCAGCCAGCGACAATTTTTCCTGAACGGTATCATTTGTGTGAAGATCATCGTCCCTGTCGTCCTTATCGCTCCATTTTTCCCGTATTAGGTGTCTCCTGTTGGACGTTGCATACAGGAGGACATTGCCCGGGTGCATTTCAAGGCCTCCCTCTATAATGGCCTTAAGATATTTATACTCTGTTTCATAATCTTCAAAGGAAAGGTCATCCATATAGATTATAAACTTGTAATTCCGGTTCCTTATCTGCTGGATTATTTCCTGCAAATAGCCGAACTGGTGCTTGTACACTTCTATCATCCTGAGTCCCCGGGAGCTGTATTCATTGAGAATGGCCTTAATGCTTGAGGATTTGCCGGTACCGCTGTCGCCGTACAGCAATACATTATTTGCCTTGTACCCGTTTATAAAATCTTCAGTGTTTTTGATGAGCTCCTTCTTTTGCAGCTCATAGCCTACAAGGTCATCCAGGTATATGTTCCCTGTATTTGTGATGGGAACTATATCTGCCGATTGTCCGCCGGGACATACCTTGAAGGCTTTGTACATTGCAAATTTACCGACCCCGTACTGTCTGTAAAAAGCGCTGGTATGCTTGCAGAAAACCTGCGGGTCTTCGGAACGCCTGAGATTGTCAGTAAGGTTCCTGAAAGCCTCTATTATATCAGCATCCATCAGTGCTTTTGAGCTGTCCGGATTGCTGAAGTCTGAAATAAAGCACAGACAATCCAAACCAAGCACCTTATCAATCAAGGTTAGATCAAAATCAAATAATTGCTTGAAAATCCTGAAGTCATTTAAGGCCAGCTGAGTAATAGTACCCGTCGCTGAGCCGCCTATTTCAAGAGACCTGGAATAGGCATTTTCATTATTGACCAGCAGGTAGGTCAGAAAGCAGTGCCACAGATTGCCTTCAAAGCCGCAGTGCATTCCAAACTCTATCAGTTCATTGGCGCACGGATATATGATTTTTTTAATCTCTTCGTAGTTGATATTTTCATAGTCGTTGATTATACCGGTAATATTATCAAATAACCTCTGCTTTTCAAACTTGCGGTATAAAAATAATTCATTTGTGTCTACATACATATAATACTTCCTCTACAGGTATTTATTCCATCATGGCAGTTTTTCTTACTTTATAACATTTGGGCGGCAAGATGTCAATCATTAACCTGTTGTTATTTTGATGTGCCGGAAAACACCTCCTGCGCTCCAATACTGTCCAGCGTAAAGCCATAGAGTTTATGTCTGCTTTCATGGGCCGCCTTCTGGTTTTGTAATATTTCTAATATGTCAGCCCTGGTAAACTGATTTCCGTCGGAATTCAAATCTCTTAAACGTACAATTTCGGGAGCAGCAGTATAGGACAGCCGGCCGAGATGGTAAACATCCAGGGTTATCTTGCCGGGGCTGCTGATGTAGCGGTCGATATTATAGCGGGCTATTAATCTTTCGGTATTTGTGAGACTTAAAATACAAACACATGTAACGACAGTGATGCCGATAAGTCTCATTACATCTAATTTAGGGTTGAAGCATTTAATAACCATCCAGACCAGGCATAGACCGATAAGGCACATGAGCCATAGTGTCAGGACGCGTTTAACACTTAATCCGTAAGCGTCAACATATAAAAGCATTCTCTTTATAGCCGACACCAGTAAAACACCATTGCACAGGCAGAGGGAGACAGTGCAGAGTTTAACCCACGCAGGCAGTTTATCCTCTTTCTTTTTGGTCATTATCATAACAAAAAGTGCAATGGAAAATATGATGCCGGATGCGGCGGTAAGTTCAAAGAAGCCCCTCCTTGCATATTCGGCGTAGGTTAAATCCGACAGGGTGATATTGATAGTCCCTCCGAAAAGGTAAACGAACTGGAAGCCCACAAAGGCGATCAATAAAATATTGATTATAGTCAGGAAAGTGCCGATAACAAGCCCATCAATGAAATTTCCGATTTTCCCGGCTGCTTTTTCCTCATGTTCCTCGAATTTAAGACCCAGCAGTACGGCAGAAAGAAAGATTCCGCCGAAGAATCCCAGGAACAGGTCGGCAAATATGTTGCCGAAATCCACATTTATGAAGCCAACAACACTGTTGACAGCATTTTCAAAAACCGCATCGGCACTCATAAACAGGCCCAGCAGAATTATCACAACGGGTAATGAAATAGCCAGACCTATAAGTATAAGTGTTGCTTTACCCGAGCTATGTGTTTTTCTTCTCTTTTTCAGGAACTCCAGGGAGAAAAAGGGCATCCCAAAGTTCATGAAGGAGTGTCCGATAATTTTTGACATTACCCTGGACAGCATGTCATATGAGAAAAGACTTGCCGCCGGATTGGTGCCCAGCATGACAAGCTGGATACATATGAGCCCGATTAAGGTAAGCCAGGTTATGAACTGGGTACTGGGGTTGTAGTGCAGGAAAAAGCTGAAGGCCAGAAGAAACACGGGAATTGTCAGGTATATGCCTGTTTTGTTAATGGGTTTTTCATTTTCACGGAAGTAGTAAAACAGGCTGGAATAGAAGACTATGGCGAATATTGGAACAGATATGCCGGCAGTGCCGAGAAAAATGGTCTCTGTAAAAAGGAGGGCCAGCAGGATGCTTAGTATGGTAATAATAAACCCCTTCCGGGATATTACTTTTGATTTAAAGGCTTGATATTCCGGTGTTTTGTTTCTCGGTATATAAGGCTTATAATAAGGGTGTGCATTGTTAGGCGGTTCTGTCAGAGGTTTTTTTTGATCTTCCATGGTAATACTCCTTTACTTGGTTTTTTAAATTGAGTTACTATAAAAGGCATAATTCAAAACGGACTTGTAAATATTCTTTTTTAGAAAATTAAATTTAATGTTAAGTATTATTTTCAGTTAATAAAAATTATAAAAGTTTTCAGTTTTTAGATTGTATGCGGGTAACCTATTTTGCAGGTTCCTCTTCCGGAACATATTCCAGTATATCGGCAGGCTGGCAGTTGAGTGCCTTACATATTTCCTCAAGTGTGGAGAAGCGGATTGCCTTTGCCTTATTGGTCTTTAATATGGACAGGTTTGCAGTGGTGATTCCAATTTTTTCAGCCAGCTCGGTTGAGCTCATTTTCCGCTTGGCCAGCATTACATCAACATTTACTATGATAGGCATCTCTTTTCTCCTCTCTAAATTGTCAGATCATTTTCCTGCTTGTAGTTAACCGCCTGATAAAATAGCCGGGCTATTATAAAAATACAGGCTGAAAGGAATAAAAAGGTTAATCCCACCAAAAGTACAAACGCAGAGGGTATAAAATAAATTGCGGCAAGGTAAGCGAAAGCTATGGGTAAACACCAGTAGGAGATATATTTGATTCTATTTGCCGTATCAAGGGTAAAAGGGTCTTTTTTATTTATGCTGCGAAGGATCTTTTTTGAATGCCCTAAAATACAAAAGGCACAGATACCCGATAAAAAGAGCAGTATCAGCATGGAATAATAAACATTGCCGGATACATAGCTGTTTTTAAAGAGCAGGTAGTTATTCAACGTCCAGGGAAGGGAGCCGACCAATATTACACCCATAACCTGAAATACGGTACACATAACCTCAACAATATGACTCAAATTTTTTTGCCCGGGCAATTGCAGCTTCATATGAAACCTCCAAAAATATGCAATATATTTTTTCTTTTATCTTCTTTATCTCACCTTACCATTTTCTAATATAACTCCTCAATTATCGTTTGTCAATAAAAATATACTAATAAATAATAAAAAGTAATTGAAATACGATTAATTCGTAAGCAAAGGCCATTCTGAAAAAGCCATTCTGAGTCCATCCAGAAAAGAGTTAAAAAAATTCATTTGATTAATTGGAGTAAAATAGTATAATTGATACAAATACTTTTGTGTTAAAATAGATATATTTACTGGTTGACATAAGTTTTAGTGTATAGTAAAATATCGCATACAAGTATTTATAAAAATACAATTAAAGATGCAATAAAATATGTAAAAGCGATGATCAAGAACCAGTAGCAGTTTTACCAAATCCTTCAGAGAGCCTTCGGCCGGTGAGAGAAGGCAGGATAGGTACTGTGAATTCATCTTGGGAGCTGTGCGCTCAAAGGCAAATACCCTGTAGGCGGCTTCGGGATCCGCCCGTTATAGTGGAAGAACAATAGCAGTTGTTCGTGTGAGATTGTGTAAGCAATGAAGCAAGGTGGTACCGCGATATAAATTCGCCCCTGTAGTAAGTTTATTATGGGAGGCGATTTTTTATTATCCAGGAAAGTATAAAGTTTTTTGATACAATTTGGTGGTTTTCACTTTTTACGGACATTGTTTCAAAGCAGCTCAAAGTGAGCTATTGAATAATAAATTAATTAAATGTAGGACGGAGGAACGGTTATGAAAAAAATTAACAGGGGTTTGGCGTTATTGACGGTAGTTGCCATGATGGCAGGTGTAGCGGGCTGCGGCTCAAGCGGCAGTTCAGACAGCAGCTCAAATAGTACAGGCGGGGCTGACGCAAAAAAACTGAATATCGGTATCGTTCAGTACATGGAGCACAATGCGCTGGATAGCGCACGGGAGGGCTTTATAGAAGCCTTGAAAGACAATGGATATGTGGATGGAGAAAAAATAACAATTGATTTGCAGAATGCTCAGGGTGATCAGAGCAATCTTTCCACCATCAGTGACCGTTTTGTAAGCAATAAGGCAGACCTGGTGCTTGCAATAGCAACTCCCGCAGCCCAGTCCATTGCAGGCAAGACAACAGAAATACCAATACTGGCAACAGCAGTAACTGATTTTGAGTCGGCCAAGCTTGTAAATTCCAATACTGCTCCCGGAGGAAATGTCAGCGGTACTACAGATATGAATCCAATTAAGGAGCAAATGGATTTGCTGGTCAAATTGGTGCCGGATGCAAAAAAGGTGGGAGTGATGTACACCTCCAGTGAGGATAATTCCATTTTACAGGCAAAGCTTGCCAAAGAAGCCATTGAAAAGCTGGGGCTGACATACGTGGAAGCTACCGTTACCAATTCAAATGATGTTCAACAGGCAACACAGTCAATAGTAACACAGTGTGATGCAATTTATATACCGACCGACAACACCTTTGCTTCAGCAATGCCTGTCGTCAGCGGTGTAACAAACAAAGCCGGGATACCTGTCATATGCGGGGAATCCGGTATGGTTGACAAGGGCGGGTTGGCTACCCTGGGTATAAACTACAGGGATCTGGGCTACCAGACGGGACTGATGGCGGTTAAAATATTAAGAGGTGAAGCAGAACCTGCCACAATGCCGATTGAAGGTTCCAAGAACTTTGATTTTGCAATAAACGGAGCCGCAGCCGATGAAATAGGGCTTAAGATACCCGCAGATCTTGAACAGTACGTAATTAAGGCCAATTAATCAAAAAGCTATCATAAAATATAATCACAAACTTTGAAGATAAAATGGAAAACGGGTGAATGTAATGTTGGATATATTTCTTGGGGCCATATCCCTTGGGCTGTTATGGGCCGTTATGACAATAGGGGTATATATAACCTACCGTATTTTAGATATTGCAGATCTGACTGTTGAGGGAAGTATTGCAATGGGTGCCGCCATAGCCGCCAAGGCAATAAGTCTTGGAGTCAATCCCTTTGCGGCAACTGCTCTTGCACTGTTGGGAGGCTTGACTGCCGGTCTGATAACAGGACTGCTGCACACAAAGCTCAAGATACCGGCACTGTTATCCGGAATTCTGACCATGATTGCTCTTTATTCGGTCAATCTGCATATCATGGGAAAAGCCAATGTAGCTCTGCTGCGTATGGACACAGTCTATACACCGTTTACAAAACTGGGCATGAGTAAAAGAGATGCTGTTATAGTTTTAGGTTTTATCTGCGTTTCGGCAGTGGTGGGAATTTTATATTGGTTCTTCGGAACCGAAATAGGCTCTGCCATACGTGCCACCGGGGACAACCCGCACATGGTCCGGGCACAGGGTATAAATACCAATATGATGAAGATCACAGGGCTGGTAATCAGCAACGGTCTGGTTGCAATCAGCGGTGCATTGATTGCACAAAGCCAGGGCTTTGCGGATGTACAGATGGGTACGGGATCTATAGTTATAGGTTTGGCGTCAGTTATTATAGGTGAGGTGCTTTTCGGGCGGAAGAGTTTTTTCAGCCGGCTGCTGTCACTGGCTCTGGGTGCCATGACCTACCGTATTATCATTGCATTTGTGCTGAAATTGGGTATGCCCGCAAATGATCTGAAGCTGTTTACGGCGATAACCGTGGCCATAGCATTGGCTTTGCCGGTATTCAAAACATATCTTCACCCAATTAAAATATCTATCAAGGAGGGTGACTAATGCTCCAGGTTAATGGAATATATAAGGTTTTTAATCCCGGAACGGTAAATGAGAAGGTTGCGTTGCGCAACGTCAGCTTACAGCTTGAGGAAGGTGATTTTGTCACTTTGATAGGGGGTAACGGGGCCGGCAAGTCAACTTTGCTCAATTGCGCGGCAGGTGTATATCCCATAGAAATGGGTTCAATAGTAATAGATAATACCGATGTGACAAAATACTCTGAACACAAACGTGCAGCGATGCTGGGGAGAGTCTTTCAGGACCCCATGAGGGGTACGGCCGCCAACATGGGTATTGAGGAGAATCTTGCGCTTGCATACCGCAGGGGACAGCCCCGGGGTCTGAGATGGGGGATCAAAAACAAGGAAAGAGCACTGTATAAGGAATTGCTCAGCCATTTGGAGCTGGGTCTGGAAAACAGGCTGGATGCAAAAGTGGGGCTGCTCTCGGGAGGACAGCGGCAAGCGTTGACTCTTCTAATGGCCACACTGAAAAAACCCAAATTGCTGCTGCTGGATGAGCATACGGCGGCCCTTGATCCCAAAACCGCTCAAAAGGTGCTCCAGCTCAGTGACAAATTCATTGAAGACGATAAACTCACAGCGTTAATGGTCACCCACAATATGCGCGATGCCATCAAACATGGCAACCGCTTGATAATGATGCATGAAGGACGTATTATTCTGGACATCAAGGGAGAGGACAAAAAGAAGCTCACTGTGGAGGATCTCCTGCAGCGCTTCGGCAGGGCAAGCGGCGAGGAATTCGCAAATGACCGTGCGCTGCTGTCATAGCAGGTATAAGGCGATACAAATAATTTATAAATAAAAAATCCATCCGGAGTTCCCGGATGGATTTTTTTGGTGCTATCGTTGAATATTACAAGGGGTTAAGCTGTAACCCCTATAAATTCTTATTTGGTTAAAACTGCTTTAGCTTTTGCAACAATGTTTTCAGCCGTGAAACCATAGTGCTTGAACAGAAGATCAGCAGGGCCTGAAGCTCCGAAGGTGTCTATGGAAATGACTTCGCCCTTCAGACCCACATATTTGTGCCAGCCGAAGGAGGTAGCCGCTTCTACTGCAACTCTGCTGCAAACGGAGGAAGGCAATACACTTTCCTTGTACTCAGCCGTCTGTCTTTCGAACAATTCCATTGAAGGCATGCTTACCACTCTGGCATCTATTCCTCCGGCCTGAAGCTGTTTTCCTGCATCCAGGGCAGCGTGAACCTCAGAACCCGAAGCAATGAGGATAACCTGCGGAGTAGAATTTTTTGAATCCAACAGTGTATAAGCGCCCTTTAATGCGACTTTACCGTCGATGTCAAGCACCGGCAGGTTCTGTCTTGTCAATACCAGACAGGTGGGTGAGGATGGATTTGTAACTGCAGTAAACCAGCCGGCAGCTGTTTCGTTTGCGTCGGCAGGTCTGAAATCTATGAAGTTCGGTATGCTTCTGATTGCAGCAAGCTGTTCAACAGGCTGGTGAGTGGGGCCGTCTTCCCCAACACCTATGCTGTCATGTGTCATAACATAGGTTACAGGTACATTCATAAGAGCTGACAATCTCATAGCGCCCTTCATGTAATCTGTGAAAACGAAGAAGGTCGAGCAGTATGCTTTCAAACCGCCATAAACAGCCATAGCGTTTGCTATTGCAGCCATTCCATGTTCTCTTACCCCAAAGTGGAGGTTCCTTCCGCTGTAATCGGCAGCTGAGAAATCGCCCATATCCTTCATGTAGGTTTTGTTTGAAGGAGCAAGGTCGGCAGAGCCTCCAAGGAAGTTTGGAAGTTTCTTTGCCAGGTAATTGATAATATTTCCCGATACAGCTCTGGTAGCGTTTGGCTTGCTGTCAAACTTCCAGTAGTTCTCATCCTTCAGCAGAAGGTCTTCATAATTGCCGGTCTGCCACAATTCCCATTCCTTTGCAAGGCCGGGGTATTCGGCAGCGTATTTCTTGAACATATCGTTCCAGGCTTCCTCGGCTTTTAATCCTGACTGTACAAACTTACTGGTGAAGCCTGCAACCTCATCAGTTATATTGAAACAGTCATCCTTGCACATTCCGTAAAATTCCTTTGTTTTGGAAAGGCCCTCTTCACCGAGGGGTTCTCCATGAACTCCGGAAGTGCCGGCCTTAGGTGAACCGTAACCGATTTGGGTATTAACTATTATAATGGATGGCATACCGGTTTCAGCTTTGGCTTTTTCTATAGCAGTGCTGATATCCTCAACACTGTTGCCGTCCTCAACTTTGAGAACCTGCCAGCCGTAGGCGTCAAAACGCTTCGCCGCATCCTCTGTAAATGCAATGCTGGTATTGCCTTCGATAGTGATCCTGTTGCTGTCGTATAAAAGTATCAATTTTCCGAGTTTCAAGGTTCCTGCCAGAGAAGCCGCTTCTGATGCAACACCTTCCATGAGGCAGCCGTCGCCTGATAATACATAGGTATAATTGTCAACTACATTGTAGCCTTCCTTGTTGAATTTAGCAGCCATATGGCGTTCTGCCATTGCGAAGCCTACGCCATTGGCAACACCCTGACCGAGAGGTCCGGTAGTTATTTCAACTCCGGCAGTGTGGCCATACTCGGGGTGTCCCGGAGTTTTGCTGCCAAACTGTCTGAAATTCTTGAGATCCTCAAGTGATACGTCATAGCCGAAAACATGCAGCAGAGAATATAACATTGCTGAACCATGACCCGCCGAGAGAACGAATCTGTCCCTTCCCGCCCACTTAGGATTTTTAGGATTATGCTTCATGTGCCTGGCCCAAACGGAATATGCAATCGGCGCTGCACCAAGCGGAAGACCGGGATGTCCGGAATTTGCTTTTTGAACTGCTTCTGCTGCTAAAATCCTGATGGTATTTATGCATGCTGTGTCTAACTTATTCATTGCTTAGTCCTCCCCAATAATCTATTTTTATAATACATAGGTTTAAAAGAACGTGTACGTTCTTTAAAAATTTTTGTCTTCGGGAAAAAATCCTTACCTTAAGCCTTTCAATGGATGCCTCGTTATAACAATACCACAATCACCCCTAACTTAAAATAGGGGATACGCCGGTTAACGCCAAATTTTCTGAGGCGTGCTATAACAGTTAATATTAATGTTTTAAAAAAGTTTTTGTAAAAACTCGAATCACTAATATATTAACACATAAACGAGCAAAAAATAAATATAAAATCGTTACTTGTTAAAAAAATATCTATTTATTCCGGGAGAGCATTCATTATACAAGCAGTTTTTGTGTAATGAGAATATTTTTCCCAATAAGACAAGTAAAATATTCTGTTTTTATTATAACCGGGTTTTAAACAGCACATAAAAAACCAATGGGATAAATCGGATATTGCTTTTTATGCAATACTGTAAATATCAAGCTGATTTTGGTATACTATTTAAATAGGTATTTAAATAATCAGCAGGATTTTACCGGCTGGATTAAGCAAAGCAGCTTGTGCTTGAAAGGATATTTACAATGTCGGAGATAAATACAAGACACAGGGAAAGATGTGATGTTAATAAAACTTGCAGCGGCTACTGCTGTACTCAAATAAAAAACTTTTCTGTAAGGATAGGGAAAACAGAGATTTTGCACGATGTGAACCTGCATCTGCACTGCGGAGAACTGACTGCCTTGATAGGTCCCAACGGGGCCGGAAAGAGCACGCTGCTGAAGGCAATCCTTGGAGAGGTAAAACATGAGGGAACAATTGTTTTTGCTGGCTCCAACGGACAGAACAGCGCCAAGCCCATGGTGGGCTATGTGCCTCAGCAGCTGGAGTTTGATACTGCGGCACCGGTGAGTGTGAAAAACCTGTTTACAGCATGTATGGGCAGGAGACCTGCCTTTCAAAGCACTCCCAAAGAGATGTCAAAAAGGATATCGGACTGCCTGGCGCGGGTGCAGGGTGAAGGGCTGATTGACAAAAGGCTGGGAGCTCTGTCAGGAGGCGAACTTCAGAGGGTATTGCTGGCCTTGGCCCTGGAACCTGTTCCCCAGCTGCTTTTGATGGACGAGCCGGTTTCTGGGGTTGACCGGAAGGGGCTTGAAGTGTTTTATGAAATAGTCTCCCAAATAAGGGAAAAGTATGATCTGACAATCATACTGGTATCCCACGATCTTGATCTGGTAAAAAAACACGCCGACAGGGTTGTGCTGCTGGATAAGACAGTAATTTTGAACGGGCCCCCGGATAAGGTATACAGCGATAAAAAGCTGTCCGAGACTTTTGGGCTGACGGGATTAATCGGCGGCAGTGAAGAGGGGGAATGAGCTTGAGCCAGATATACAATTTGTTGAATGCCATTCTGCCGTTTGAGTGGCTGGGATATGATTTTATGAAAAATGCTTTTCTGGCTGTGTTGCTTATAACACCCATATTCGGTATTTTGGGCACCATTATAGTCAACAACCGCATGGCCTTTTTCTCAGACGCGCTTGGCCACGGAGCTTTTACAGGAATAGCCATAGGAAGTGTGATAGGGATCATTCAGCCCATATGGTCGGCAGTGGTATTTTCAGTTGCTTTCTCGGTACTTATTACACTTATAAAAAATAAAACCAAAACATCAACAGATACTGTAATAGGTGTGTTTTCGTCGGCCGCCATTGCTCTGGGCGTAGTGCTGGTGACTTCGGGAAGCATCAGCTACAACTCTTATCTTGTGGGAGACCTGCTCAGCATAAGTTCCCTTGAGGTGGGAATCCTGCTCATATTGGCTGTAATTATAGTTGTTTTATGGATTTTATTTTATAATAAGGTTCTACTGGTCAGTGTCAATATATCGCTGGCCAGAAGCCGCGGCATAAATACCATGGCTGTGGAGCTGGCCTTTACGGCAATAATAGCTGTTACGGTCACCCTGGTCATACAGTGGATAGGTTTGCTGATAATAAACTCACTGCTTGTGCTGCCGGCCGCCGCCGCCAGGAATGTTTCAACAAACGCAAGGCAGTATAATGTCCTGACTGTACTGATCTCAACCATTTCAGGGCTGATCGGGCTGATATTGTCCTACTACCTGGATACTGCCACAGGTGCCACTATCGTAATCGTTTCTGCAATAATATATTTTATAACACTGGGTCTGCGGAAGAGGTTTGCTTAAGTATACAAAAAAATAAGAGCATGAAAAACACCGGTACTGTGATAGCTCAGCACCGGTGTTTTTTAACAAAAAGTATTGTTTTATCCCATAACCGCCAAAATATCATTTCTATCAGAAAGTTCTTCAAATGCGACATAGCAGCCCTCAAGCTTCTTCCCGTTAAGAATCAGGTGCTTTACCCCTTTTTCAACGCCCGCTGAATTATCCACCTTTATTTCCAGAAGCTTTCCGCGGAATTTCTTTGTCATACTGAAGGATTTCCATGCAGCAGGGATACAGGGGTTTATATTTATTCCGTCATAGTCGGGCTGGAGCCCCAGAATACCGTTGACGGCGGCAACCATCACTGTGGAGGCCGTGCCGGTGAGCCAGTGCACATGCGAACGGCCGTGATTCAAGGTGTCGATACCTTCGGTTGCCTGACCGTGAACATAGGGCTCCAGCATCCTGATCTCGGCCTGCTCATTCATGGCGGCAGGATTTATTTCATTAAAGTATTCATAAGCTCTGCTGCCGTTGCCCAGAATAGTTTCGGCCAGAATGAGCCAACCCTGCGGCTGTGAGAAAATACCCGCATTCTCCTTGGTTCCCTCATTAAAAAGCACCATCCTGGCAACAGGAAGCCCAAACTGCTTAAATGCAGGGTAAAAAAGCATGGCGCCATATTTGGTATTAAGCTGCTTGTATACCTGATCGAGTGCAAGTCCGGCTCTTTCCCCGCCGGCTGCGCCGCTGATGACAGCCCAGGTCTGGGGATTCAGCCAGAGACTGGCCTCTTCGTTGTCTTTGGAGCCTATGGTGTAGCCGTCCTCTGTAAAGCCTCGGACAAACTGGGTCCCTTCCCAGGCAAAATCGTCGAAGGCCTTGCTTAACCTCTCCATATGCTTATCCGCCCATTCCGCATCCGGATCATATCCCTTTCTTAAAGCAAAGTCCTTGAATACGGACAGGGCGTAGTATAACTGGAATGCAACAAACATGGATTCGCCTTTGGCTCCCAATCTCAGGCAGTCATTCCAATCGGCAAAGAGGCCGGCGGGGAAGCCGTGGGGGCCCTGTCTGTCCAGGTTGAACTGTATAGCCTGCTTCAGGTGGTTATAGACCGAAGCCTGCCCCCTGTCGGCATAAGGAATAATCTCATCTATAAAGTTCCAATCCCCGCTCTCCTTGATAAAGGTAATAACTGTGGGGAAAAGCCACAAGGCATCATCTGCCCTGTAAAAGGACTGTCCGGTTTTTCTGGCATATTCCGATTCGTCGGGGATTTCAACCTTTCCCGGGACATGGTCGAACTTTACAAGAGGAAGACCTCCCCCGTTTGAAATCTGAGCCGACAGCATCAGACAGAGACGTTCCTTTGCAAGCTTGTAATCCAGATGGATTATGCCCTGTATATCCTGGACGGTATCGCGGTAGCCCAGGCCGTTCCTCAGACCGCAGTACTGGAAGGAAGCCGCCCTTGACCAAAGGAAGGTTATAAAGCACTGGTATGCATTCCAGACGTTTACCATATTGTCAAAATTGTCATCAGGAGTATCAATCTGCAGGTTTTCCAGCCTGGAGTGCCAGAGGTTCTTTAACTCCGAAAGCTGTCGCCCTATCAGGCCGGTATTATTTGAGAGAGAGGCAGCATAGGTGTTTATGATTTCCCTGGCAATTTTCTCGTTCCCCGCACCCAACAGGAAGACCATTTCCTTTTCCTCGCCGGGGCTCAAGGTTATATCCACTTGGAGGGCACCGCAGGAATTACAGTTATAAGCCGGTGTGTTTGAGCATTTACCGGTTTCTACCGCCGCAGGATTTCCATAATTTCTATAGTTGCCTATGAATACGTCTCTTTCACCGTCAAATGCCGCCACCTCCGCTCCGGCCACTCCGAAAAACCGGAAGGAAGGGTCACCCATTATATCACAGCCTCCGTCGACATCAGAGGCCGCTTCACTGCCATTTTCATTTATCACCTGAAGAATGTGATCCCCTTTAAAATAGGTTTTACTGATAAACTGGGAATACTGCAGATTTACGGTATCATTTTCATAGTGGTCATGATTTGTAAACTCAACCATTCCAAAGACGGACAGTGTTCTTGCAGATGCTCCGCTGTTTTTTATTTTTAAGCCCCATACTTCGTAGAATTTATTCAGAGGAACAAAATATGCGGTACTGGTTTCAATATCCCTGTAAAAGGACTTTATTGTTGTATAGGCAGTCCCATGCCGGCATTCGCTCTTATACAAGTCCAGGGGCTTGCAAACAGGCTGCCATGACCCCGACCAGTAATCCCCGTCGGAATTGTCACGTATGTAGATATATCTCCCGGGCTGGTCGTTGGACCTGGAGTTTAGCCTGAAGCGGGTAATTCTCCCTGAGGCTCCGGACTTTACAAAGCTGTAGCCCGTGGCGTTATTGGATATTATTGCGCCGTAATCCACCGAACCCAGATAGTTGCACCAGGGTGCAGGCGTATCCGGGCGGGTTATAACGTATTCCCTGTTGGATTCATCAAATTGACCAAATTGCATTGAATTCATACCCCCAATCTATAAAACCGCGTTTACGATACTTAAAAAATAATAGGCTTAAAGCTATAAGGAAATGATACCATAACTTGAATAAATGTCCATACAAAATTGAAGTAAAACTGAAAATTTATACAGTGCTCATACCAACTTCGACAGAGGATTGCTCACAAAGTACATGCCTGAAATTTGCACAGCTCAAACCAGGCGTTTCAGTTGCAATTTCAGGGGCTGCCATATATCTTTTATTACTAATGTTGCTAATTTTTTGAAAATTTTATACTATAGTATATAGAAGTTCACAGGCAAGGAGGCTGGATCATGGGTAACAAGAGCGCTGCCATATTAGTTGTACTGTTGCTTGTCTCAATAATCACAGGAAGCTGCAGCGAATCCGGTAAAGCATCCAATGCGGTATCCGGAATGAATATGTCTGCTCCCGATAAGGGATACAATGAGTTAGAATCCTTATATGATGAAAAAAAATCCGTAGATGAAAATATTTCAACATTCCTTAATGAGATGACACTTGAAGAAAAGGTAGGCCAGATGCTGCAGGTTGAACGAGGGTCTATTTCCTCAAAAGATATACAGAATTTTTTTATAGGGTCGGTTCTGGCGGCAGGAGGGTCGGCCCCTGAGAAAAATACTATGGTGGAGTGGCGTAAAATGACCGATGAGTATAAGACCGCCGCCTCCGGCACAAGGCTGGGAATTCCGCTCCTGTTTGCCATAGATGCCGTTCATGGCAACAATAATCTTAAGGATACAGTGATATATCCGCATAATATCGGGCTGGGGGCAAGCGGTGACAGTGAGTTGGTGGGCAAGATAGCAGGTGCCACAGCACTGGAGCTTAATGCAGCCGGCGTCGATTGGAACTTCTCTCCCTGTGTGGCCGTCAGCAATGATATACGGTGGGGAAGGAGCTATGAGAGCTTCAGTGAGAATCCCGATCTTGTGAGCATAATGTCCATCCCGTATATTACAACCATGCAGAAGAACGGCGTGATAGCCTGCGCGAAACACTATGTGGCTGAGGGTGCGGTAAGTTACGGAACAGGAGACAGCGGTTACCTGATGGATCAGGGGAATGTGAATATAAATCAAAAGGACTTGAACGATACATATCTTTCAGTTTATCAGGAAGCTATCAATGCAGGAGTTAAAAGTATTATGGTTTCCTACAGCAGTATCAACAATGAGAAGAATCATGGCAACAAGTATCTTTTGCAGGATCGCCTCAAGGATAATATGGGCTTCAACGGGATTGTCATAAGTGATCTTGAGGGAATTCACCAGCTCAAGGGGGAGCGTTTCTACGACAGGGTGGTGCTGGCAGTCGGCGCAGGTATTGATGTGCTCATGGAGGCATCCCAGTGGAAGGAATGTTATGAAGCGCTGATTGAGGCGGCGGGAAATGGCGATATACGCATGGAGCGTATAAATGATGCCGTAACAAGGGTCCTCAGAGTTAAGATGGAAATGGGCAAGTTTAATAAAGCCGGTTCTTCGATATCGGCAAATGAATATTCAGTCCGCAATATAATTCACAAGCAGATTGCCGAGGAAGCAGTGTTAAAATCTCTGGTATTGTTAAAAAACAAGGATAATATCATACCCTTCGGCAGCAAGCAAAATATAGCTGTTATAGGGCCGGCGGCAGATAATATCGGTATTCAGTGCGGAGGATGGACAAAAACCTGGCAGGGCGGCATGGATAGTGAAGTTGGACGGTGGATGAGCGGCACCACAATATTAGACGGTTTTAAAGAGCTTGCAGGCAAAAAGGGTCATAAAATAATAACGGATATTGCAAGACTTAAAGAGGCGGATGTTATTGTTGCCGTACTGGGGGAATATCCCTATGCAGAGGGGAAGGGCGATGACGACAGCATGGATCTAATCAGCGGAACTGCGTTGGACGGCAATGAAAAGACTCTTCAGGCTGCCTATGCCGCTAAAAAGCCAATAGTTGTCATACTGGTTTCAGGGCGTCCAAGAATCATAACCAATGAAATAGATAAGTGGGATGGGCTGGTACAGGCATGGCTTCCGGGAACAGAGGGAGGGGTAATTGCAAGGGCATTTTACGGTGACGCTGAATTTACCGCAAGACTGCCGGTTACCTGGCCGCGGAATCCGGAGCAGCTGCCTATAACCCTCTATAATCAGTCGGATGGTTATAACGCTCTTTTCCCATATGGATATGGACTTAATGTAAAGGACTAGCACAATATTCTGAATATTGTACTAGTTTTCCACAGGTGCCCCAACCATGATTTTCACGTTATTCACAGACTTATGCACATTATCCACAGGGAATCCGGAGCAAATAAATAACATTGACATAACAACTAGACACTTGAGTTTTCAGTATGTTCAGATATTTATACAAGGTTCAGACCCGGATATTTCACATATCCACACATGAGAAATTAACAGTTATCCAAAAGTTATCAACAATAAAAGGCGGGGAAGCATCCCCGCCTTTTATTAAACCGTCCTACCGGATATTTTTATAAATCATCTTCGTCATCCACATCGTCTTCATCATCAACATCATTGGTGGCCAGTTTTTTTTCAGAGTCGTCCAATCTTTCGAGATAATCATCAATAAGGTCTACAGCTTCCAATTTACTCATAGCTTCCAGATTAACGTCGCTGATATCTTCTCCCAATTGCTCGGCAAGTTCTTTTATATATTCGATTTGCTGAGCGGTTGCTAATTCCACCATGGATTTAATGTGCTGATCGCATTTTTTGTTTGTACAGCTGCCGTTAATCTTTAATGAACCACACTTGTTACAAAATTCCATAAACAATATCACCCCGCAAT
>JAFABO010000235.1 GCA_023426005.1 Bacillota bacterium | reverse complement strand
AAGGAAGAATTATCGGATATAATCAAAGTGAAGTATTTGTTGATTTGGGCTTCAAATCAGATGGAATAATTCCGATTCAGGAATTTTCAAACGATCCGGACTTTAATCCTGAAAAATCACTTAAGGTGGGCGATGAAATTGACGTTTTTGTTGTAAGAGTTAACGACGGAGAAGGTAATGTTGTTTTAAGCAAAACCAAGGTTGACGCTGTCAAAGGCTGGGATACAATAGAAAGTGCATTTGAAACCAAACAGCCTGTTACCGTTAAAGTTACTGAAAAGGTAAACGGCGGAGTAATAGGTGTTTCCAGCGGTGTAAAAATATTCATTCCTGCATCACAAATCAGCGACAGATTTGTTAAGGATCTTTCCGAATTTGTAAAACAGGTATTGCAGGTTCAGATCATTGAAGTCAACAAGCAGAAGAGAAAAGTAGTTGGTTCTTCAAGGATATTGATTGAAAAAAATAAGGAAGTGGCTTCAAACGAAATCTGGAACAGTATCGAAATAGGTAAAACCTATAACGGTGTTGTAAAGAGCCTTATGGATTTTGGTGCTTTCGTTGATATCGGAGGAGTTGACGGACTTGTCCACCTGTCAGAGCTCTCCTGGAACAAAATAAAGCATCCGTCGGAAGTTGTAAAGGTTGGAGATGAGATAGTGGTTTCAGTCCTTGAATTTGACAGGGATAAGAAGAGAATCTCTCTCGGCTACAAGAAGCAGGCTGACAATCCCTGGAATAAGGCTGCTGAAAAATACGAGGTTGGCAATGTAATAACCGGAAAAGTTGTAAGACTTGTACCCTTCGGTGCTTTTGTGGAAATAGAACAGGGCGTTGACGGTTTGGTTCACATATCGCAAATATCCAATGTGCGTTTGGGCAAACCGGGAGATGTCCTGAAGGTTGGACAGATGGTTGAAGCAAAAATTACCGAACTGGACATCGAAGCTAAAAAGATCAGTCTTAGCATCAAAGAAGTGAATCCTATTGATCCTGTCGGTGCAAAAAAGGAAGAGGCAGTTGTTGAGCCCGGTGAAGAAATTCCAACCGAACACAAAGAGGAAATGACCAATACCATCGGTGAAAGCATAGCAGATGAAGATAATAAATAATTATTAATCTGTTCGAATAAAAGGATGTACCTCGGTACATCCTTTTATTTAAGTACTGGAAATTAATGTAACATATATTGTTCGATTATTGCAATGAGTACGGCATTAAAAACATGAATACATACATACTTATAATATACTAGTATTAGGAGGATATATTATGGATTATGAGGGTTTTAAAGAAGAAATCCTTAAAATGACCAAAATAAATCTTACTCTTTATAAGGAAAAGCAGATGAAGAGAAGAATTGATGCCCTGATAAAGAAAAATAATTTCGATACATATAAAGAGTACGTTCAGGCATTAAAGGACAGCAAGGAATTATTCAAGGAGTTTATAAATTATCTGACAATAAATGTATCGGAATTCTATCGTAACCCGGATCAGTGGGCGGTTCTTGAAAAAGAAATATTCCCGCTGCTGCTGGGCAGGAATAAAAAGCTCAACATTTGGAGCTCGGCGTGTTCCACCGGAGATGAACCTTACACGCTGGTCATGGTTTTAAATAAAATGTTACCGCTCAGCTCAATAAGAATACTTGCCACCGATATCGACATGGGTGCCCTGGAAAAAGCTAAAGCTGGAGTATATACCTCTAAAAGCCTTGAAAATCTGCCAAATGAAATGAAGGAAAAATATTTTACCATGGCGGGTGACAATTACAAGGTTAAGGATGAAGTAAAAAATTGTGTGGAATTCAGGCAGTTTAACCTGTTAAGGGACCCATATCCGGCAGGTATGGATCTGATCGTTTGCAGGAATGTTCTGATATACTTCACTGAAGAAGCCAAAAACGATATCTACAAAAATTTTAATATGTCTCTGAACCCTCAGGGAATTCTGTTTGTTGGCAGCACAGAACAGATGATTATGGCCAATAAATATAATTTCAAGTCGGTAAAGACGTTTTTCTATGTAAAGGACGCCGACAGCTTTAATTTTGGCTGACAGAAGGAGGCTTCAGCCGATAGTAACCGACTTAAAAAATAAAAAGAGTTTGAAAATTATATTTTCAAACTCTTTTGGTGCGGATAACAGGAGTTGAACCTGCATGAAATTTCTCTCACATGAACCTGAATCATGCGCGTCTGCCAATTCCGCCATATCCGCGTGAACTTGAACCGCATATGTATTTTACTATAAATGTTTTCGTAAATCAATAGGAAAATAAATAATTTTTAAGGAGGAAATTTATGAATAGCAAACTTGAGCAGTTTAAGCATGGTATAAAAGACAAAAAGGTAGCTGTGCTGGGTATTGGTATCAGCAACATTCCTTTAATTAAATATCTGGTAAACTTGGGTGTGGATGTTACTGCTTTCGATAAAAATACTTCGGAAGATCTAAAAGATGCATACGCAGAACTCCAGGGGCTTACTGTCAAATATAGCCTGGGCAATGAATATTTATCAAGATTGGAAGGGTTTGATCTGATTTTCAGAACTCCGGGTATGAGACCGGATGTACCTGAATTGGCCGAAGCCCTGGCCAAAGGAGCCGAACTTACATCAGAAATGGAAGTGTTCCTCAATCTGTGTCCTGCGCAGGTCTTTGCAGTAACAGGCAGCGACGGGAAAACAACTACGACCACACTGATATATAAAATATTATCTGCAGAAGGATATAACTGCTGGCTGGGAGGTAATATCGGAACCCCTCTTTTGAGCAAAATAGATGAAGTCAGGGAAAGTGATAAAGTTATTCTTGAACTGAGCAGTTTTCAGCTTATGACCATTGAGGAGAGTCCTTCGGTTGCTGTTATAACAAATTTATCACCTAATCATCTGGACGTCCATAAATCACTTCAGGAGTATGTAGATGCCAAGAAAAACATTTTTCTGTATCAAAAGGCGGGAGATAAACTTGTGTTAAATTATGACAATGATATAACAAAGTCTTTTTCCGGTGAAGCCAGAGGGGAATGTGTTTATTTCTCAAGGGCGGCAAGCCTGGAAAAAGGTGTTGTATTCAGAGACAACAAAATAGTTTTTAAAAATCAGGACAGGGAAGTTGAGATAGTTGATGCCGATGACATAGTGATACCCGGAGTCCACAATATTGAAAACTATATGGCTGCAGCTACGGCAACAATTGATTATGTAAAGCCTGAAACCATTGCAAAGGTGGCAACTACTTTTGCCGGTGTGGAGCACAGAATCGAGCTGGTAAAAGAAATAAACGGTGTTAAATTCTACAACAGCTCAATAGACAGCAGTCCCTCAAGAACAATAGCTGCCCTCAGCACCTTCAAAAACAGGGTTATATTGATCGCGGGGGGGAAGGATAAGGGAATACCTTATGATCCGATTGGACAGATTATAGCGGAAAAGGTGAAGGTTCTGCTGCTGATAGGTGCCACTGCTCCGAGAATAGAAGAAGCGTATAATAATTATGTCCACCAGACCGACATTGAAAGCGAAGTGAAGATAATTCACTGCGGCACTTATGAGGAAATCGTGTCCAGAGCATATAGCGAAGCCGTGCCGGGGGATTGTGTAATTCTCTCTCCTGCAAGTACCAGTTTTGATATGTTCAAGAACTTTGAGCAGCGGGGAAATGTGTTCAAGGAGCTGGTCAACAGGCTGAAGTAAAATTGACCGGCAAATGTATAAGCATACAAAGCGCTTACTTGAAATGGTACAGTTTACAACAAGTATTTTTGCTGCAAGTTTCAGTAAGCACTTTTACCCTATGCGCCATTATGGCGCATTACATTCATTTGATTAAAGTTTTACCACACTTTTTAGCAACATCAATCATCCGGTTTTTTTTCGGTAAGGTTTTTCCAATAGCGCTTTGGTAAAAAGGATTTTTGAAGTTTGGGGTTATATCTGCTTTTAATGGCAATATGCTTGAAGTAATTCTTCCAAAGGTCCTGAAACATCAGTTCTTCCGAATGAAGCTGGGGAATATTGGCCAGATCCATATATGAAATAACCATCCTTTTGGTGTTGTAAAGGGATGCCAGGTTTCTTTTAGTGTCGTGAATAATCCAGTTCTGGTCTGCAAAACGCTCCTTGAAATGGGGAGAGATAAAGGTAATGACATTATGATCGGGATAGATTTTTGCATAATAAATATTGTTTTCAAGCAGCTCAAAGCGCAGCAATCCCAACAGCCTGTGGCATTCAAACCCGACTTTTCTGGCAGGCACCAATACATCCAGTACAGTCTGGTCTCCCAGCATGGAATCAATTTTCATACCGATTTTGAAGCCCAGCTTGATGTATTTTAAAATCCACATTTCACGGCCTTTCAATTCGGAAAAAAAACACCTCTGAATATTATCCAGACTCTCAGGGGAAATTTTGTTATAGATTGCCTGTTCAACAGCCTTAGCCTTTGTTTTGTCGGCAGGTATATTTCTATATTCATCAATCAGGTTTTGACTGTAGTCCAAAGCCGACTCAATATTTGTCACTGCCTTCCGGTCATAATAATAGTGATGAATTGCAGTGAGAAAACAATCCCAGGTCCCGTCATAAATGTATATCACTTAAAAGCAGCCTCCCATCCTGGGGCTGATTGTAGTAGCTGAGCCACTCCCTGGTATTTTCCGGTGAACTGAACAAATACAGATCCGACATATTTTCTCCCAGCCCGCTTTCGTTTAAAGTTGAAAACAAAGACATCTGTCCCGGTACCGCTTTTTTGCCCTGGGGCAGGAGCCTGGCCGACACAAGGGCTTCCTTGACAATATATTCATTTTGACTGAAGCTTTCATAGGTTTTGCCCTGACAGGTGATAAAATGGGCTGCCCGCTTAAGCACAACACCCATTTTTTTCAGGTTGTCAAAATTCAGTCTCCCGACCCTTCTGGCTGCAATAATCCTTTGGGCCGATTTTACTCCGATTCCGGGGATCCTCAGAAGCATCTCATAATCAACTGTGTTGATTTCCATGGGAAACATGTGCAGATTGTGCAATGCCCAGTTTGCTTTTGGATCAAGCTCTACGTCAAAATCCGGATTTGCCTTGCTGAGCAATTCATCAGCTCCAAAACCATAAAATCTCAGCAGCCAGTCGGCCTGGTACAATCTGTGCTCGCGAAGCAGGGGAGGTCTGATTATGGCCGGCAGCCTGGGATCTGCCAAAGTGGGCACATAAGCGGAGTAATACACCCTTTTCAGGGAAAATTTGTTGTACAGGGCTTCCGAAAGCCTGAGGATGCTTAAATCCCTGTCGGGGGTCGCACCCACTATAAGCTGTGTGCTCTGGCCGGCCGGTACAAAGTATTTGCCGGAATTCCTGTGTGAAAGCTTGTTTGATGAAAAATCCCTGTCCGGCAGGTCATCAGGAAAATTACCCTTGAAACCCGAAAAAAAATCAGAAGATTTTTCCACAGCATTTTTTTGCCGGCCCGGCCCGGATTCTCTGTGCTCCATAATACCCCGGCTGATTTGCTGCATGGGCTTCAGCAGCGCCTTGACGGGTTTCTGAGGTGCAAGGACCTCAAGACCTCTGTCGGAAGGCAGTTCTATATTCACACTCATACGGTCAACATACATACCCGCTTCATGAATAAGCCGTGCATCGGCTCCCGGTATTGCCTTTATATGGATATACCCGAAAAAACCCTGCTCGTTCCGGAGCTTTCGGACAATTTCCAGCATTAATTCCATGGTGTGGCTGGGATTTTTAAGCACAGCAGAGCTGAGAAAAAGACCTTCAATATAATTTCTCCTGTAAAAATTCATGGTGAGATCTACCACTTCATCAGCAGAGAAGCTGGCTCTCGGGATGTCGTTTGAGGCCCTGTTCACACAGTATACGCAATCATATATACATTCATTTGATAAAAGAATTTTCAGCAGTGAAACACACCTGCCGTCATCGGCCCAGGTATGGCAAATACCGGCAGCATGGCTGTTTCCAACTCCATTTTTATTGTTCCTTGTCCCGCCGCTGGAGGAGCAGGAGACATCGTACTTGGCCGCATCGGCCAAAACACCGAGTTTCTCTAATAAATCCATAAAAATTCTCTCTCACGTATTTTTAATATATTTGCTGTTAATGTATCATTTATAAAACAAATAAACGCTTTCTTAACAGTTTTACCATTCTATTAAAGTATAACACAGATAAAACGATAAATCAAACATATGTTCGGAATTGATATTTATATAACAAAGATATATAATACAATTTATTAGGCTTTTTTCAGAGCTATCACAGTAGTTTTGGGCAAATATATTAATTTAAATTAAATTATAAATGGCAGGGAAAAGTACATTTACTTTTGCAAAAATATCAGTCACATAATTTAGTGTATCTTAATTTGCCGGAAAAGGAGATAAGGTATGAGAGCAGTTATAACTGTTATTGGGAAGGACAGGGTAGGAATAATTGCGGGAGTCAGCAATATTTTAGCAGACAGCAATGTAAATATACTCGATATCACTCAGACAATTCTACAGGATGTATTTACCATGATCATGCTTGTAGATATATCAAAATGCAATATTCATTTCCATGAGCTTTCCGAGAAGCTGGAAAATAAGGGAATTGAGATTGGATTGAAGATCCAGATACAGCACGAAGATATTTTTAACTCCATGCATAGAATATGAGGTGAATGCTTATGTTAGGTCCTTTCGAAGTATTTGAGACAATAAAAATGATACAAAAAGAAAATCTGGATATAAGAACAATAACCATGGGCATTTCACTCAGAGATTGTTCGCATCCCGATATAGATATTTCCTGCCGGAAAGTTTATGACAAAATTACAAGGTATGCGGAAAAGCTTGTTATTACCGGGGAGAATATTGAGAGAGAGTACGGCATACCCATTATTAACAAAAGGATTTCAGTCACTCCAATAGCACTTATAGCAGAAAGCTGTGAAAGTGCTGATTATACGAAGTTTGCAAAAGCAATGGACAAAGCGGCTCAGACAGTGGGCGTGAACTTTATAGGCGGATACTCTTCACTGGTGCACAAGGGTTATACAAAAGGGGATAAGAGATTGATATCATCCATACCTGAAGCTCTGAGTGAAACAAAACTGGTATGTTCCTCGGTTAATGTAGCTTCAACAAAAGCGGGCATTAACATGGATGCTGTTGCAGAGATGGGAAGGATTGTGAAGAATGCGGCACAGCTGACCGCCGGCAGCGGAGCTCTGGCCTGTGCCAAACTGGTGGTATTTGCCAACGCAGTTGAGGACAACCCGTTCATGGCAGGAGCCTTCCATGGAATCGGTGAACCTGAATGTGTTATAAATGTAGGTGTAAGCGGCCCCGGTGTTGTCAAATGTGCTCTTGAAAAAGTTAAGGGCGAGGACTTTGGCGTTGTAGCCGAGACTATTAAAAAGACTGCTTTCAAAATCACCAGAATGGGCCAGCTGGTTGCACAGGAAGCTTCACGAAGACTGAATGTGCCCTTTGGTATTGTTGACCTGTCACTTGCGCCAACTCCCGCAATCGGTGACAGTGTTGCCCACATACTTGAGGAAATGGGGCTTGAAAAGTGCGGAACCCATGGTACTACTGCGGCGCTGGCACTTTTGAATGACGCGGTCAAAAAGGGCGGAGTGATGGCCTCCTCTTATGTTGGAGGCCTCAGCGGCGCATTTATTCCTGTCAGTGAAGACGCTGGCATGATTGATGCCGTAATTTCAGGCGCTCTGTCCCTTGAAAAGCTGGAAGCAATGACTTGTGTCTGCTCGGTGGGTCTTGACATGATTGTTGTTCCCGGCGACACCTCGGCCGAAACAATTGCTGCCATAATTGCAGATGAGGCCGCAATTGGCGTTGTAAACCAGAAAACCACCGCGGTAAGAATCATTCCGGCCCCTGGTAAAAAAATCGGTGACAGGGTGGAATTTGGAGGCCTGCTTGGCTCGGGTCCTGTTATGAAGGTGAATTCCTTCAGCAGCAGTGATTTTATAAGCAGAGGAGGAAGGATTCCCGCTCCGCTGCACAGCCTGAAGAACTAGAAGCAAGAAAGTGCAAGAAAACGCCGGGTAACTGTAAAAAAGTTTGCCTGGCTTTTTTACGCTTTAAAAAGAATAGCAAAATTATCAGTCATTTTGAGTTTGTATAAGTATAATATTACATGGGCAGCGTTCAATTAACTCGTTGAGCTGATTGAAATTTTGTTTTGCTTTACAGTTAGATTTTATTAAAATTAACTGGTACAACGGCTTAACTATCTGGATTTTATAACATTGGAGGCAAACTTGCTGAACAGACTAAATAAGCTTAATTCCACATTCTTTAAAATAATGGTTATTCTTATACCGGCTGCAGTTGTTTTTCTCATATACCATTTCAGAGATTCATTGATTTTTTTGGGAACAAAATTTCCTGCATGTCCGAGCTATACTTATCTCCAGGTATACTGCCCCGGCTGCGGGAACACCAGGAGTGTCCAGCATCTCCTGTCGGGAGATATAGCCGGATCCATAAGATACAATCCTGTACCCGTATTCGGTATTGTCGTATTATTGCTGGCATATATTGAACTGCTGTCGGGCACCTTTAAAAAACATGTGAAGCTTGTACCGAGAAGTAAGCGGTTCTGGACAGTTATAACAGCCTGCTTCATTATATATTTTGTCATAAGAAATTTTATATAAATATTTTAAAAATGAAACTGCATTTGTTGGCTAATTATGCAAAGAATGCAGGTTTTTAACACATTATGGCGAAACTTATTGTAATATCTGTGAATAAATGTTAATATGTTAGGATAAAAACATTTTACAGGGGTAAATATGAAAAAATCCATAACTAAATCAATTGTTTTTACTGCTTTTCTGTTTTTATTTGTACTCTCAAATTTTACTGCTTCGGGTGCAGAGAGCCTGAAAGTTATTGTCAATGGTAAAGCGGAGGATGTCGGAACTGCCGCTGTGGGCAAAAAGGTTTATGTCGATATTGCCGCCCTGTCCCAAATACTGAATCTGAATGTCACTCAAAACAATAATTCAATTAATATATCTTATAAAAATGAAGATGTTATTCCTGAGATTATTAAGGAAATCGGCCCTTCTGTTGTTGGAATCATAGGTAATACAAAAGCAAGGGAAGGCTCCGCCGAAGGCCTTGCCCTGGGGACGGGCCTTGTCATAAAGTCAGGCGGAGAAATACTGACCAATGCTCATGTTGTAGAAGGCATGACAAGGATTGCAGTTGTACTGTCCGATGGCAGCGGTTATGATGCCAGGCTCAAGTATATTGATGAGAAAGCGGACCTCGCGGTGATCAAGATTGATAAAATCGGCCTGTTTCCGGCAAAGTTCGGAGAGGCTTCAGATATTATTATCGGAAAAACAGCAATTGCAATCGGGACACCTTTGTCCTTCCAGAATAGAAACAGTGCTTCGGTTGGCGTAATCAGCGGACTGAACAGGAGCGTCGACGGCTTTTATGAATATAAGCTTATTCAGACAGATGTCGCCATAAATCCGGGCAACAGCGGCGGACCGCTGGTCAATATGGCAGGAGAGGTGATAGGAATTAATTCAATCGTCACACTGAATGCACAGGGTTTGAATTATGCCATTCCAATAGATACAATTCAATTTGTGCTTGATCATTTTTATAAATATGGCAAGGTAAAAAGGGTCACACTTGGTGCCGAGTATGCTGAGGATAGCGTTGCCTTGTACGGACTGCCCAGCAAAAAAGGCTTGAAGGTCGTCAGGATTAAAGCTGGTTCCTGTGCCGAGAAATACGGGCTGAAAAAGGATGACTTTATTTATAATGTCAACGGCAAAGCAGTAAATACCATAGTGGATTTGAATGAAGCCTTAAAAGGTCTGCTTCCGGGAGATAAGGCAAATATCAATATCCGCAGGGATGGAAACGAGCAAAGTATTATTGTTGTCTTGGATGAACAAAAAAATTAGCTTTTGTAATATTAATCTAATTGGGCTTAATAACTACGGGAGGTCACAATGAAAAAGTCAATTGCAATTTTCAGTTTTATTTTTTGTTTTTTATTAGCACAGTTTTGTGTATTTGCTGCCGATACATCATTTGAGGATAAGAGCTCCACCGAAATATCGGTTTCGTTCAATGCCGGTTCGGATACTTATCTTGTAAACGGTAAGAATGTCAAGGCTGAGGCCAGTGCCCAGACAGGCGGAAAAACCTTCGTACCTGTCAAAGTTATAACTGATGCTCTTGGGGCCGCTTTTGTAATGGAGCTTCAGTCAAAAACCGCGGTTATCACATATAATGATGTTAAGATCAAACTGACCGAAAATAAAAAAGAAGCAGTAATTTCAGAGAAAAAAGTAACTATTGATGCAGCTCCTTACATAAAAAATGATAGTTTAATGGCATCTATTTCTTCTCTGGCAGATATTTTGGGCGCCGATGTTAAAAACTCCAACGGAAATATCACTTTTCTGAAGGAAATAGCCAACCCGAACAGTATCAAGGATTTTACAGCACTTATCAAGGAGACCACCAAATCCAAAATCGGAGACAGCTATTACAAGTGGTCAATGCAGCTGCCGGATGAGCTGAGATTGGAATACCGGAATTTTATCGGGACTGCTAATAATTTTGCCGCTGCTGACGGATCATATTACATTTCAATTTTTTTATATGACCGTAATAAAGAAGAGGATCTGGACAGTATTGCCAATGACATTCTAGACGATATGTACGAATTTACACTTATGGATTATGAGATTAAGAAAAAGGACGGCACAGAATTTCTTGAGCTTGTGTATAGAAGCAGTTATAGTACATTTCAGGAAAGAATATTCCTCACCAGTACAAAAATGTATGACGTAATTATTGAAACAAAAAATGATGTATCGTATTTGGATGAAAAATATAAGAATATTATGGATTCTTTTAAACTTACATTCAGCAAAGATGGAAGTACCGAGGACTTATCCGATGTTAATGCAGACGGTTTCAGAAAATACCAGGAGACCGGATTAAACTGGTCGATCGATCTTTTGCCTGATTTAAGAGAATCAAAGGATAATAATATTCAAAACAGAGTTTATTTCTATGGTAAAAATGACTTTTCCTTTAATGTTAAAGTCTATTCACTTGATAAGGGTGAGACCTTGGAATCGTTAACACAAAATTACGAAAAGGAAGATTCTGATTTTTTTAATCCGGCATTATATAAAGTACTAAAAGAAGAAACCACAGTAATTAATGGAGTGAAATGTAATAAAGTGTATTATTCAATGAAATATGTGAATGAAACCTGCTATGGATGTGACATATTCCTTGTAGATAAAAATTATAAGTACCTGTTATGGTATGAAATGTGTGAGGAAGATTACAGGAATGCAGATCTGGTGAAGAAAATCGAAGGAATGGTAAATTCCTTTACCTTCAGGGAAATTGATGCAAAAACTGTAGGTAAGCTGTTGAATCCGGACAAGGTTGTTCTGTCGGATAAAAAGAGAACTGTTTCCAATGATATTTTTTCCATGGATATACCTATTAACTGGAATAAAAATATAGAAACCGATATGATAAGAAATTATGGCAGTGATCCATTGTCAGTGACAGTTACGGTAATGGATAAAGAAGATAGTTCCTTTGCTGATTTTACTGCAATTTTTGAGGAGACCATGAAGGAGATGAATTATAAAATTGATGTCCAGACAACAGTCAATGAAAAAGGTGTTACATGTAAAAAATACATTGTGTATTATACAAAAAATAATACTGAATACAGAACTGAAGCATACATATTCCAAAAGGGAAATAAATTTATTATATTAGATTTGGTAGCAGATAATTTATATTATGGGACTAAAAACAGCAAGATATTAAATGATATTTGGAAATCCTTTACCCTGAAATAATTCGAAGGCTTGGTTCCCTGAACCGGGCCTTTTTGGACGTTTTTTACGGTTTGTCTTTATTATCGCCCACAGAATCGGTATCGCTGTTTGAGGGATTATCCCTGTTGGCTATTTTAAAATCATATATGGAAGCCTGGTCGGGAATAAAGTTTCCGTAGGGAATGGTAAAGTATTGTTCAATGACTTTATCGGCCCTCAGCAGTTCTCTGCTTTTTGTATCTTCAACCGTTTCGTTGTATATAAAGAAGTCGGCACCAGCAATTCTTTTATCAATCCCGTATAATTTGAAGGTATTCATCTCGGGTCTGGAGCCCTGTGTAAATGCGCCCAGCAGTGAGAGGACGTCACTGAGCTCGGTATTTGTTATTACGTTATCAAAAGCGTAGCTCACTATGGGAATAAGCCTGGGGAGTTCAAGCAAACTGACCTTTTGCTGTATAATGGCATTAACAAAGTTTATCTGCATTTCTGTTCTTTTTAAATCGGAACCATTATAGTATTTGTTAACCTCTTTTAATTCCTCACGGGTATAATAACGGGTCTGAGGTTTCCTGAAGCGCAGCAGCTGTTCGGTTTTATCCCCATCCAGGAGCTGGTAGCCTTTTTGCAGATCTATATGGAGATTCTGTACGGGATCGTTATATTTCAGCTTGGCGGGGACATCAAAGTAAATTCCTCCCAGCTTGTCCACTATTGACTTTATTGTGTCAATTTCCAGGTAGATATAATAATTGATTTTTATATTTGTAAGGTTACTTATTGTCTGGGCTGTATATTTTAATGCACTATGCTTGCGTTCCAACTCAGATGTGCCTTTGGGCATTTTTTGCCTGTAGCCCATGTCATAAAAAGAATTTATTTTAATGTCGGACATGTTGGTTCCCTTTGTATCTCTGGGAACAGTCAAAAGGTTGATTTGCTTGGTTTGCGGAGAATAATTGGCTATGATTATGGTATCGGTATTACTTCCGGAAGCCTCTTTTATTAACACGAGAAAATTTATAGGATTCATATTTCCTGTATAGTTATTGGTTGTGTCAAAGGAATTTGTTTCGGTGGAAGGTGTACTGTTTTCTGCAACATCGGGATTTGGGGCATTGTTTATATTAAAGAGAAGGGTAATCCCGGCGGCAAAAAGGATAATTCCGCATATTAAGCAGGCTAAACAGGTAATTTTTACAGATTTCATATTCGCACCCCTGGTAAAATATTTAATACATAAAACAATATTACTTTAGATTTTGTTGAATGTAAATATATGCCGGGATAAATTGAGATTTTAAATGTTATGGCGGGTTCCGCATATTAATTCTTCATAAAATCTACATATTTGTTTGTTAAAATGCTCTCATAAAATATAAATTATGGAGGAACGTATGAACTTTAAAAATAAACATATTGTAATTATTATCGGAATAGCTGTTATACTCGTTGGGGTAATTTTTGTTTCAAGATTGGCAGCAGGCGGGAATCCGGAAAGTTCCGCTGCCGGAGGAACAGACGTTGTTATCAATAAAAGTGAGATATCAGAAACGGTTAAATTCTATCCTGTAAAAATAGGTAAGAAAAACCTGGAGATACTGGCCGTAAAAGCCAGTGACGGAACAATAAGAACGGCCTTTAATACCTGCCAGGTGTGCAACGGTTCGCCCAGAGCCTATTATAAGCAGGAAGGTGATACACTTGTCTGCCAGAACTGTGGAAACAGGTTTTCCATGGATATGGTAGAACAGCAGAGAGGCGGCTGTAATCCTATACCGATACTAAAAGAGGATAAAGACGATGACGGTACAAACATTACTATTTCCAGGGACTTTATAGAGCAGAATAAGGAACTTTTCACAGATAACTGGAAGACAAAATAATACTTTGGTTGTTGGATGGTATGATAAATGGGTATATAAAGGTAGTGGAGTATATAAACAATTTCGATCTCGATCCAGTAAAAAAAGAAGTTGAAAACATCGATCCGGCTTCAGGTTACGGAGGAGATGGTGAAAAGGATGAAAACGGCGGGATCGGAGAAGAGGGCGGAAGCTGCTGCGGAGATTGACATCTGCTTAAGCTTTCAATAATATATCAGGTATAATCGGCTTTTTAAAACAGCAGCTGTTTGAATAAGGAAATTTGCATAATTGCTCCGGATTCTTTATACTTGCAGCAGAAAGGAATATTTTAATGGAGAAAAAGGAAAGTTTTAATATAACGGGAATGTCGTGCGCCGCCTGTGCTGCAAGAATTGAAAAGGGACTGAATAAGCTGGAGGGTGTGGCACATGCAAATGTTAACTTTGCAATAGAAAGAGCGACAGTGGAGTATGAGGATACTCTGTTGGATTCAGATAAAATAAGTGAGACTGTAAGAAAACTCGGTTATGATGTTTTACAGAATACTTCAAAAAGTAATAACAAGGCGGAGTTAAAAATAACAGGCATGAGCTGTGCCGCATGTTCAGCCAAAATTGAGAGAAGACTTGGGAAAATGGAGGGAATTTCAGCTGCCGCAGTTAACCTGGCGACAGAAAAAGCTGCAGTTGAGTTTGATCCGGCTGTCGTAAAAGTTTCCGATATAATAAATGTCATCGGAGCTCTTGGCTATAAGGCCGAAAAGGTTGAAGATGTTTCCCAGGACAGGGAGAAAGCCCAACGTGAAAAAGAAATCAGGAAACTGAAATTTGAATTGATAGCTTCTGCGGTTTTGAGTTCGCCGTTAATACTGGCAATGCTGCTCTCACTGATTAAAATAGATGTGGCCTTTCTTCACAATGAGTATTTTCAGCTTATTATAGCCACACCTGTACAGTTTATAATAGGCTTCAGATTTTATAAAAATGCATACCATGCACTGAAGGCAAGGAGTGCAAATATGGATGTGCTCATAGCCATGGGCACATCGGCGGCATATTTTTTCAGTATTTACAATGCATTTTTTGTACCAGCACAGCCCGGAGTGATGATGAAGGAACTTTATTTTGAAGCCGCCGCCGTAATTATTACACTGATACTTCTTGGAAAGTACTTTGAAGCTGTTGCAAAGGGCAAGACGTCGGAAGCCATTAAGAAGCTCATGGGGCTTCAGGCAAAGACTGCCAGGGTCATACTGGACGGGGTTGAAAAGGATATCCCCGTTGAAGAGGTTGAGGTTGGTTATATTGTTGTTGTCAGACCTGGTGAGAAGATACCTGTGGACGGAAAGATTGTTGAGGGCAATTCCTCAATTGATGAATCCATGTTGACCGGCGAAAGTCTTCCGGTTGAAAAAAAGCCAGGTGATACGGTTATTGGTGCAACCATCAACAAGTTCGGCACTTTTAAATTTGAAGCTACAAAGATAGGGAAAGATACCGCCCTGTCACAAATCATAAAGATGGTTGAGGACGCTCAGGGCTCAAAAGCCCCTATCCAGAAAATAGCCGACAGGGTATCGGGTATTTTCGTACCCGTTGTCATCGGAATAGCTCTGGTTACGTTCCTTGTCTGGTATCTGGCGGCAGGCGACTTTACGGGAGCAATAGTCAGTGCCGTGTCGGTTCTTGTTATTGCGTGTCCGTGTGCGTTAGGATTGGCCACTCCCACCGCCATCATGGTGGGCACCGGAAAGGGCGCCGAAAATGGTATCCTTATCAAGGGAGGCGAACACCTGGAAAGAGCCTATAAGCTAAACAGCATTGTTCTGGATAAAACGGGGACAATTACCAAGGGCAGGCCGGAGGTTACAGATATAATTTCCCTGAACCGGTATGAAAACTCCGAACTTCTCAAGCTGGCCGCAATTTCGGAAAAAAGCTCGGAGCATCCTTTAGGTGCTGCTATTTATGAAAAAGGCAAAGAGAATTTTGGCAGCATACCTGATCCTGATAATTTTGAAGCCATACCCGGCAGAGGTATCAGGGCAGTTGTAGGTGACAGTGAGATTTTCCTTGGTACAAGAAAACTGCTGAAGGAAAAAGGAATTGATATAGACGGTATAGAAAACACAATTGCAGGGCTCGAGGATGAAGGTAAAACTGCCATGCTCATGTCTGTAAACAACAGGATCGAAGCTATACTTGCAGTTGCCGATACCGTAAAGGAAAACTCCAAAGAAGCAATCAGGGAACTGCTGGATATGGGAATTGCGGTCTATATGATCACAGGCGACAATAAGAGAACGGCTGCTGCAATTGCAAAACAGGTGGGCATTGAAAACGTCCTGGCTGAAGTTCTCCCTGAGAACAAGGCAGAAGAGGTGGAGAAGCTTAAAAAACAGGGCAGGATAGTAGGCATGGTGGGAGACGGAATAAATGACGCTCCGGCGCTTGCAACGGCAGATATAGGCATGGCAATAGGAACAGGGACGGATGTGGCCATTGAGGCTGCCGATATCACCCTTATGAGCGGGGACCTGCGTTCAATACCTACCGCAATCAAATTGTCCAAACGAACCATGAACAAGATTAAGCAGAACCTGTATTGGGCATTTATATATAATATAATCGGAATACCTTTTGCGGCTTTTGGTTTATTGAGTCCGATCATAGCGGGAGGAGCAATGGCTTTCAGCTCGGTATCCGTTGTAACAAATTCGCTCAGCCTGAAACGCTTTAAAGCATTTAAAAAATAGAAATTAGTCAGCTGTCAACCGGTTGATTTAATTAGATAATAATATTTGGAGGGATTTTATATGGCAAAAGAAATTACTGATATAGCTGTTGAAGGAATGTCCTGCAGCCACTGTGAAAACAGCGTAAAAAAAGCTGTCGGAGCCCTTGACGGAGTCGACAAGGTTTCGGTCGATCTGGCCAACAAAAAGGTTACCGTTGAATTTGACCCTGAAAAGGTATCCGGAAAGGCAATAATGGATGCAATTGAAGACCAGGGCTATGACGTGATCAAATAAAACATATTTTATTCAGGAGACACCTCGCTTCACGGAATGAAGCGGGGTATCTTTGCATAACAACAGTTTGACGGGAGTTTCTATTATGAGTTTACCAAAAAAAATACTTGTAGTTGACGACGAGCAGAAAATAGTAGAGGTTGTAAAATCTTATCTTGAGCACAGCGGATATGAAGTATACACAGCCCTCAACGGGAATCAGGCCATGGCGGTATTTGAAAAAACAGTGCCTGCCTTGATTATTTTGGACCTGATGCTTCCCGATATCTCAGGGGAGGAAATCTGCAAAAATATCAGGAGGAAGTCAGAGGTTCCAATTATAATGCTCACTGCCAAGGCAGATGAGGAAAATATATTAAAGGGCCTTGAAACAGGTGCCGATGATTATATATTAAAACCTTTCAGCCCAAGGCAGCTTGTGGCAAGAGTTGCAGCCGTTTTACGGAGAGCTCCTGAAAGCCCCCCGCCTGTTTCAAGTGTCATAGAGCTTGGGGGCATTGTGGTGGATGATATGAAACACGAGGTGAAAAAGAAAGAAGAGATAATAAATCTTACACCTAATGAGTATAAAATTTTTCTTACAATGCTGAGGTATCCCAATAAAACCTTTACCCGCGAAGAATTGATCACCGTGGCTCTGGGCGATGATTTTGAGGGGTTTGACAGAACAGTCGATACACATATAAAAAATTTGAGACAAAAAATAGAAGATGACCCCAGGGACCCCAGGTATTTGCAAACGGTACACGGTATAGGGTACAGGTTGTGCAGGGAAGATTAACATTAAAGAAGGTTGGTATGAAATGGTAAACAGCTTGCGGACAAAGCTATCCATGTCTTATATTATTGCTGCCGTCATAATTGTATTTCTGATTAACGCATTGACAAATTTATTTGTTGTGGAACATTTCAGAGAGTATGTCAATGAGAACCAGCAGCTCAGGAATAAAGAAATAGTGGCAACTCTTGCAGCCCAGTACAAAGGCAATAGCAACTGGAATATTGATTCCGTTGCCTCAATAGGCGAAAGTTATCTTATAAACGGCATCATTATTAAAGTAAAGGACATAAACGGAAAAACACTCTGGGATGCAAAAGAGCATAACAATGGAATGTGCCAGCAGATAATCGAGCATATGGCTGCCAATTCCAATGGGATTTCCGGCTCAAAAGAAGCGAAGTACACAGAGGTTCCTTATTCCCTGTACAACAATCTGAATAAAGTCGGAGTTGTGGAAATAGGCACTTATGGCCCCAATTATCTCAATGAACATGATAAGGCCTTTATAGATGCTTTTAACAATGTGCTCCTGGGTGTTGGGCTGTTTTCTCTGGTTTTTGCCCTGATTTTGGGCTGGATTATGTCACGGTGGCTGAGTTCACCTATTTCCAGGGTCATTTCGGCTGCAAAATCAATTTCAAAGGGTTATTACTCAGAAAGGATCAACCAGAAATCAAATACTGCCGAGATAAACGAATTGACATCCACAGTAAACCAGCTTGCCGAATCACTGGAAAAGCAGGAGGCTTTGCGCAAAAGACTGACGGGAGATGTGGCTCACGAGCTCCGGACCCCCCTTGCAACACTTCAAAGTCACATGGAAGCAATGATTGACGGCATCTGGGAAGCTGATGCCGAGAGGCTAAAGAGCTGTCATGAAGAAATCGTACGTATAGGCAAAATGGTGGGCGACCTTGAAAAGCTGACCAGGTATGAAAGTGATAAGCCCGTTCTGAATAAAGAATCCTTTGATATTGCAGAGCTCACTAAAAGGCTGATTCAAAATTTTGAAAGCCAGTTTTTAAATAAGGGGTTAAATATTGAATTTACAGGGGACAGTACCGAGATAAATGCAGACAGGGATAAAATAAGCCAGGTAATCATAAACCTTCTTTCCAATGCGCTGAAATATACGCCTGAAGGAGGGGTGGTAAAGGTTGAAATAAAATCTGAGACAAATGATGTTATAATCGGAATAAAAGACAATGGCCCCGGTATACCCGGAGAGGATCTGCCCTATATATTCGAACGGTTTTACAGAGCGGACAAATCCAGGAACAGGCTTACAGGAGGTTCGGGAATAGGCCTGACAATAAGCAAGGCCATTGTTGCGGCACATAGAGGCTCCATCGGGGTTCAAAGCAGCCCGGAAAAGGGTACTGAATTTACCGTCACTCTGCCAAAGCTGAAGGCTTAAATTATTTCGTTGATTAATCTGGAAAGCACAACGCGTTAAATTAACCCGTTGTGCTAATTAAAATTTTGTTTTGCTTTACAGATAGATTTAATCAGAATCAACTGGTACGCGAGTACAACTTCATGAAATAAGATGCACAGTTAAAAACAATTGCGGTAAATTGTCGACGAAGGTAAAGTGGTT
>JAFABO010000204.1 GCA_023426005.1 Bacillota bacterium | reverse complement strand
GCTCCTTCTGCCTTAAATTCTCTTTAATTGAGAACATGTAGACAGACAGCTCCTTATCAGAGTTTACATATGAAAGCAAAGTCTCCTCGGGAATACTGAGCATTTCGGGCACTATATAGGAAATAGCTGCAAAAACCTCTGTTGTCAGGGAAGATGCTCTTTCTATCAGAGCCTGATAGGTGGAATCTCCGTTATTTTCATCCCTCTTCATTCTGGCATAGACAAAAACTTTGTCATTCAACGATAACAGTTCATCGCTTTTTTTGAAGCATTCCAGCAGTCTCTGAGCACTCTCTGCCAGCTTGCCCTGCAAGCCCCTTATTTGCCCCGCCAGTTCCTTTACCTTTTTAAAGTCCTGCTCCCATAAGGAGTTATCGCTATAAATATCCTCCAGCTTCCATTTGAATTTGGAGTCGATATCCTGTCTCTTAGGTAATGCCTTGTTTGAAGCCATACTTACTACCTCCGTCTTCATTTATTTTACTGCGTTGATTACACGCGCCAAAATTTAAATTCCTTTTAAATAAACTCAATTATTAGTTTCTCATTTTTTCTAAAAAAACTTGCATATATAATTTTGAAAAATCATTTATATTTAATTATAGAACAATGATAGAATAAATTCCACGGATTTCCTTAAAATTAACCACTATGCCAATTATCACCGGAACAGCCATAAATTAAAACGGTGCAAAAGCGTCAAATTATCCGTTAAATATCACAAATAATAGAATTTATGATAAAGTATAAGAGTAACAATATAACGAATTTGAATTAATTAAATATCCGGAGGTAACCATGGGTTTATTTGATTTTATCAAGTCTCAATTTATAGAAGTAATAGAATGGACCGATAACAGCTCAAATGTTATGGTATATCGGTTCCCTGTTGAAAATAAGGAAATTAAAATGGGAGCTCAGCTCACTGTCAGAGAGTCTCAAATGGCAGTTTTTGTTGACGAAGGCCAGCTTACGGATGTTTTTGCTCCCGGAAGCTACACTCTCGATACCCGGAATCTGCCGGTATTGACCAAACTTAAGTCCTGGAAGTACGGTTTTAATTCCCCTTTTAAATCAGAGGTGTATTTTGTTAATACCAGACAGTTTACAAATTGCAAATGGGGAACAACAAACCCTGTAATGATGAGGGATGCGGAATTTGGAATGCTGCGTATGAGAATGTTCGGCACCTATTCCTTTAAGGTAGTTGATCCATCGGTCTTCCTCAGGGAAGTTTTTGGAACTGCAAGTTTGTTTACCGTCGAAGGGATCACCGGACAGCTTAAAAGCAAAATTGTTTCAGGCATCTCCGATCTTCTGGCCGAGGCAGCTGTTCCGGCTCTGGATCTGGCATCAAAATATGACGAAATAGCTGCAATGTCCAGAAATAAGCTGGATAGTGCCTTTTCGGAGTTAGGCTTGACTCTGTCGTCACTTGTTATTGAAAACATTTCACTTCCGGAAGAAGTGGAAAAAGTGCTTGATAAGCGTACTTCAATGGGGATCATAGGCGACAGTCTTAATCAATACACTAAATATCAGGCAGCGGAATCCATAAGGGATGCCGCCCAAAATTCCGGCGGAGCTGCCGGTGCAGGAGTTGGACTTGGCGCAGGAATGGGTCTGGGCAACATGTTTGCCGAAGCCTTTTCGGCAGGACAGCAAAAACCTGCTGAACCCAAAACTGCCAATGCAAATCCTCAGGAGCCCGGCACCATAAAGTGCTCTGCCTGCGGTGCTCAGCTCACGGCACAGGCAAAATTCTGCATAGACTGCGGAACCAAGGTACCACCTGCCGTTATTAAATGCGCAGGCTGCGGAAATGAGCTGCCGGGCGGCAGCAAGTTCTGTCCGGAATGCGGCCAGAAACAGCAATAGATATACAAATGCTCCCGATCAGGAAATCCGTTGCCAAAGTGAATTACGTTTGAAAGACGAAGGCTTTCAAACGTAATTCACTTCAGGATTAACTGCTCCGGGCTCTTACAAATTACGAGGTCACATATATGAGCGAACTAAATACCGGCAAGTCCGGCTCAAGAATAAATGAGGAAGGTGTGCCCCAAACATCGGCCACTTCTTTTAAATGTCCCTCCTGCGGAGGGGTAATGGTTTTTGACCCAGGATCCCAGAACCTGAAATGTGAATACTGCAAACATGTAATCAGCATGGAGGATAGCCGCCAGCACCCCACGGCTTACGGCTTTGACAATGACCAGGAACTTGAGCCGCAGGTTTGGGGTGAAAAAAGCCACGCCGTGAAATGCAGAAACTGCGGTGCCGAAACGGTATTTGATGCCTTCATCGTGGCTGACAGGTGCCCTTTCTGCGGCAACAGCAACATACAGGAAGAGGTAATTACCACAGGCATAATGCCGGAAGGTATCATCCCTTTTAAAATTAATTTCGAAGCTGCTGTCGGCCTGTATAAAAAGTGGCTGAGAGGGAAATGGCTGGCGCCTTCGAAGCTCAGAAAGGGTGTCAACAGCCAGAATGTCCAGCTTACCGGCATGTATGTACCGTGCTGGTCCTTTGATGCCGATACAAGCTCTTTTTACACGGCTATGGCCGGAGAACATTACTGGGTCACCGTGTACAGGACAGAAGTCAGGGACGGGAAGACCGAGCAGGTGGCGCACCAGGAAATGCGTACCCGCTGGTATCCCGTATCGGGCCAGTATGTGGAGGACTTCAGAAATTATGTAGTGGACTCCTCAGTCCATATCGACGATGCCATGTATGCTCAGATCCAGCCCTACAATATGGAGGAACTGGCCCCGTATAAGCCCGAATACCTTTCAGGCTTTAAAGCCGAGCGCTATTCGGTAGATCTTAAAACCGGCTGGGAAACAGCAAAGGAACGGCTTTCCAGCTTTATTGCAAGAGGTATAGAGGCGCAGATCAATGCTGACGAGATAAGAAACTTAAGGTTCAAAACAGCCTACGGAAATAAGAAATACAAACATATACTGCTGCCGCTGTGGTTCTCTTCTTTTAAATACAAGGATAAGAATTATGGCTATATGGTCAATGGCCAAACCGGCAGGGTTGGCGGAAAATCTCCGTTGTCCCCGTGGAAGGTGGCCTTGCTGACCGCAGGTATTCTTGCTTTGACGGCTTTGGGCTATTTCCTGATAAGTATGTACACCGGCAGATAGGTCAAACCAAACTAAAGATACTTTATTTGCAGTATAAAGATGCAAAACCACTTGCAAGGCTGTAAGAAGCTATTAGGGACTTGAGAACACACGCTGGCTTCTAAGATGTTGTGCTAAAAGAAGACGCTCCAAAAGAAAAAATAACGGTTCTGAGAGCAAGTCATTGCTTAATGGATATCATGTCTTTCAGCCATTGCCCGATTTGCAGATGCTCTGCGTCAGTTAAGTGTTTGTCTTGAGCCGTTTTTAGCCATGGCCGAAATTATACCATAAACCGTTGACTTTTTCACCATTCGTGATATAATGTTAAAACGTCGGAAACTTATTATACGCGCCCGTAGCTCAGTAGGATAGAGCGTCGGTTTCCTAAACCGCAGGTCGCACGTTCGAATCGTGTCGGGCGTACCAAAAAGGCATATCTTCCACTAAAGGGATGATATGTCTTTTTTTGTGCCGGAGAATATGATATTATAAACACAAAAGTTTCTGTAAAGAGCCTGAATAAATCGAAGAATGTGTTATTTATACTTGTACGAAAGAGGAGGAATGGATATATGGTAAACCACAAAGGAACGCAACAAATTAAAACAGAACGGTTGCTGTTGAGAAAAATTCAGCCTGATGATGCTGAAATGGTCCATATATGGATGAGCGACCCCGAAGTGTGTAAATATGAACGCTGGAAGCCCCATTCTAACTCTGACTATTCTCGTGGTTACATTATTGAGGTATTTGATGGGTATAAATCTGATAGTACATATCAATGGGGCATAGAGTTAAATGGTAAGCTCATTGGCTCTGTAAGTATTGTTAATGTTAATGATTACGACCAAAAAGCCATTCTTGGGTATTGCCTTGCACGAGAATTTTGGTCAAATGGATATACGACGGAAGCTGTAAAAGCCGTTTTACAGTATATGTTTATTGAAATAGGCTTGAACAGAATTGAAGCATCCCATTCAATAAATAACATTGCCTCCGGACGAGTTCTGGAGAAAATCGGAATGCTTTTGGAGGGGCAATCTAAGGATTACTACTTCTGCAATTCCGGGTTTCAAGACAGCAGACTTTTTGGAATCACAAAAGAACAATATTTGCGTACAGTTGGGGCATAACCGGCACTTAAACCCAAAAAACCTTTTTCCACTGTCATTCCAACAGAAAGCCGATAATTGCAATTGCAGTTGGTCCTTTGTATTTATATGGTAAACCCCAAACTGCGTTTAAAGCCAGCTTGAAAGCATAATTCGCCTGGAAGGCGAAGGCTTTGAACCGTAATTGACTTTGGTAACTTTATTCAAGCTTATTACTCGTAAACGTTTTTGAATATTATAAAATTGCTTGTCTTTATAAACTCTGTAGGCGATGTATGTAAATATTTTTTAAACACATTGCAAAAATGTTTTAATCACCACAGCCTGTCATATTTAAAACTCCATATATACGTAATTTTCCACTTTTAAGAAGTTCTACAGCTTTTTGAACTCTATATTGGTGTAGGATATCCAAAAAAGTTTGGGAGGTTACTTCTCTTATCTTACGGCTGAGATAGCTTGGACTGACTCCCAAATTATTTGAAATCGATTCTATACTAATTTTTTTATCATAATTTTGTTTAATTTGCTTTATAGTCTCATCTACATAGAAATTAATATTACTTTCTGAAAAAAGATAAATATCTAAGTTAATGAGTTCTAGTTCATTTCCCGACTTAGTTTTCTCTAAGATAGTTCCAAGCAACTTTTCCTGGCTTAATTCATATTTTACTTTTTCAATGACAGCCCTGAGTTTTTCTTCATCCACAGGTTTTAACAAATATTCATATACCTTTAAAGAAATAGCTTGCTTTGCATACTCGAATTCAGAATAACTTGTTAAAATAATACTATAAAATTTATAGGTTTGAAGTGCCTTTTTAAGCATTTCTATCCCATCCATTAAGGGCATCTTAATATCAGTAATTACTAAGTCAGGCTTATGCTCTTCAATTAATTTAAGACCTTCTGCACCATCGCACGCATCGCCTACAATAATACAATCCATGGCCAACCACTCGTAATTCATAGTTTGTATCAATATTTAAAATTACATCCAAATTTCCACTTTTAATATTTTCAATAGCTTTGACAATTTCATCGATACCCTTGGTTTTGCTTTTTGCTATAAAACATCACCCAAAGGACTTGATTGTTCAGCCTCTACCCTTTTTAAAAGTTCGCCGGTACCCGCTGTTACAATTTCAATCTTAATACCTGTCTGTGCTTCAAACATAGCACTTGCTTCATTGATAAGTTCCGTTGCAGGAGCCTCAGGAGCTTTAGTAGGTGTAGTGCTTGCTGCTGCATCTGTTACGGCAGCTGTATTCTCTGACTTTGTTGAATTACTGCTTGACCAAGCAACCGCTGTTAGTAACATGCATACTACTAGAATAAGTGGTAAAATCTTCTTCATTCTGTTTCCCCCTAAAATTTGATTATGTATGAATCATAGCATTTTCATCTTATTGACTCAATCCGTTAAAAATACAAAATTATACTAAAAAATGAACCCTTCCAAAATTATAATAATACTCCGTAACACTTACTTTGATGTACCCTTCATCAGACATAAGAGCTCCGTAGCTTTTTCCTGAATGAGAACTTTCCTTTAGCCTATATAGGCAAATATTATGCTGCTAATAGTTTCGAGAATCCCAATATACGCAACAGCGTTTATCCCCATCAACAATCCCTCTTGCGTTTTTGAGTAATATAAAAGGACCACCTATTTTTGAGCAATCCTTTTTTTGAATTCCGTTGGTCATCATAATTTCAAGAATAGCTTTATTTGTTCTATCAAAAATAAGCTCCTCTGGGTTTCAATCCCAGAGGAGCACTGTTACTATGTACCTGCTATTTGTTATTATTAATTTTAAGAACTTTTACAAGAGTACACGGATAAAAGATATTAATGTCATGGCTATGGCTACACCAAGCATTATTTTTCCTTGCTTCCTTGACGACTCATCGTACTTGTATTCCGATTTAACTTGTTTATTTTTGCTGAAAGTAATAATACATGCAATAACTATACCTAGCCATCCCCCCAGGACAGAACATATCCAGCCTATTACTATTAATGCCATAGAAGGCTTTTCGGCTGTCACTGCAGAATAAGAATCCGCTGCTGTTGATAATCCGAAATCGTATCCGCAATTACATCTTGCAGCTCCAACAGGATTATCAATATTGCAATTTGGACATATCATATAGATTGACCCCCTTAATATTTATATCTACAATCTAACATCATGGCCACAAAATTACAATATTATATGCGTAACTTTTCATAAATTGATACTAAAGGCCTATAATCAATTAATCTGTTCTTTTACATGAACCTTCTTTAATATATATCTCTTAAATAGCAATCCTTGTGTCATTCCAAATCCAACGGCCCCTATCAAGTGAGTATAGTAAGAGCTCAACTCCCTTAAGGGCACTGATTTTCCTTCTATTGTTTCAGTAATTAGTATCTCGATGATAATCCAGGCTACAATACCGGTGATTACAGATTTCAATATAATATATTTCTCTCCGGTTTCCTTAACCAATCTAAAAAGTAGAGCTGATATTATCACACCAATTGTACCCTCTATAACAAACCCCAAAGGTAATGATGGTCTGTTTATTGTCATAATAAGGCTACTTAGCTCATAATCACTGTAATTCGACAATCCGCTAAGTCTCCCCAGCCATGTTATTATTTCAGATACAATTGTGGAAAATATCCCGATCGTTCCTAAAATTAGTGTTTTATCCTCTTTCAATGTTAAACCCTCCAAATTAATCAAATCAATTGCAAATTTCAATTAAAAGTCATATATAGTTTAAATAAAATTTAATATTTAATGCATCCGCATTTATGAAAGGAATATATTGTGGGATTTAGAAAGGAACATTGATGTCTCCCCAAAATGAATCATTAATAATGATAAGCTAACCAAAGCCGGGACTGCATCTTGATATATTTTAAGCCTCCGGTGTATTAAGAACCTTTGAATAGCTCTCTTATGGGAGCCTGATTATTTGTTTTTCCACTGTGCCGTTGCCGCCAAACCCATAGGTAAGCTCCACAGTATTGTTATTTATCCATGTCAAGATATAATCTTTGTTTGTAAATGGTCTGTACCCATTGTCGGTAAGTATCTTTGCATTTATTTTTCTCACAAAAAGCATATTTTCTTTAATATAAAAATCGCTCCACCCTGCTAAGAGCCATGTATTTTCTTCAACAATAAGAGTATTGGAACTATCCGGAGAATTAAAATAAAAATATTTTGAATTTATTCTGTCAACAAATCCAAAGGAGCTGACCAAAAGTAAAACCAATATACCAACAATAGTTGTCAGCGCGATCAGCCATACCTTCGGTATTAAGATTAATTCAAGCGTGACCAGCAATAGAACAATAAGGACATTTATTGCAGGATTGAGTATATTCCGGCAAAAATCGGCGGTTATAAGGTATACATAATTCCTTGACAGTATAACCAGTGCAATTTTAATTAAAATCATTATTATCAATAATATAGATAACCCTATTGCTGCCCTTCTGCTTCCCTGACGTGTATTGAAGATACTTTTCATAACCTGTGCCTCATATGATCCGAATTTTCTTACGTATTTACCGATATCGGTTATTATAACACAATAATATATTTTAATAATATATTTTTATTGCTGTATAAACAAAGGCCTCCGGGAATCTGTCAGAATCCCGAAAGCCTCAATTCCTTGCAGAGAAAGTAATTGCTATATCCAAGCCAGCACTTCCCCGCTACTTCTGTCCATAATAAGCTCCCGCTCCGTGCTTGCGCAGAAAGTGCTTGTCAAGCAGCACCTGCGGTATGGCAGTTACAGCGGGATTCAAATGTTTACACTGGATTGCCATCATAGCCACCTCTTCCAGTACAACAGAATTGTGCACCGCTTGGGCGGCATTTTTCCCCCAGGTAAACGGAGCATGGTTTTTTACAAGCACAGCAGGTATATAATTGGGGTTTAATTCTTTAAAGGTATCAATTATCACTACTCCGGTGTTGGCCTCATACGCAGACTCTATTTCGGCCCTGGTCATTTCACGGGTGCAGGGAATTTCACCATAGAAGTAGTCTGCATGAGTTGTTCCATATGCCTGGATGCCCATACCCGCCTGCGCAAAAGAAGTTGCCCATCTTGAATGTGTATGGCATACCCCCCCTATATCTGGGAAGGCATTGTACAGAGCCACATGTGTGGGTGCATCGGAGGATGGTTTTAAATCCCCCTCTGCAACCTTGCCTGTCAGGTCAATCAATACCATATCCTCTGCCTTCATGACATCATAATCAACACCGCTGGGCTTGATAGCAATGAGTCCTTTTTCCCTGTCAATACCGCTTACATTTCCCCAGGTATAGGTCACAAGACCGCGCCTGGGGAGCTCCAGGTTTGCTTCCAGTACTGCCTGTTTCAGTTGTTCCAACATATATTTTCACCTCAAAAATCTTCATCACCGGCCTGAAATCTTATCTCAAATTTTCTACGGCAGCTCTTTCGATATCCAGTCCTTTTGTATAGCGTTTCAAAAATTCATTAAAGCCGGCGGCATCGGCCGGATCAGGCGCAATGGAATTTCCCTGTTCTCCGTCGAAAACCTCACGTTTGAGGAAGTCCTCCAGCGATTCGTTTGCATTTCTGTTGACCATATATGAACCCAGCAGTGCAATACCCCATGCCCCGCCTTCTCCCGCAGTCTCCATAACCGTTACAGGAACATTAACAGCCGCTGCCATGATCTTCTGGCCCACTAGCTTTGTCTTGAAGAACCCGCCGTGTCCCATCAGTTCGTCCAGCTTAACCGATTCTTTTTCCAAAAGGATATTCATACCTGTCTTCAAGGCACCCAATGCTGTATACAGATTCACACGCATAAAATTGGCAAGGTTAAAGTTACTGTTTGCCGAACGCACAAACATGGGACGCCCTTCTTCGAAATGCGTAATATGCTCTCCCGAAATGTACCCATATGCCAGCAAGCCGCCGCAGTCCGGGTCACCCTGGAGTGCCGCACCAAGTAAGGTGTCATAGAGCCTGGGTTTGTCGACATTCAGCCCCAATGCCCTGATGGCCTCTGCGAATAAACCCATCCATGCATCATAATCCGAAGTACAGTTATTTGAGTGCACCATGGCCACCAGCTTACCATCGGGTGTCGTCACCAGGTCAATCTCCGAATATACCCTGGACAGCTCCTTCTCCAGTACGACCATTGCAAATACCGATGTACCTGCCGACACATTTCCTGTACGGGCCGATACACTGTTGGTAGCCACCATCCCGGTTCCGGCATCCCCTTCGGGCGGACAGAGCGGAACTCCCGGCTGCAGCTGACCGGTGACATCCAGCAGCTTTGCTCCGTCTGCCGTGAGTTCTCCCGCCTTGGTTCCGGCAACCAGAACCTTTGGAAGGATATTCTCCAGCTGCCATGGAATATCGCCCGCGCCGACAAGTTGATTGAACTGCCCTATCATTTGCATATTGAAGTCCCTGGTATTTATATCAATAGGAAACATACCCGAGGCATCGCCAACTCCCAAAACCTTCTGCCCAGTCAGTTTCCAATGTATATAGCCTGCTAATGTTGTAATATATTCTATATTGGAAACATGCTCTTCCTTATTCAGAATGGCCTGGTAAAGATGGGCAATACTCCACCTTTGGGGGATCGGATATCCAAACAGCCCGGTCAGAGCTTCCGAAGCCTGGCCTGTTATGGTATTTCGCCATGTACGGAATGGCGTTAAAAGCTTCTCGTCCTTATCAAAGACCATATATCCGTGCATCATTGCACTGATACCGATTGAACCGGTAGTTTGAATGGTCACGCCGTATTTTTCCTTTACACTCTCGGCCAGCTTATTGTAGCTGCTCTGCACACCCTTCCAGATATCCTCCAGGCTGTATGTCCAGACGTTGTTGAGATAACTGTTTTCCCAGTCATGGCTGCCGGAAGCAATTGATTTATTGCCCTCAGCCACAAGAACCGTTTTGATTCGTGTGGAGCCCAGTTCGATCCCAATTGCTGTGTGCCCGTTGGCAATGGCTTTTTTAATATCCTTCAATTCTAAACTCATTTTTTTCCTCCCCAAAGTATGCTTATTGATACAAACAGGATCTTATGGATATAGACGCTAATTACTATATTTATTCGCCGTTGGCTGAATTAATATTACCCTATTTTATTTAAATGGATTTTCATCTTTATAAAGCATGGCTGCAGGCTGATTAAACGCAACATCACTTACCCCCAGCAGCTTCATGGCAGCAAACAGAAGCTTGCCCACATGTTTGAATGCCACTCCCCCGTGATGAGGATATCTCTTGGCTATAAGTACATGTCTGTAGAATCTGCCCATCTCTTTTATTGCAAATATTCCTATACCACCAAAGGATTTAGGAGCTACGTCGATTATTTCACCCTCGGCAACATAACTTCTCAGCTGGCTGTCCGCCGTCCCCTGAAGTCTGAAGAAAGTGATATCTCCTGGTCTGATGGCCCCTTCCAGGGTACCTCTTGAGATGTCGGGCTCCTTGTCAGGCTCAAGCAATCTGCGCATTATGAGCTGATACTTCATTGAACAGTCCTTCATATGACATGAAGGTGTATTTCCGCAGTGGAAACCCATGAACAAATCGGTAAGTGAATAGCCTGCGAACTTGCTCCGATTATTAGCATACATGTCCTTAGGCACGGTGTTGTTTATATCAAGCAGTGTTGCCGGCAGCTGTGTGGCACAGGTGATTATATACTCGCTTAATGCGCCGTAAATGTCTGTTTCACATGCAACAGGTATCCCTACTGAAGCAAGTCTTGAATTCACGTAACAGGGAACAAATCCAAACTGTGTCTGGAAAGCCGGCCAGCATTTATTTGCAAATACTACATACTCAGAAGCGCCCTTATGATCTTCAGCCCAATCCTTCAAGGTAAGCTCATATTGTGCCAGCTTTGGAAGAATTCCGGGATAGCCGTTTCCGTCCCCCAGCTCCTGTTCCATTTCTTTTATTATTGAAGGAATCCTCGGATCATCCCTATGGTTGTTAAAGGCCTCAAAGAGGTCAAGCTCTGAGTTTTCCATCACCTCAACCCCCAGGTCGAACAAAGGTTTGATAGGTGCATTACATGCCAGAAAATCGTGGGGCCTTGGGCCAAAGGTGAATATTTTCAATTTTGAAAGACCCAGCAAAATTCTTGCAATGGTTTCAAAATCAGCGACCATATCGGCAACTTCTTCCGGAGTTCCAACCGGATATTCGGGAATATACGGATTCAATTTTCTAATCGCCAGGTTATATGAGGCATTAAGCATACCGCAATATGCATCTCCGCGTCCATTGATCAGATTGCTCTCGGTTTCTTCAGCTGCGGCCACAAACATTACAGGACCGCCGAATTTTTGAGCAAGTATGGTCTCAGGTCCTTCAGGTCCGAAATTTCCGAGATATATCACCAGTGCGTTTGTTCCTGAAGCCTTCAGCTCCTGCAAGGCCTTCAGTACATCCTTTTCATTTTCAACCGCCGTGTTAGCTTCAAAAATTTCAATACTTTTTTCAGTACAGGCTTTAACAACCTTTTTACGCCTTTCCACACTCAAGTCCACCGGAAAACAGTCTCTGCTCACCGAAACAATCCCAAGCTTTACCTTTGGAATATTGTTCATTTAATTAGCCCCCCTAATTTTTTAATAAATTAATTTATGGTTCATTTCAAACACACCAATTTTAACTACAGTCATTTAATATAAAATTGCAGTACATAGTATGCTCATGCGTACAAGTCCCGTCAAAAAAACTCCAATCATTGATTAAATATCTCAATCTACCTCTTTATGCAGGATTCTTTGATAATGAGTTCGGGTACAATAACTTTTTGAACAGGGTTATCCAAATAGTTGTTATCTTTAAGCATTTCCAGGAGCAGTTCAGCTGCCGTCTCCCCCAGCTTCTCTTTAGGATGGCTCACACTGGTGATCCTGACCGGACAGTTTGCGGAAAAGTAGGAGTCATCAAAGCCTGTAATTGAAATATCTTCAGGCACTTTGACACCCAGGCCGCTGAGCAGCTCAAATACCCTGAATGCAATTTCATCATTATAGCAGGCTATAGCGTCAACTCCGCGCTTATCCTCTATCATCTGTTTGATAGCATTATAGGGTTTTACCCCCCTGTCCTCGGTGTGAAACCATACTACCTGATCGGGATTATACGGCAGACCGGCTTCACTGATGGCTCTTGCATACCCCTTGTGCCTTTCCAGCCCCTGTATATCATCAGCTTTGAATATCCCTGCTATTTTTTTATGTCCCAGCTTTGCCAGATATTCTACCGCGGAATACATCCCCTTTGCATCATCCAGCAGCACATGGGATTTACTCTCCAGCTTCTGATAGTAGCCATGAATAAAAATATAGGGTATGTGATGTTTGTCCAAAGCCTCATAATACTTCAAGTTGTTGGAGAACAGCGCACTTTTGGTGGGTTCTATAATAAGCCCTTCAATATTTTTTTGCAGTACATCCTCCAGACAAAGCGCTTCCTTCTCTGTATTGTTATTGGTGTTCTTCAGCATAATGCTGTAGCCGTTGCCCGAGAGCACGCTGTCAATTCCCTGAATGACCTTTGGAAAAATGTATTCTGAGATATAGGTGGTAATTACGCCAATATTCCTGGAATCGTTTCTTTTTCTGCTCCTGTCCATGCAGTAGGTTCCTCTGCCGTGTTCAGTATAGAGGTAACCTTCATTCACAAGCATGGAAATGGCCTTCCTCACTGTATGCCTGCTCAGGGAAAGCTTTTCTGCCAGCATGTTTTCAGAGGGTATCTGCTCACCGGGCCGGATTTTTCCCAACAGTATTTCTCCCTTTAAATACTCCATTAGCTTATAGTATTTAGTCTGGTTGTCACCTTTTTGCATTATTTTCTCCTGAAAAACGACTTGTACGTACATCTATATTATACATTAATATTTAATTTGTGCAATATTGCAGCTGAATTTTTTATACTATTGAATAATATTATATCCTGCAAATTCAAAAGAAAAAAGCCCTTATTAAGCTTTTTCTCATTTACCTGTATCCATATTCCAACTTTAAAGCCGAATGCGCTTTTATCTCCGCTGTGTGAATTAAGCAGAAATATTTCGCTTCGCATTAACCTCCTCCTCATTATGTGCATATAATTATGTATACCACTTTTTAATTTTTGATGACTTTTTGTTTTATTATCGAGGAGTGAATATTATGGAACCAGCCGCCAGTCCGGTAACTGAATTAGCTGTCAGACTAAAGGAAGTCAGTATTAAAAATACCGCAGAAGCCATATATAATAAAATTAACCTTGTAAAACAAATCCAGAATGATAAACAGACTATAAATGTACTTGAAGAGATAATTAATGACCTGACAACCGATAAAAACGAACTGATTCAAATAACCAAGTGCTACGAACAGGAGTTTTTGTCACAGGATGTATCTGATGAAGATATCGAGTATATAACAAAGGAATTGCTTCCTATTGTAACAACCTTTTTGCCCTTCAGCGGCGGTGACAGTGAATTTGTTTCTGCAATTCAGAAGGTATTGTCGGCTGAAACCTTTAAGATATTAAAACTGCTTGGATTCAATTATAAGGAAGCTATCGGCCAGCCCCTTACCAATCTTGTAGCCCAGGCAATACAGAACCAGAACCAGAACAATAATAAATATCCGGTTAACAAGGGCTATAGTAGAAAATAACATAAAAAGCTCTATTGTGGATTAAATCTTAAATATTTCAACATACTATCCCCATATATATAGCTATATCCACAACTTTATTAACAAAATATAGGTTTTCTGTGGAAAAAGCATTGATTTATTATCATTTAATCCACAAGGTTTTCACATTATTCACTTTTATTTGTTTATAAATATAGTGTGGATTTTCCTATTGAATTATCTACAAGAAATCCCCATGTATATTGGCTTATCAACAGTTTTATCAACATAATATAGCATATTTGTGGATAACCTCGCATGCTTTTAACATAATATCCACAATTTCTCCCTGTTATGCACAGTTTCTTGTGGGTAATTTGTCCTATTAACTATAAGACTGCAGCTCCTAAATTTTTTAGCTTGAAAATTTAGGAGCTGCAAGTAAAAAAACCGCATTAAAAATTCATACTTATAACACTTTCACGTAAAACTTCCGGTTTCTGGGTCCGTCGAACTCACAGAAGTATATCCCCTGCCATGTCCCCAGAACAAGTTTACCATTTGCGGCAATAACGTACTGGCTGCTTCCCACCGCACTTGCTTTTAAATGTGCATGACTGTTACCTTCCATATGCCTGAACTCCGCTCTGTCGGGATAAGCTTTGTCCAGTCCCAGCAGCATGTCCCTCACCACGTCAGGGTCAGCATTCTCATTGATGGTTATCCCTGCGGTGGTATGGGGACAGAACACCAGGACGGCACCGTCCCTGATCCCGCTTTTAGCAAGTGCATCTGCTACCCTGCCGGTTATGTTGTAGAAGTTCTGTCTTTCAGTTTTTAAACGGTACTCATAAAGCATTAAAGCCTCACCTCAACCCTTTCTGCTATTTCAATACGATCTTCCCCCACATTGCAGTCACAGGCCACTACATTAACACCCCTGGCCCCGGCAATTTTAATAGTTTCGGCAAACTCCTTATGCGTTCTGTAATTGGGTGTAAAGTAGCTCACTCCTTTCATCTGAATAACAAAAACGATATAAGCCTTATAACCCTCTTCCATACATTCCATTAGCTCGTTGATGTGTTTGACCCCTCTTTCGGTGGGCGCATCAGGAAACAAGACAACATTATCGTCCTCCAGAGTAACTCCCTTGACTTCAATAAATATTTTTTCCTTTTCTGTCTCTATATAAAAATCGAATCTGGAATTTTTGTACCTCGCTTCAGGCTTAATCAGGGTAATATCCTTTAAAAGGCCCCCTTTTAGCAGCCATTCCTTAAAAACCTTGTTGGGGACCTGACTGTCCATATTGATCAGCCTGTCCCCCTTTATAACACCTATAAGGTCATACCTGGTTTTTCTGGAGGTTGTATCAAATTCCTGTACAAATACCGTAACTCCCGGCTTCAGCAGTTCCCTGCACCTGCCGGTATTTTTTACGTGACACACCTCTTCCCTTCCGTCAAGCTCGATATGTGCAATAAATCTATTTGGTCTGCAAATAAACCTTGCAGTTTTTATATTGTTGTAAATCACCCTTGCCTCCGCTTTAATGAAATCAATGACATGAAAATTATACCCCCGCTTCTATGGTTTAACAAGAGATTAAATGCATTATTTAAAATCAATTTTACCGCACATTAAAAATCTAATGTATCACTAACATAGTATTAATATGTTTTGGATATGGAAATCAGGGTATAAAATATAACAGGTTTGGATAAAAGTATAGAATGAATCTTTTTGGTATGCTGTATTTATTGTACGCAGCCAATATGGGATTCCAATAAAGTCACGAGGGGAGATTTTGATTATGAAGAATGAGGTATCTTTTTTCCGTTGTAAGCATTGTGGAAATATGGTTGCATTAATAAAAAGCGGCGGCGGTACTATTGTCTGTTGCGGAGAGCCAATGGAAAAACTTGTTCCCAACACAGTTGAGGCATCCGTTGAAAAGCATATCCCTGTTTCACTAAGAAGCAATGGCAGTATCAATGTTGAGGTAGGCTCCGTTGCACACCCGATGATTGATGTTCACTATATTGAATGGATAGCCGTTGTCGGTGATGAAGGTCTGGAAATAATAAACCTGTTACCGGGAGATGACCCGAAAGCTATTCTAAGTGATAAGAAAAATGCTGAAGTTTATGCATATTGCAACATCCATGGTTTATGGAAAGGTGAAGTAAAATAGTAAATACCGGTGAAAAACACCCTTCAAAATGTGCGGAAAAGCATATTTTGGAGGGTGTTAATTTTTTAATATCCGCTGCCGGTACTCTTTTCCTTATTTGCTATGGCTACCGAGGCGCTTGCTCCTATTCTGCTTGCACCGGCCTCTATCATGGCTTTGGCCGTTTCGTAATCCCGTATGCCTCCCGAGGCTTTAACCCCGAGGTTAGGCTTTACCATATCCCTCATGAGCCTTATATCTTCAACTGTTGCCCCGCCTGTGCTAAAACCCGTGGATGTCTTTACAAAGTCGGCCCCGGCTTCTTTGCATATCCTGCAGCTGGTCCTTTTCTCCTCATCGGTCAGCAAACAGGTTTCAAGAATAACCTTTACAAGGGCCTTACCTCTTGCTGCCTGTACTACGGCTTCTATATCCTTTTTAACATAATCAAGATCACCCGACTTTATGGCGCCCACATTAATTACCATATCAACTTCGGCAGCGCCATTCTGAATAGCTTCAGCGGCCTCAGCAGCTTTTACGGCAGAAGTGGTTGCACCCAGAGGAAAACCAATTACGGTACATACCTTTACTTTACTGTCCTTTAAAAGCCGGCTGCACAAACCCACATAACAAGGATTAACACATACCGACGCAAAACCATACTCCGTTGCTTCACTGCAAAGCTTTTCAACCTGTGCTTTTGTAGTTTCAGGCTTAAGCGCCGTATGATCTATCAAACCTGCAATATTCATGACAAATCCTCATTTCCGCACGGAACAATATCATTGTTCCCCGCTTTTTGAATTTAAAATAGTCTGCTGTCTTAAAAAATTATCCCTTACTTATAAATAAGAACTTTTTACTATTCTTATTATCACAAATCACTAAGGAAATTTCAAGATACCGCCCCTTAACAAAAAAATAGGTTAGTCGCCATCGACTAACCATGTAAAGGGGGTCAAAATGTATTTTGTGAGGTCAATATTATATTAGCCATTAAATGAAAAAATTATACAGTACTTTATTAAAATTTTTACTATCAAATAATTTTAGAGACTTGTGCAAATAATAAACTTTAAGCCGACAAAACTGATAATTGCTGCAAAGCGTATTAAATTCAGTATTCCAAAATAATTACTTATGAAGAGGTGACGTGATATGGAGCTTCAAAATAACATAATAAATTTCGAAAGCTTGAATGACAAAAATACACTCGAAGTGGTGCAGAACAGACTTAAACCGGGAGAAACACTCATACTGGACGTGGGCAATAACTACTTTCACCAGGCCGACGAAATCTATGATGTATTATCAAAGAATGGCTATTATGTAAAGAAAACTATTGTGAACGGCCGGAACCAACTGCTTGTTGCCTATGAGGACAACAAGCATCAGATGTATTGATTTTGATGACAAAATATCTTCCCAGCTAAAAACCGGCATCCTGGATTTTATACCACGATACCGGTTTAATTATATATACACAAAGAGAATTTCCAATATTTTTAATACTAATCTTATTTTTATTTATTAAGGTCATATATATTCTGCGGTACAAAAACCTCCAGAAGCTTATGTTTAAATTCTATGGCTGCCGGAAAAAGCTCTGATTTTTCTCCGTCAACGGTAAGAGCAATTGGCGACCTGCTTGTCAGCTCACACTTTTTTGCCTTGAGTATGATGACATTTTTATCATTGACCGATTCCTTACTGAGGACCTTGAAGAAAATACTTGCCAAATTTATGTTTGAACATTTCTTTACAAGTATGATATCCATATAGCCGTCGGTAAAATCAGCATCGTTCAACAGGTTTGGAAAGCCTGCCGCCTGTTTTCCGTTGACAATTAAAAACAATATGAACTTACCTTCTATAATATGCTCATCTGCCGTGACTTTTAAGTCAAAGCTCTTTATATTTGCAACTTCGGACAAACCCTTAAGATAATATGCAAAGGGACCGAAGTTTTTTTTAAGTTCACTGTTTGTACTGAAAGATACATCTACAAAGTTTCCTCCTGCAAAAGTACTCAAAAAATAATGTGAATCGTTGATATGTCCCACATCGCACATAAGAGTCCTGCCCTGTAAAATAATGTTCAGGCTTTCATGCAGGGAATTGATCCCCAGGCATTTGGCAAAATCATTACAGGTTCCTGAAGGTATTACACCAATAGGCATTTTGATATCGTTGTCCAGAAGGATGTTTGCAACAAAATTTATGGTGCCATCTCCGCCCGAGGCAATTACAAAATCATATATTCCTGACTTCAGGGCACTTACGAGATAGTCATTGTTGGCATCTATAAGTCTGTACGGCTGAACAAGAATACCTCTTTTTTGAAATGTACTCAGTATGTAGTCCAGTTCGTTTGGAACCTTGCGGCCGCCTGATATGGGATTATATACAAACAATGCGTTTTTCAAAGCCTTCCCTCCCGTAATCATCTCTCTTTCATTAATAATAAATGAATTTACCTTGAAAATCAACCGATTGAATTACAGGAAAGACTATGTAATGGGGAGGCAGTCAGACATAATCTGCCGCCAGCCCCTAAATGACGCTAAACTAACCCATTAACGGTTGACACCTCTTTCAGCCATTTCAATTGCCTTTTTAACCATACTTCCGCAATCTCTCGAAGATACTGATCCCCAGCCCTCAGCTGAAACTTTGTTGTAGACTCCAAGTTCCTTGGCAATTTCCTCTTTAAGGGCTTCTGACATGATACTCTTATGTCTACTCATAGTTAGTGCCTCCTTTTTAAGGCATTTTTACTGCGTATTAAATTTCATCAAAAGAAA
>JAFABO010000067.1 GCA_023426005.1 Bacillota bacterium | reverse complement strand
TTCCTCCGCTATTACTAACGTTGTTTACCCTCTATTGACAATGTATAACACGCCTCACGCCGGCTATTTTGCCACTTTTCTTTGTCGTCGTCCTTGCCTTGCGTCAGCAAGGCTGCGTCCATCCTCCTCAAAAATTGCCAAAATATCTCGGCGCGAGGTCGGTGATTTTTGAGTGAGATAATTTGGCTTGCGGCAAGGCAAAGGCGTGCAGTAAGGCTTTGGCCTTGCAAGCGGCTTTAACGCAGCCGCAGGGCAAATTAACCACTCAAAAACGTATTGTACATTGTCAATAGAGGGTAACATCCATTATACTTCATAATGCAAAAAATGTCCCTTTAGCGGCTTAAAACGTAAAATATTTCCTCGTCGGTGCAGCCCGCATTTCTCATTGGCTCAACTATATCCCTTTTGAAATCGGGTATATAAGTTTTGAGTGAGGTAAATTTTCCTTCCAGCCTGTATTCACCTAAAGAAGCCGGTATAAATACAGTCTCCCCCGCCTTGAATTCAACAGTCATATTACCGGAACTGATTGTTCCGCAGCCCTCGAGGCATATGAAGATGTAGAATTTACTGCCGTCGGTCTTTTCAGCAACACTGCCCTCCGCCTGGTATTCCTCACAGGCAAAGAAGCGGTTTGCAAGGAATATGGTCTTTGTACAGTTTTCATTTATATTAAGCTTTATGCCCTTTGTTTTCACATCCCGGCTGCCGGCGCCGAAGTTTGTAACCTCCAGAGCCCTGTCCAGATGCAGAGGGCGCCCCACTCCGCTGCTGTCCACCCTGTTGTAGTCAAATACCCTGTAGGTGGTATCCGAGGTCTGCTGTATTTCAGCTATCACTATGCCGGCGCCAATGGCATGCAGCAGACCGGCCGGAATATTTATCACATCCCCGGGTTGTACCTCAACCTCCAGCAGACATTCCTCAATGCGGTTATCACTTATGGCCCGTGCAAACGCCCCCCTGGTAACGTCCGGTTTTAGACCTGCTACCAGCCTGGCGCCTGGCTTTGCATCCATTATGTACCACATCTCGTTTTTGCCCAGGCCGCCCTCATATACCGCAGCGTAATTGTCATCGGGATGTACCTGAACGGACAGTTTGTCATTTGCATCAATAAATTTTATCAAAAGGGGTATTTCCTGACAATCGGCTGGAAATTTAACCCCAAGTATGTTCCGGGGATCGGCCTTTACTATGTCAGGCAGGGATTTTCCCGCAAGCTCTCCGTTTGAAGCAACGCTTACACCGTTTTTATGGCAGGACAGCTCCCAGCTTTCTGCAAGAATACCCTCCGGCAGTTCACGGTCAAATTTTTCGAAATAGCGGCCCCCCCAGATATAAGCTTTATATACAGGTTGGAATTTAATTGGATAGTACATTTTATAAACCTCCTGGTTGTTTAAATAATTCAAATATATGTGAAACAGTTAATAGTGTTCCCATACCAACTTCATAAAATAAGGGTACCCAAAACAATTACGAAAATTGTATTTTAAAGTTTACTGATTTGCTTTCTCAGCCCTGGACATTTCAAAGAGCTTGCCTATCTTGAGCCTGTCACCGTAATGCAGGACAGCAAAGGCGTATAGCCTGATTGAAAGAGTGCCTATCAGAAGTATGGCTGCAATGAGGATCAGCAGCGAAAGCCCGATCTGCCACAGTGGCATATTTGACGTCATCAGCCTTGCGGGCACCGAAAAAGGCGATGTAAACGGTACCAGGGTAATCACCCTCGACATGGCAGTTTCCTGTACTGCAAAGTTACTGGTAGGTATTGCAAAGGCGCTGTATGACAGGTAGAATGAAATTATTGACAAAAACGACATGGGCATCATTGCAGACTGTACATCTTCGGCCTTGCTGACCGTCGCTCCCACCACTGCATTCATCAACGCATATAAGGTATACCCCAGTATAAAGTAAATAATGATCAGCACTGCCGAAAGCGGTGTAAAACCGGAAAACTCCACTGGAATTCCTTCAATGGTCAATTTCTCCGGGAACACAAGAATATAGGTAACAATTCCGACGGCCATTATAATGGCAAGCTGCGTCAAGCCCAGCAATCCCATGCCGGCAGTTTTCCCCAGTATTATCCTGGACGGTTTTATTGAAGTCACCAGCAGTTCCATAACCCGCGATGTTTTTTCAGATGCTACCGACATTGACACGCCGTATCCGTAAAAATAAATTGCAAAGAACAGGATTATTCCGATAACTATTCCCAGAATATATGCTCCCAGCATACTCTTTCCAAGGGCATTGACATTGACATTTACATTCAATCCGCCCAGTGCTTTTGAAATTGTTTCAGCCGGGACGTTTTCGGCCTGAAGCAGCTTTGTAGAGTAGATATCTCCCAATATCCTTCTGACCGTATCGATATCCGGGCCCCCGAAGTATTGCTGCGTATAATAATCAATCTTTGGTTCATCATTTTCATTTTCAATAATCAGCAGATAATTTTTTCCGTCTTTTTCAATTTCCGATTTGACACTTTCAACCCTGTCTTCTGTCAGCGGTTTAACGTCATATTCCCTGAACTGTTCCTGAAATACGTTGAGCTTGTCTGAATAATTTCCGCTTTTGTCCAGGATATATAAAACACTCTCGGGTTCATTTGAGGCTGCAGCGCCCGGAGCAGCTGCCTTATTGCCTCCCGAATCCTTGATATTTGTTGCGACGGCGGGAATCACCATACCGGCAACGATAATCACAAGTATGATAACAGTTGAAACTATAAATGATTTCTTTCTTATATTTTCTTTAAATGTGTATTTAAAAACTTCTAAAAAATCTCTCATTTTGCTTCTCCCATCTTTTCAATAAATATTTCATGCAAGGAAGGCTCCCTTATTTCGAACTTATCCAGTAAGAGCCTCCTGTTCAATATCTTTTCAAGCAGTTTATAGGCCTGCTCCTCGTTGCTGATCTTGAATTCATAGCCTGAAGCATCCTGTCTGTAGCCGGTAATATTTTCTTCTGCCGCCAGCTCTGCAATATTACCTTCACAATTAATAATAAGGTTGTTTCTTCCGTAACTGTGTTTGATTTCTTTGAGGTTTCCCTTCAGTACGGTATTCCCGTTTTTCAAAAGCACTATATCCTTGCAGAATTCTTCGACGGTGGACATCTGGTGACTGGACATGATAATAATTTTATTTCTATTGATAAGTTCATATATTACGCCTTTAAATAGATCGGTGTTTACAGGATCAAGTCCGCTGAAGGGCTCATCCATGAATATCAGCTCAGGATCATGGATTACAGAAGCTATAAACTGTATTTTTTGCTGGTTTCCCTTTGATAGCTTTTCGGCCGGCATATTTATATACTGCGCTGCCTCCAGTCTCTCCAGCCAATACCCGACATCCTTTTTTGCCTTTTGAGAGCTCATCCCTCGCAGCCTTGCAAAATACATCAATTGTTCTGAAACTTTAACCTTGGGATAAAGCCCCCTTTCCTCAGGAAGATAACCAAAGCTTTTTATTTGCTCCGTGACAGGCTTGTTATCCCATTTAATTACTCCGCTGTCTTTTTTTACAATATTCAAAATCATTCTTATAGTGGTGGTCTTGCCCGCTCCGTTGGTGCCCAGAAGTCCGAAAACTCCCGGTTCCCTGGCCTCAAAGCTGATATTGTCAACCACCTGCTTTTCTCCGAATTTTTTGGACACATTTTCAACCGTCAAACTCAATTAATTCACCTCTTAAAAATTATTTTTTATATCTTAACGCTTTTTATCCGTAAATTTTTTTATCTGTAAAGCAAGATTGGTGATAATGAAAACAAATAAGGATATGGCTACCGCTCCAAAAATGCTTGTATAAGCTATCCACCCTATAACCGGCTCCTTCCAGGTGCTATATACCAGGCTGCCCAGGGACGCCAATTCAAATACCAATAGTATCAATGCTATAAGCAGCAGCATCTTGTCTCTTGCTATGAGTGCCTCAAAATCAGTGTATAAATCCGGGCGGTCCTGTTGATATTCCTTTCTTAATATATACCAGCCCATACCTATCTGATAAAGCTTCCAGCCATCATCATTTATTATGCTCAGATAATCGGGTGTAAGCTTTGTCTGGTAGTCTATACAATATCTTGCCTTAGAAGGTTGGCACTTCTCAAAATAAAAAATCATACCCTTAAGATGTGTTTCAACAAGTCTGAGGCCGTTGGTCTCCATCTTTTCCAACCAGTTTTCAATCTCCTCATAATTCCATGCCCACCATATTTTATATATCCTAACCATTACTGTTTCCCCCTATAATGCAATGCCCGTTTCTGGCCAGCTCGTCAATCCTGGCCAATTCCTGCTCCAGAAGCCACACACCGTCTTCGGTAAGCCTGTACAGCTTTCTCCTGTCCTCTTCCCCGGCGGTTTCAATCAACCCGTCCTTTTCAAATCTGGTCAGGGTGCCGTATATTGTACCTGCCCCAAGGCTTATCCTGTCACGGGTTATTTCCTTGACATGCAAAATAATGCCATATCCGTGTCTGGGTGCTTTCAATGAAAGCAGTATATAATATGCCGACTCGGTCATTGGCATATATGTCTTTCTAAGTTGCTCCCGCATATTCCATCTCCTCTGACAGGGCTAAATGTTATTTTAAATGCTTTTACCACTATATCGCGGTTCAATATATCAAGCCGTGATATAGCATGAGCGAAGTATATCATGCCGTGATATATCACGTCAAGATATACTTAAAAGAAATTTTTCTTTTTATTCCGCAAATACCGGCTTAGCCGCAAAAGCATATAAATTACCGAACCGGCAATTATAACAGCCGCCAATAGAATCATATAAATCTTTACAGCAGCTCTGTCGGGATTTTTTAATATGGCCTCCAGGCCGGTATCGTTATTGATTATTTTTCTTTCATGAGGTCCGTTGTAATAGCCGGGTACCTGACTGATTCCGTTTACCCCGGGAAAACTTTTAAGGTATTGGGCTATGGCAAGCCATTCCTTGACTTCATTTTTTACGGGATTGGAAGTATCGTAAATTATATGCTCCTCAAAATTGGATATGGGATTACCCTTCTTATCCTTGGGAACAAGAGACAGTAAACCAAAGGATTTCTCTCCTACTATAGAGAGCATCTGTGCATTATACAAACCTGTCACAAGCCTGTAGAGCTTCTTTTCCTGCAGCTTTTCAGGCGCTCCGTCAGGTCTTGTCAAATGTGCCTCTGTCACCCTGTTAAATATCATCCTGTTTGGATTGACGGTATAGGCAAGGCCAGACATATATAGCTGGGCACTACTCATAAGAGGTGATATGGATGCATCCACTTCACACAGATCCAGAAGCTCCCTTCCGGTGAGGTAAACCGAAATGAGGGGATAGCCCGCAACACCGTCGGGGCCTGTTCCCAGTGAGCTGGCTATAAAAGCGTCTCCCACCGAGATTCCACCCCTGACAAAAGATCCCCTCATGGTTCCGGCTGCAACGACTGAAACATCCACCGGTTCATATTCCTCGCCTTCAGCTTTTTTGACGGAATACATATAGGCATCGGCAATCAGGCTGCCAAGGGGCTCTTCCTTGTATTCGGCCCCTATTTTTTCAGTTGGAATAAAACTGAAGGGAGCTTCCGCCAAAACCTCATCAAACTTTAAAGCAAAGTTGTTCAAATACTCTTTCTGGACAGCCGACTTGTAATTTTCAATTGTTTCAGATATACCCGTATCCGGCTCAATATCTTCCGAGACAGGCCTGAGACTGTACTTTTCAAGCTCCCAGCGGCGATCGGCAGCCTGCCTCAGATCAATTATACCAAGATAATTGCTGTATTCCCCGCAGGAGCCGATAAGGGTTTTTCCTGCTATAATAGGACTGTCCAGCCTGGTATGGGTGTGTCCGCTGATTATAACATCTATTTCGGGGACTTTTTCTGCCAGCGCCAAATCTTCCGACTCGGACTGTACTTTTGAGGTTCCGGAGTGGGACAGGCATATTATTATATCAACCTTCTCCAGGTCTTTCAGTTTGCCTGCAGTAAGTTTAGCACTTTTCACAACATTCCTGAATTCAACTCGGGTCATGGGAGCGCTGTCGGACGCATCCTTTCCCATTAAGCCAAAAACACCTATTCTCAGACCGCTGCGTTCCAGAACAGTATACTCTTTGATTCCGAAAGCCGCCATGGAGTTTTTCAGTTCGGACAGCTCTCCGGTCATTTTCTCCCGATCCGGAAAATATAAATTCGATGCTACAATTTCAGGCAGCTTTTCACCGCTGACTTTAGCAGCATATAAATGTCTCGCAAGGCCGTTATCCCTGAAATCAAATTCATGATTTCCAAAGGTCGTCACATCATAGCCCACCCGCCCCATTATGCGCAGCTCGGGAGCAGCACTGGAAAACAGGGTTTGAAAGAGAGACCCCATGGAATAATCTCCCCCGTCCACCAAAACAGAACCCGGATAATTTTTTCTTTCCTGATCAATTGCCGTCTTCAGTCTGGAATATCCTCCCGAGCTCACAAGCCGGCCATCCTGCTCCGCCTTATTGGGAAGAAAATGGTCATGCATATCATGGGTAAAAAGTATCCTGAGTTTTTTGTTTTCATCTGCTGCTTTTGCAGGCATACATACTGCTGAAGCAATTATTAAAACAGCCAGAAAGCAGGTAAATTTTCCGAACTTCATATAACCTCCGCAATATCTTATGTAATTGCCAATAGCTATTTTAACGCACTTTCCCGTTAATTTGCAGGCATTATAGTTTCAGGCACCAGGTTACGCATTGGCCCAGAAGATCCAGCATGACCTCATTTGTCATCCCTTCCGCCCTGTGGGCGGGCGTCAGGCAGCAAACTCTCCCGCTGCCGTATTCATGCGCCCAACCGGCTTCAACCTTCCCCTCTGTCGACTCTGAAGTAAGAAAAACACTGTTTTCAACCGGTCCGGCTTTGACCATATAGTGTTCATCCAGCACTTCAAAAGTCTCTTTGGGCGCTATGCCGGTATTATTGCTTACTCCCGTATATTTTACCTGTCTTTCACTGGGATGGTATTCAAAATATCCGCGCAGCATTTCAGTGAACAGTTCATTGCCCTCATAGCTTGCCAGGCCCGAATGCCAGGCCAACAGACTGCTTCCGTCCTTTATATACCGTGTTATCTGCTGTTCCAGCTCCGGGGTCATCCAGTTATAAACAGCCTCATCGGCAGGATTTATTCTGTTCTCCTTATATAGTACAATCAGATCATACTTTTGTTTAAGTATTTCCCCGAGATTTTCCACAGATGAATCAATTACTTCAATAGCTGTGCCAACGCTTTGCTGCAAATCAGCCACTGCCTTTTCTATTGCAGTATATGCCAGGTCATGGCTGTGATAAAAGTCACCGAGTATGGTTAGAATCTTCTTCATATAATCTCCCTCCGCGCTTAAAGCATACAAGTACAAGCACATATAAATTAGTATTGATACAATGTTATTTTATGAGTAATATTATGTCAAGAACATGTTGGAACTTATTTCAAACCTATATCCACAACTATTGGATTAAAAATTTTTAACCGAAAGGACTTTCAAAATGGATGAATTTAAGGATAAAACGGTGATAGTGACAGGAGGCGGACAGGGTATCGGCCGTGCTGTCTCAAGGGCATTTGCGGCAGACGGGGCTAAGGTTGTAATAGCTGATATAGACGGGGAAGCCGGCCTGGAAAACGAAAAGTTCATTAAAAGCTCAGGACTAGAAGCCTTATACATTAAAACCGATGTTTCGGATGCAGCTTCAGTCATGGCCATGGTAGATGAAGCCGTAGGGAAATACCATACGGTTCACATTCTTGTCAACAATGCTGCGGTTCCGGGCTTCGGCAATATATTTGAAACTTCTACCGAGGAGTGGGATAAGGCTATTTCGGTCAATCTGTCGGGCATGTATTACTGTGCCAAGTTCTGCGCCCCGTATATGCGGGATCTGAATTACGGGAACATCATAAACATAGCCTCCACCAGGGCTTTCATGTCAGAACCGGATACCGAGCCCTATTCGGCTTCCAAGGGCGGTATTTTTGCCCTTACACATGCACTGGCCATATCACTGGGCCAATACGGCATAAGAGTCAACTCTGTCAGCCCGGGCTGGATAGACGTTTCCTCCTGGAAAAAGAATTCGGCCGCAAGGCAGGATATACTATCCGAACGGGACCACAAGCAGCATCCTGCCGGAAGAGTGGGCACTCCGGAGGATATAGCGCAGGCATGCCTGTTTCTGGCTTCAGATAAATCCGGCTTCATTACCGGAGAGAACTTAACTGTTGACGGTGGCATGACCAAAAAGATGATATATGAATAAGCTTTTACCCCTCCACCTGATAAACACTGTCTTTTGACAGTATTAAGGCTTTGTAATACCTTTTCGGGGCAGCACCATACATTTTCGAAAAGGCTCTTACAAAGCTGGAATAATCATTAAATCCACACCTGCTTGCGGCCTCCGAAGGAGCCATGCCCGTTTTTATGTACTCCGCACTCTTTTGCATTCTTTTATTATTTACATAACTATGTATTGAATAGCCTGTATTATCCTTAAACTTGTGCATCAGATAATATTTATTTATGTAAAACATCCCGGCAAGTGTGGCTATGCTTAAATCTCCGTCAAGATTGGAATTAATGTGACGGATAACCTTCTGTATCTGCTCGTCATATTCCACTTCTATACTCTCTTCCTGTTTTTCGGGCTTTATCTGGAGCCGGTTGACATATACCATAAACTGTACAAACAGTGCGTTTCCCAATATGACAGAGCCGAATTGCCGGCTTTTTATTTCACTTTCTATTCTGGAGAGAATAGCCTTTATTGAATTCAGGGAATTCTCTCCCAGCCTGACCAGATGCTTATTCTCCCTTGCTATATTAAAGCAGGTCAGCAGGTCGTTTTCAGCATTGCCGTGCTCCTCCAGAAAAGTATTGTTGATCCATATAACTATTCTCTCATACTCCTCGTCAGGCGCTATGATGGGCTTATGAACCTGATTTCCCGGCACAAACAGAACATCCCAGGGTTTTAACCGGTAAGACTTCCCCTCGATGTTATAGATAACATTTCCGTCAATAAAGATTATTATCTTGTTGAAATCGTGATAATGATGCTCAAACTGAATATTCTTCTTATCCCGTAAATGAAAGAACTTGAAATCATTATGCAGGTATCCCCTCTTAACTCCTTGTTCCATACCAACCTCCCTTTCGGTATTTTTATTATCCACTTTAATTCTATTATATGACTTCGAAAAAATAAATGATAAAATAGCAGCTTTCGCAAATTTTTAAACATAAAATGCAATAAACTTTGCAAAAGCTTGGAATATAATATTTATGTAAATAACTAATGTGGAGGCAGCAATGAAAATCATCACCGGAAACAACGCTCAGTTCTTTTTATTACTAAATGCCATCTTTTGGGGCTCATCCTACATATGGTCAAAGATGCTGTTGGGCTTTCTTCCATCATTTACAATACTGTTTATCTGCGCAGCCCTGAGTCTGGCTGCAACTTTTCTCATATTCAGAAAGCGGCTCAACAGCTTCAGCAAAAAAATCATTGTCATAAGTACACTGATCAGTCTGGTTTCAGTAGTCAGCAACACTTTCTGCATGCTGGCCCTGAAAAGGACCTCCGGCTCAAATACCGCATTCATCGTACAGCTTTCAATCGTAATAACCCCTGTAATCATGGCTGTACTGGAGAGAAAATCCCCATCCGCAAAAACTGTTTTACTCGCTCTCTCGGCAATGCTGGGCATATATCTTATCACCTGTGCCGGAAAGGGATTCAACATCAATGCCGGAGATGTTTTTGCAATGTGCAACGCCATATTTTTCTCACTGTTTATTGCTCTGCAGAATAAATTTTCACAGGTGGTTAATCCAATACAGTTTACCTTCATACAGCACTCTACCAATCTTATTATGTTTTTAGTCCTGGCTCTTGTGTTTGAGTCCGGCAGTATAAATTTTGCCAATACGCTCAATCCATTGTTTTTCCTGCTGATCGGCCTGAATGCCATGGTTACCGTATTCACCTCGCTGTTTCAGAGTTCGGCAATCAAATATGTCAGACCTGAAAGCGCAACCATACTATATGCTTTTGAGCCCGTAACCACCGCACTGCTGGGCGCAGTCATACTCGGTGAACACTTTACCGGAATAGCTTCAGTAATCGGCTGTGCAGTAATACTTTTAACTGTAATCATTTCGGCTTTGAGACTGCCGGGCTCCAGTCCCAGGAGCAAGTTCAAACTCCGGCCTTCCTCTAATTCAAGGATATAGGACAGACAGTATCAGCCGTTATGCAATAAAAGACACGCATGTCTTATCCCTCTTGACATACGTGTCTTTTATCATTACAGGCTTTTAAATTTTAGTCCCTATGTTTTTTTATTTTGTGCATGAACTTTGGAGGCTCTTTGCCATCCCAGCTTTCAAGCTGCTTGTTAAAATCGGCCTGTATTTTTTCTCCCTCTTCCTTTGTAATTCTTCCATCCTTAATTTGCTTTTCCAGATGAGAACTGAAATTTTTAGAGAGGTGTTCTTTCTTCTGAGGCAGGGTCAGACTGTTGAATTCTTTAACCTTGGCAATACGTTCGTCGATTTTCTTTGTTAATTCCTCAGCCTTTTCCTTGGTTATCTTGCCTTCCTTTAAATCCTTCCGTATGCTTTCCTTTCTCTCTTCAAGCCTTTTTAAAGGGTCCTTGCATTTTCCGCATTTATCCTTTTTCAATATGCCGCCCTTGTTTTCAGTCTTGCTTTTTTCCTTATTGTTGTTTTCAACATTACTCTTCCCGGTATTGTTGTTTTCAACATTGCTTTTTCCGGTGTTGTTGTTCTCAACATTGCTTTTCTCAGTATTGTTGTTTTCAACATTGCTTTTCCCAGTATTGTTGTTCTCAACATTACCCTTTTCAGTATTGCTGTTTTCAACATTGCTGTTTGGCGCGGCACCGGCTTCCGGCATTGCAAAAGCACCGAAGGACATTATAGAAATGATAAAAGCGATAGTAACAAGGATTTGAAGCTTCTTCAATACTATCACCTCCTTCCATTATCTAGTGTACAAGGTATGAAAACCCCTTGTCATAGCTGTTTATACATAAACTACATATAAACAAAGTAATTTACAATAAACATTATAATATCGTATCCAATTATTAATTTTATATTAATGTTATTTATTTTTGAGCATGAAAAAAGACCCTCGGTTTGAAGGTCTATTGATTTAATTTTATCAAGCTTTCTTTTCTAATCGTTCAATTCTTCCATAATCTTTTTAAAATATTCATACATCAGTCTATATCCTGAAATATAAGTACACGTCTTGGTTTTGCTCTTGAAACGATACAAACTTCTTCTGAATGATATACTCCATTAACAATACTTGGTTCAAATCCATATTCTTTTACTTTTAATTGTCCATCATAATCACCAATTACTTTTTTCTTAAATGCATTATCTTTATTTTGTAAATTCCGTCTGCTAATTTTTACCCTTTTACTAAATCGCATTCAAACCAGAAAAGAACACCATCCGGTTTATTTTCTACACCAAAGCAGTTATCATGAGCTTTCTGAATGGCTTTAACAATGGAGAGGCCAAGTCCTGTGCCTCCATAAGCCCTTGTTCTTGCCTTATCCACCTTATAAAAGCTCAGCCAGATACTCTCCAGTGCTTCTTCGGGTATATTTTCTCCGGAATTGAAAACTTCCACACGCACCTTTTCTCTTAATACCCTGGTATATATATTGATGATCTTTTTTTCGTCCATATGGTTCAGCCCGTTGCCAAGGTAGTTCATAAGCACCTGTTCGGTCAAATAGTAGTCGGCATTTATGCGTATACCTTCTTTGCCGTTGTCATCAAAGGTCACAATGGCGCCTTTTTCTGCAAAAAGCAGGGAATTTTTCTTCAAGGTGTTCCTTATAAGGTCATTTACGCGGAATTCCTCCCTGTCTGGCTCAATGCGGTTAAACTCCAGCTCGGAAAGTGCCAGGAGCTTTCTCACCATATTGTTCATTTTATTGGCCTCATCAATAATAACTTCGCAGTAATAGTTTTTGTTTTCCTCATCATCGTTGACATTGAGCTTCAGCCCTTCGGCATAGCCCTGGACCAGAGCTATGGGAGTTTTAAGCTCATGTGAGACATTGCTTATAAAATCCTTTCTCATTTCATCAATTTGTCTTTCCTTTTCAATGTCCTGCATCAGCTTGTAATTAGCCGCCTTCAGCTCTCCAATCGAACGTTCCAGCTGATTTGAAAGTGAGTTTATGCTGTCTCCCAGTGTTCCGATCTCATCCTTCCTCTTTCCGTCATATTTCTCTTCAAAATCCAGAACTGCCATCTTTTTTGCAATCCCGTTGAGTTTGATGATCGGTTTTGTCAGTCTCAGAGATAAAAAGTATATGATTATACCTCCGAATATAACCATGAAAATACCTGTAAAAATATAGAATCTGACGGCTATTTTGGCACTTTCCTGTATTGCGGCCACCGGTGACCCCAGATAAACAAACACATCATCATTAATTTTGCCGTATAGCGATACGAAACTGGATTCCATCCTCATGTCAAAGCGTTTTTCTATAAACGGCTTGTCCTGGCCCACCTTTGAAAAGTTATCCCTCAGATTTCTCCAATCGGGAGCCGGCTCCCTGGGCTCGACTCTAAACTTCCTTACACCAGCACTCACAACTCTCTGTCTGGACTGGTAAATTATATTAAAGTCCTTATCAAAAAAAATGATACCAATACCTCTAAGGCTCTCAATCTTTTCCAGATCAAACATCACATTGTCGGGATCGTGATTATAGACCTCACGGATTGAGTCGAAAGTCTGAAGCATGGCATCCTCTTTTTTACTGTAATAGTACTTTTCGAGCAATGTGCTGCTTAAAATCAATGAAAGTACAACGAAGAATACTATCATTCCAAAAAAAGCTGAAAACAACTGGATTTTTAACGATATCTTCATTTTACTACCTCAAATTTATATCCCAGGCCTCTGATGGTCTGTATGTAATCCCCTTTTTTTCCCAGCTTCAGTCTCAGCTTTTTTATATGTGTATCAACTGTTCTGGCGTCCCCGAAATATTCATAATCCCAGACAGAATTAAGTATTTTATCCCTTGATAAGGCTATTCCAACATTGTCACAAAGATATACCAGCAATTCGAATTCCTTTGGTGTCAGCTCTATTTCTTCTCCGTCTGCAAATACCGTATGGGCAGTCTGGTCTATTTCAAGTCCATTGTAAATCTTTTTTTCGTTTACCGTCACATTATATCTTTTAAGCACCGCCTGTACCCTCGCTATCAGTATCATGGGGCTGAAGGGCTTTGTAATGTATTCATCCGCTCCCAGTCCAAATCCGAACAGTTCATCTGCTTCGGTGCTTTTGGCAGTCAGCATGATAACGGGAAGCTTGGAGTGCCGGCGTATATGTCTGAGAGTTTCCCACCCGTCCGCCACCGGCATCATAACATCCAGTATTACCAAAGCCAGAGTATCGCCTGCCGTATTAAATATTTCAATGGCCTGTTGCCCGTTTTCTGCTTCTACAACACTATAACCCTGCCTTTTCAGAAAGTCCGATACCAGTCTTCTCATTCTTTCTTCATCGTCAGCAAGTAATATTTTTATCATCAGGCAGCCTCCTCCCGGATTAGATTGATTAATTATCAGATGATTACATATAAAATTATAATAATCATTTGTGAACATTAAGTGAACATTCAAAAAATCAATTCTAATTGTATGATAAAAAACGGCCCTGAGAGTGAAAACTCCTGAGGCCTATGATATTACCGCTTATTTAACTCAAATTTTCCGAATAAAATTTTATACCCATTGCCGGGTTACTTAGCCGGTGAAGACTTTCTTTCCCTTAAAAAGGTAATTACTCCCGGCAGCAGGGATATAAATATGATAGCTATTATAACAAGACTGAAATTATTCTCAACAAACGGAATTTTGCCAAAGAAAAATCCTGCAAAGGAAAACAGTGCAACCCATGAAATACCACCCATAACATTGTAGCTTAAAAATTTTGAATAATTCATAGAACCCATCCCAGCCACAAAAGGTGCAAAGGTTCTGATAATGGGTATAAATCTTGCAATTATTATGGTCTTGCCCCCATATTTTTCATAGAAATTTTGCGTCTTTATCAAATATTCCTTTTTAAGGAACCTGGCATTATCTTTGCTGAATAATTTAATACCAAAAAATTTGCCTATATGATAGTTGCAGGTATCTCCCAGAATCGCTGCCACCATCAGGACCGCGATTATTGCCGGGAAGTTCAGTTCTCCGCTTTTGGCCAGATTTCCAATTACAAATATCATCGAATCGCCGGGTAAAAACGGAGTGAATACAAGACCTGTTTCGCAGAAAATAACTAAAAACAAAAAAAGGTATGTCCACATTCCAAAGTCTCTTGCCACCTGTGTCAGATGTACATCCAAATGCATTACAAAGTCAATAAATTGAAATATTAAGTTCATAATCAGCCTCTTTTATCATATTTATGCATTCATATGCAATTATTTGAATACCTATAAAACTTATCAATGACTTATTCTATTAGGTAATCTTTTCATATATATACATACAATTTAACCTAAAAGTCTGAATATGTACACCTTTTCATTATAAATTTAAGATTTATTAACAATCACAGCCATATTTCCCGTTTAAGGGTATAAGTTCAGCCATTTATTTTGTGAGAAACCGCTTATTGTTGTTAACCCGTTGTACCGGTAAAATTTTATAGTTTCAATTGATTTATAAACGGCAAAAATGCGCCATACCGGCGCACAGGACAAAAGCCTGCTGGAATTTGCAGGCGAACAACAAGTAATTTGGCCGGCAAAGTGACAGGATGTCGCTTTGAGCAGCACGCCAGACCCGGATGGTCGAGTGGCCGCGCCGGCAAAAATACTTGCTTACTGGCAAAGCCGATCAACTACTGGCACAACGGGTTAAGTCAGTAGCTTCAATACTTGCATTCATTATTGTGAATCAACAGATTGTACAGATTTGCATGTCTTATTTCATCGGTTATAATTTCAGTTAATATATTTATATGACTTCTTTCTTTCATGGCAAAAAGGATCCTGCGGTATTTTCGTACGGCGTTCTGCTCACCCATCAGTGCTTTTATGAGCCCCTCACAATAGGTGGCCGGCCTTTCAAATTGAACATTCTGCTTGGGGCCGATAACCTTTCCGGTATGCTCGTAATATAACTGCCTGAATAATTTTGCATGCCTTATCTCATCGTCCCGGATACCTTTGATTATTTCCTTGTCTTTCCTTGATGTCGCATTATTTATTAAAAAATCATAAAACATCCTGTCTTCTGTTTCACCTTCAACTGCATCTTTAATAAGATTCAACGCCTCAGCCAAACTAACCTGGATATCTGCGGTATCGGACATTTCATTGCCTTTGAGGGACTGTCCCATCAAATTGCTATTTTCCATTTGTTGTCCCATCACATTGGCATTCTCCATATGCTGACCTATCACATTGGCATTTCCCATATGCTGGCCCATCGCATTGGCATTTCCCATATGCTGACCCATCACATTGGCATTTCCCATATGCTGACCCATCATATTAGCGTTTCCCATATGCTGGCCCATCGCATTATTCATATTCTGATTCATCATATTGGACTTCTGCTGTCCCGTCTTTATCCCCTTCATAGATACTGCAAACATGGAATTGTCCTTTGGAGCAGGTACTGTAGGCAAGGTCATCTTGGGCATCGGTTCCATCTGCCCCTTTTTGTTTGACATTGCCTGCTGATTGGGTTGCTGGGTTAAGGGTGATGTCATATTCGGCATGCCCATCAGGTTTGAATTTTGCTGCGGCATTTGTGCCGGCATATTGGGCATAGCCTGCTGGTTAGGTTTCTGCTGCGGCATTTGCGCCATAGTATTTGGCATTGCC
>JAFABO010000035.1 GCA_023426005.1 Bacillota bacterium | reverse complement strand
CAAGCTGCAAGGCAGCGCAGTGCGGCCCAATAATCTTCCTTTGCCGTTATTACCGCAAAAAGCTTTGCTTTTGAGGATAATAACACGTCCGGCATGAGCCGCAATTAAATACATATTTACCGGGCATGTTTTTTAAGCGGCAATGCGGCTCTATATTTGCTGCGATTTGCCTGAGACATAAAAATAGTTAACGATGCTATTTCTTTTTATCAGATTATAAAAGTGAAGGCAGGTCTTTGCAACTTCCTTTGCAAATCCCAGTCTGATATAGAACTCACTGGACTCAGGACAGATATTTGCAACCGGTTTATAATTCTTTAAGCATCCGCTGAAAACAGTGTATCTATCCAGAAACATCTGCATTTCATCGGGAACTATATTTCTTGATACATAACTATTGGAAATAATTTTCCCCTTTGACAGGGACTGTGCAACAAAATCCGAGCAGGTATACGCTTTATAGGTGTTAAACCTATGCCCCAGGAAAACGCCTATGGCAGCCAGTGTATTATATATGTTTTCCTCACTGTCATCCCTGATACCATATATGAACATCTTAATTTTTTCATACTGCTTGTTGCTTACAGGAATTTTATATACTTTTATATAAACCTCGTCTTGACCCCTTCCGTGAGAAAGCCTTTGAGGAAATTCCCTGACAAATCCCCCCACTAAAGGATTGGAAGCTCTGTAGCGCGCAAAGGAATACATCTCTTCCCAGCCTTCTGTCAAACTGATGGAGGAATGGTTAAAGGAACTTCTGGTCAGTACTCTTATGAACTTCCCCATCATTGTAGGAGTAGCGGATAATATGACGTATATATTCTTCACAATAACCTCCACAAACAAATAAGTCAATGCAAACTGAAACTGTATTTGAGGGTTACAACCCCGCTGAAACAATTTGCCACTATAATGATATATACGATGATGATTTAAGAAAGTATGATTTCCTTTAGAATAATCCCGCCTTTGAAAGTATTGTTGCTATTATAACGGTGACAAGCCCTGCCAGGCCTATGGCCAGACCGCTCATGGCCCCTTCGGTTTCACCGAGCTCAACTGCCTTGGTTGTCCCCAGGGCGTGTGCCGAAGTACCGATTGCTATGCCCCTGGCTGTTTTATCCTTTATTCCGAATACCTTCAACAATGCCGGTGCCAAAACCGCCCCGACTATTCCGGTTACAACTATTGCCGCTACTGTAACCGAAGGTATTCCCCGGAGTTGCTTTGACAGCTCTACGCCTAAAGGTGTGGTTATTGACTTTGGAAGCAGCGAAGCAAGTAATTCGGGCGAAAGCCCAAATGCCTTTCCCATAAGCCATATACTTATAATAGCAGTAATGCAGCCCACAAGTACACCGCCAATTATTGCTGCATAATCCTTTTTTAAAGAATTGATATTCTTATATAGAGGAACAGCAAGTATCACTGTAGCCGGAGTTAAAAACAGGGATATAAAGTCTCCGCCTTTTTTGTAATCCTCCAGCGGTATTTTTAAAACAAGCAGAGTTCCAATAACAATTAAAATTGCCAGCATTAGAGGATTAAAAATAGCCAGTCTTGTTTTTTTATTGATGAATATTCCTATTTCAAAGGCCAGTAATGAGATCAACAATGCAAATACAGGTGTCGATAATATTTCTTTCACTTTGCTTTCCTCCCCTTTATCAACTGTACGGTCAGACCTGTAACAATCATTACCAGAATGGTGGAAACAAAGCATATGACCATGATAGGTATCAGATTCTTTTTCAGTATTCCCGCATATGCCAGAAGGCCCACTCCCGAGGGTATAAAGAAGAATGCAAGGTGATCAAGCAAAAACCTGCTTATTTCCTCTATCATTTCAACTTTAATAACTCCGGTAATCAGGCAAACAAACAGCAATATCATACCGATGATACTGCCGGGAAGCGGAACATGAACAACTTTATCCAGCACTTCACCGATAACACAAATTATTAGTACGATTAAAAACTGCCTTAGTAATTTCATTTAACCCCGACACACCTCATATACATAAATATTGTCATGTTTATCTATAAGCTATACTCTCTTCTTCAGCTCTTCTACTTTATCTCTCAGTCCGGCGGCCCGTTCAAATTGCAAGTCTGCGGCAGCCTGCTTCATCTCTTTCTGAAGCTTTGAAATCAGTTTTTCCAATTCCTCAACAGACATGAGATTCGGTTTATCCTTACCAGTATAATATGATTCCTCCTCCTCTGCAACCTTTGTTGCTTCGATTAAGTCTCTGACAGATTTTTGTATGGTTGTAGGCACAATACCATGAGCCTTGTTAAAATCCATCTGAAGCTGTCTTCTTCTGTTGGTTTCACTTATGGCTCTATTCATTGAACCGGTTATATTATCGGCATACATGATTACTTTTCCTTCAGAGTTTCGGGCAGCACGTCCTATTGTCTGTATCAGGGAAGTTTCTGATCTGAGGAAACCTTCCTTGTCGGCATCCAGTATGGCAACAAGCGAAACCTCAGGTATATCAAGCCCCTCTCTGAGAAGATTTATACCGATTAGCACGTCAAATACCCCCAGACGCAAATCCCTGATTATCTCCATTCTCTCGAAAGTAGCAACATCCGAGTGAAGATATTTTACTTTAATATCAAGTTCCTTCATATAATCGGTCAAATCTTCGGCCATTTTCTTGGTAAGTGTTGTGACAAGCACCCTCTGGCCGATTTCAGCCCTGGAATTTATTTCTCCAATCAAATCATCTATCTGTCCCCTGACCGGTCTTATTATTATCTCAGGGTCAATAAGTCCGGTAGGCCTGATGATCTGCTCAACCACCTGAGTGGAATGTTCTCTCTCATAAGCAGCCGGCGTGGCGCTGACATAGACCACCTGGTTCACTCTTTCCTCAAACTCATTGAATTTAAGCGGCCTGTTATCAAAAGCGGAAGGCAGCCTGAAGCCGTACTCAACCAGTGATTCCTTTCTGGATCTGTCTCCGTTGTACATTGCACCTACCTGGGAAACCGTAACATGGGATTCGTCTATTACCAGAAGGTAATCCTCCGGAAAGTAGTCCATAAGTGTAAAGGGTGAACTTCCGGGCTCTCTGCCGCTGATATGCCTGGAATAATTCTCGATGCCCTGACAAAAACCTATTTCAGACATCATCTCAAGATCATATCTGGTTCTCTGCTCAAGCCGCTGGGCTTCAAGGAGCTTCCCCTCCATTTTCAGCTGTTCGAGGCGCTCTCCCAGTTCCTGCTCAATGGTCACCATGGCCTTTTCCATTTTGGGCCTTGTAGTAGCGTAGTGAGATGCCGGGAAAACAGCTATATGTGATCTTGTTCCCTTTATTTCACCCGTCAGATGGTCAACCTCTGTTATCCTTTCTATTTCATCTCCGAAAAATTCAACTCTCAGAACCATTTCAGAGCTGTTTGCCGGAAAAATTTCCAGCACATCACCTCTTGCTCTGAATCTGCCTCTTCTGAAATCTATCTCATTTCTCTCATATTGTATGTCAACAAGCTTGCGTATTATTTCATCCCTGTCCTTCTGCATCCCCACCCTGAGTGAAAGCATAAGGTCGGTATAGTCCTCCGGGTCACCCAGACCGTAAATACAGGAAACGCTGGCAACTATAATTACGTCCCTTCTTTCGAAAAGAGCAGCAGTCGCCGAGTGCCGGAGCTTATCTATTTCCTCATTCACAGAGGAATCCTTCTCGATATAGGTATCTGTCGACGGGATGTAAGCCTCAGGCTGATAGTAATCATAATAACTTACAAAATACTCTACAACATTATTCGGAAAGAATTCCTTAAATTCACTGCAGAGCTGTGCAGCAAGGGTTTTGTTGTGGGCGATGACAAGCGTAGGCTTCTGAACCTGTTCTATGACCTTCGCCACAGTGTAGGTCTTGCCTGAACCTGTAACACCCAATAGAGTCTGATGCTTTTGTCCCTCCAGTATCCCCTCGCTCAACTTTTCTATAGCTACAGGCTGATCACCTTTTGGTTTATATTCCGAAACAACTTCAAATCTGTTCATATGTCCTCCTTGCCATAAACCGGTCATTCATAACTTATATTTATCTCAAACAATCACATTAAATTATAACATAAAGCAGATCAGAAGCAAACATACGTTTGCTTCTGATCTGCTTTATGTTATATGCACTGAAAACAGCTGAAAATATCTCATATATGAAAAAACATGTGCTCAAGAAATATTTTGACTCCTATGGATATTAAAATAATACCGCCTGCTATACCTGCCCGCTTTCCCAGCAGATTGCCGAATCTTTTGGCCACAAGTATTGCTGCTGTACAGCAAATAAATGTTACGATGCTTATTATAGTTATTGAATAGAAAATATCCACATTCAGGGCCGATAAACTCACTCCGACTGCCAGGGCGTCAATGCTTGTTGCCACAGCCTGAACAAACAGCAGTTTCAATGTAAGTGCAAACAAGCTGCACTCCTGATTTATCTCGGCCTTTATTGCTTCATGCAGCATTTTTCCGCCTATTATAGCCAGAAGAATAAATGCTATCCAGTGATCAAACCTGCTGATTACAGCCTCAAAATTGTTTGCTGCAAAATAACCTATCAACGGCATTATGCCTTGAAAAGCAGCAAACATCAGCGCCATTTTCAAGACATGTTTAAGTTTTATCTTATCAATGCACAGGGAGTTGGATATGGACACTGCCGAAGCATCCATGGAAAGTCCCAATGCCAATAATATCAATTCTGTCAGTGCCATACAATTCTCCTAAAAACATGTATATTATCAGCAAAATAATTAACTGATAGGAAAAGGAACAGCTTTGTTAAGGAATTAATGTAAATATTCTTTGCAGCACCTTGTATCACTAATTTATATTCCTCAAACAGAAGTATTATTTCCTTAACATAAAAAAACAGGAACCATTCCACCGCAAAGTCAAATTGACATATGAAATGATCCCTGTTTCATTTCCTTAGCTTCTTGGCAGCAAGCCAATTTTTCTTTGAACCTTTGAAAGGGTTTTTCTAGCCATATAAGCCGCTTTTTCAGAATTTTCCTTTAATATGGAATTAAGATAATCCTTGTTTGCGGTCAGGTCGTTATATTTCTGCTGAACGGGCCTGAGCATTTCAGCAACAGACTGTCCCACGACTTCCTTTAAATCACCATAGGATCTTCCGTCAAATTCCTTTTCAATATCAGAAAAAGTCTTGCCGGTCACTGCGGAATATATACTTATCAAATTACTTACACCGGGCTTATTGACCTCATCATATCTTATTTCGCGTTCTGAATCGGTAACCGCCCTTTTGAACTTGCGCAGGATTGCATCTTCCTTATCAAGTATAAATACATATGCATTTTCATTTTCATCAGATTTGGACATTTTCTTTTCCGGCTCCTGAAGGCTCATTATCTTTGCACCTATTTTAGGAATGTAAGGTTCAGGAATGGTAAAAGTATCTCCGTACACATTATTAAATCTCTCGGCAATATCTCTTGCTATTTCAAGATGCTGCTTCTGATCCTGACCAATAGGTACAAGCTCGGTCTGGTATAATAATATATCCGCTGCCATAAGTACAGGATATGTGAATAATCCTGCATTTATGTTGTCGGCATGTTTTGCTGATTTATCCTTGAACTGGGTCATTCTGTTGAGTTCGCCCATATAGGTATAGCAATTTAAAATCCATGCCAGCTCGGAATGAGCACTTACATGGGATTGCAAAAACAGGATACATTTCTGCGGATCAAGGCCGCAGGCCATATATAAAGCCAGCAGGTTCAAGCTGCGCTGTCTCAATTCTGCAGGATTCTGTCTTACGGTAAGCGTATGGAGATCAACCACACAATAAAGGCATTCAAACTCATCCTGCATGGGAATCCAATTCCTTATGGCACCGAGATAATTGCCTATTGTAAGATTTCCCGAGGGCTGAACTCCGCTGAATATCCTTTTCTTTTGTTCTGTCTGTTCCATTTAAAAACACATCCTTAAACAAATATTATTAGTATTTTATTGCATAAATAAGTCTTTTGTCACAACTGACAAGTTGAAAGCACCATAAATGATTTTATCATTAAAATATCTGTCATAACAAGGTATTTGTCCATATTCATACCTTATTTATTTTGATGCTCCGCCTTTTTTCGAATATGATATAAAAACAATAAGGAATCCTATCCCTGCAATAAAATAAAAAATGGAAGTTCTGGTGCTTCCTGCAGAATATTTTAAGGCTGCGAAGCCCAGCAGAATAATTGTGAAAAATATGCTCCCGGACCGCATTATTTTTTTATTCATTTTGACCTCCATGTGCCACACTTGTGGCCACAAAATGTAATGAAATTAATTTACTCCTGTTATCTGTCTTCCCTGAAATACGGTTCTCCCAACGCCTTTGGCGGATTATTTTCTTTGGACTTTTTCAAAGAAATCATAATCAATACTATTATTGTAGCAAAATATGGCAGCATATCAAAAATACTTTGAGGTATATGCACATATCCCTGCAGATATAAACCCAGAATACTCAGTGCTCCGAAGAAATAAGAGCCCAGCATGGCCTTGTACGGATTCCAGGTTACGAATATAACAAGTGCAACAGCTATCCAGCCTCTGCCCCCTGTTACTCCATCCTGCCAGGAAGGAACTGTGATCATCGACATATATGCCCCGGCTATCCCGCAGAGCATACCTCCGATGAGTATATGAACATATTTGTACAGGGCAACATTAATCCCCGCAGTGTCCGCCGCTCCGGGATTTTCTCCCACCATTCTCATATTCAGACCCAATCTGGTTTTATACAAATATATTGCCAGAAAAACAGCTACAACATAACCTGCGTATACCAGCACATTCTGATTGAACAAAGCCGGTCCCAGCACTGGAATCTCTCCCAGCAAGGGCAGTTTTACAGGTGTAAAGCTGTTCCTCACAGAGTCGGCCAAACCCTGTCCAACCATTTTCTGTCCCACAAAGCTTGAGAAGCCTGCACCGAAAATAGTCAGTGAAAGACCTGAAACAATTTGATTTGCCCTGAGTGTTATTGTGAGGAAAGCGAAGATCAAAGCCCCGCAGGCACCGGCTGTCATCCCGGCAAGTATGCCCAGAACAGGATTGCCTGTTGAAAGCGCAGCATTGAAGCCGATTACAGCCCCCATCAGCATCATACCTTCCACACCGAGGTTCAGCTGACCAACCTTTTCAGTCATAATTTCTCCCAGTGTGGCAAATAGCAGAGGAGTACCGGCAGTAACTGCACCAGTTAGAATGAATGTTAAAATATTTATAAATGTCATCTGCCCTACGCTGCCTCCTTCTTTATTGCTTTATCCGTTTTTGGTTTTAACACCAGCCTGTATTGGATAAAGAATTCACTTCCCAGTACAAAGAATAAAATCATACCCTGAATCAGCTGTGCAGCCGAGGAATGTATACTGAACGCCGTTTGTATAAAGGTTCCCCCCTGCTGCAGTACGGCAAACAGGAAGCATACTATTACAATAACAGGAGCACTCAAACCTGCCAGCCAGGTTGTTATTATAGCGGTAAAACCGACCCCATTGGCCACCTGATAGCTTAAGGTATGGTTGACTCCCGATACCTGGAACATTCCGACCAGTCCGCAAAGTGCACCGCTCAGGATCAATGAAGACAATATTATCTTTTTTACATTCATACCGGCATATCTTGCAGTATTTTCACTTTCTCCTATAACCTGTATCTCATAGCCCCGCTTTGTTTTATTAATGAAAATGTATACCAGAACTACCAGGGCAATAGTTATTATCCAGCCTATGTGAATGCCGAGCACTTCAGGGAGCGCCGCATTATCACCAAAGAGTGCGATTTTACCCGCCCCCAGGGCTTTTGGATCCTTCCACGGGCCATACTGTACATAGACAATAATTTTTTGAGCTATATAGTTCATCATCAGTGTAAACAGAGTTTCGTTGGTACCGAACTGCGCCTTGAAAATGGCAGGTATCAAAGCCCAAATACCGCCTGCGGCCACCGATGCCAGAAACATAAGCGGCAGCAAAACATATACCGGCAGGTTTGACCAATACAATGCAAAATAGCTGGCAGCAAATGCTCCCATTATTATCTGGCCTTCTGCGCCAATATTCCAGAATTTCATTCTGAAGGCTATTGAAATACCCAGTGATGAAACAATGAGGGGAATTGCCTGAATAATTGATTCCTTAAACCTGTAAAGGGAGCCAAAGGATCCGTCCAGCATGGAAAGGTATACCTTAAAGGGATTGAACCCAAGGAATAATATAAATATTCCGGCGGCAAGCAGTGCTCCCAGAATAGCAAGCAGCCTGAACATTACCGATTGCCGTTTTGTCAAATCTGTTCTTTTAACTATCCTAACCATTTACGCTCCCACCCCCATAACCGTTTCCATAGCTTCTCCCGCCATCATCATACCGAGCTGCTCCTTGTTAACCTTGTCAGCGTCAACCATGCCGGTTATTTTACCGTTGCATATGACCATAATCCTGTCACAAAGCTCAATAAGCACATCAAGATCCTCTCCGATATAAAGTATTCCGACACCTTTTTCCTTCTGCTCGTTAAGCAGGTCATAAATTGTATAGGATGCGTTTATATCAAGACCTCTGACCGGATAAGCCGTAATGAGCAGGTTGGGGTTTGATTCTATTTCACGTCCCAGCAGAACCTTCTGGATATTACCGCCTGACAACTGCCTGACAGGGTGATAAATACCGGGAGTATTTATTTCCAGCTTCTTTATGAGCTTTTGTGAAAGAGTCCTGGCAATTTTTTTATCGATCATAAATCCTTTCTGATTTTGATATTCCTTCAAAATCATGTTATCCACCATGCCCATGGATGCCACAAGTCCCATGCCAAGCCTGTCTTCGGGTATGAAGCTCATGCTTATTCCCTTTTTAATTATATCACGAGGATTTTTACCTACGATATTTTCACCTTTATATTCTATCTTTCCTGAAGCAACCGGAAAAAGTCCTGCGATTGCTTCGCAGAGCTCCTTCTGTCCACTGCCTGCAACTCCTGCCACCCCCAGGATTTCACCTGCCGACAGTCTGAAATTTATGCTGTCAAGAGCCTTTACTTTTTCATCATCCACCACTGTCAGATTTTCAATGTTTAGTATTGTTTTTTTGTCCCTGCATTCAATCCTGTTAATTGACAGATCAACAGCATGTCCAACCATCAGGTTGGTAAGTTCAGCGGCATTTGTCTCCTCTTTATTTACTGTGCCCACTGTTTCACCTTTTCTTAATACAGTGATTTTATCGGCAATTTCCATAACCTCATTTAATTTATGGGTTATGATTATAACCGCACTTCCCGATTCTTTCATTTTTCTGAGAATTTTAAAAAGCCCCTCTGTCTCCTGAGGAGTTAAAACTGCCGTGGGCTCATCGAGAATAAGTATCTCAGCTCCTCTGTAAATAACCTTGAGAATTTCTACAGTCTGTTTTTCACCTACAGACATATTATATATTTTTTTGTCCGGATCAACTGCCAGACCATATTTATCAGATATTTTACGGATCTTCCCGGAAAGCTTTGCACTTCCCAAAAAGAACCTGCCCTTTTGACCTGCTATTATGTTCTCCTTTGCAGACATTACCTCCACCAGCTTGAAATGCTGATGAATCATACCTATCCCCATTGCCATCGAGTCTTTCGGAGTTTTAAAATTAACCGGCCTGCCCTTGATGTATATTTGTCCGCTGTCAGGTGTGTATATGCCGGAAAGCATATTCATCAGGGTACTTTTGCCGGAACCGTTTTCTCCGAGTAGAGCGTGTATTTCTCCCCTGTTTACTTCAAGACAAACGTTATTATTTGCTACTACAGGCCCGAAGGTTTTTGTTAAACTTTCAATTTTGATGTACACTTCATTTCTCACAGTATCACCTTTTAAATTTATAAAGATTTTTTGACTGTATGTCTTTATTATAACCCATGGTTCAATAGAACGGTTATGTTCTTAAAAACTTTATTAGCAGTAGTTGAGTCCAATGTTGACGAAGGAGCTTCAACTACTGCTAATATTGAAATTTGCCAGAATAAATCAGTTATCGCTTTTGTATCAGTCTATTTTCCCGTTTACACCTTCAACAAACCATTTGCACGCCTGCTGTTCTTCAACAGTCATTGTGGCACCTTCGGCAATTTTAACCGCACCGGTCTGATCCTTTACAGGACCTGCAAATACATCCAGTGAACCGTCAAGAATTTTGGCTTTAACTTCTTCAACCTTTGCCTTTATGTCGGCATCCACAAGATCTGTCATAGGTCCTATATCTACAACACCTTCATGCATTCCGCCAAGGTAATTTTCAGCCTTCCATGAACCGTCGAGAATTTTCTGAACCTGATCTACATAGTATACGCCCCAGTTCCATACAGGAGCTGTGAGATATGCCTTTGGCGCCGCCTTGCTGCTGTCAGAATTGTAACCTATTGCGAAAGCATTCTTTTCCTGAGCGGCTATCTGCGGAGCAGTTGAATCCTGATGCTGGGCAATAACGTCATTTCCCTCGTTCAATAATGCTTCTGCAGCACTCTTTTCCAGCTGGGGATCATACCAGGTATTTGTCCACTTGACGTTTACAACAGCTGTGGGGTTTACCGAACGCACTCCCAGCGTAAAGGCGTCAATACCTCTGATAACTTCTGGTATCTGCATTGCTGCAACATATCCGATATTTCCGGACTTAGTCTTCAAACCCGCTACTATTCCGGTGAGATATCTGGCTTGTTCAATCTTTCCGAAATAGTTTACGAAGTTGGTTTTGTTTGATTTGTTGCCGGAGCAGTGAAAGAACTTAACATCCGGGTACTCTTTAGCCACTTTTTCAACGAAATCCATGTAACCGAAGCTTGTAGCAAATATTACCTTGCAGTCCTGGTCAATGAGATTTTTTATGGCCTTTTCGGATTCTGCCGTTTCAGGTACACTTTCAACTTTAGCTGTTGTGACGCCCTTATCCTTTAATTGTTCTTCCAGGTAGATACGTCCCTGGTCATGAGCAAAAGTATATCCAACATCTCCAGGAGTTCCGATGTAAATAAAACCAACTTTTAAGCCCTCACCGCCTGCCGGTGCTGCCGAACCCGATCCGCAGCCGGTAAGTACTGCTGCAGTGATCATAACAACAGCCAGCATTAATGCCAATAACTTTTTCATTTTGAATCCCCCTAATTTCTAATTTATAATTAATTGATATATTATAATGCTTCCGTTTTCCGGGAGCACTTTAAACTAAGGAAGTTAACATAAAACCTATTCACTGAAGCTGATCTTCCCATTTTGCATGCTTTGCACAATAGCCAGGGGCTGAACTTCAAGACCCTTTTCACGCAGGAGCTTTCCTCCGTCCTGAAAACCCTTTTCTATGGCAATTCCAATACCTGCTACTTGCGCTCCTGCCTGTCCGACAATGTCGACAAGTCCCAGTGCCGCTTTTCCGTTGGCAAGGAAATCATCTATTATTAATACGATATCATTGGGATTTATATATTTTTGTGAAACTCTCACACTATAGGTTTTGCCCTTTGTAAATGAAAATACTTCTGCCAGATAAGTATCGGAATCCAGGTTTTTTGCTTCTGTTTTTTTGGCAAAAACCACCGGGACATTGAAATACTGTGCGGCTATGCATGCAATGCCTATACCTGAAGATTCAATTGTGAGAATTTTGGTAACATTTTTGTGAGCAAACAATCTGAAAAATTCCTTGCCCATCTCATTGAAAAGCTGGACATCCATCTGATGATTCAAAAAAGAATCCACTTTAAGGATGTCATTGCCAAAAACCTGTCCGTCTTTCAAGATTCTTTGCTTTAAGAGTTCCATCTTAATCCTCCGGAAAATAGTGAAATATACTGCTTTAACAGAATATTCCTAGTCATAACAACTCAACTGAAGTCTTATTAAAAAGACCCAGTTAATTATAAAAGCTCCCAATCATGGATTGGGAGCTCTGATTCTTACGACAAATAAAAATATGTCAAAGATGAACACCCGTAGCAAAGCCATTTACGGCGGCTTCGTAGAGACTTTCGGACCATAT
>JAFABO010000219.1 GCA_023426005.1 Bacillota bacterium | reverse complement strand
ATTATACTGCATTATGAACAAATGAAGCTATACTGTTTAATGGAATATCTGTTACTGATCCGACGTTGTAGACCGGAACACCGTTACCGCCGCCATAATTCTGGTTGAAGTTGCAGCCGTAACCCATATTTCCCATATTTCCCATATTTCCCATATTGCCCATATTGCCGTATCCGCCGTAGTTATTATTGTCACCCATATCACCGGTTCCGCAGGAATTACCCAGGGAACATCCCGGTGCAGGGCCGATTCTTGTAATCAGTCTAACGAAACATTCATTAACACCTAATATTACTCCAGTAAAACCGCAGCCGGACTGACCTCCGCTCTTTGTAAAAATTGTTACTGTTTCGCCGATATATTTTGACAGCAGGTGGCAAAGATTATCGTTACAACCAAAGTTACCGTCTCCCATATTATTAAGCTCCTTTCTTTAAAGTACTACGTCTTAATAATAATTTATGTTAACCCTAAATAAAGTGTTACACCGGGAGACCATTTTTTTAATATAGGTGATTATTTGCCGGACAGCACTCCATCATGCCAATGAGAACGACAGAGACTTATATACCTGTCATTGCCGCCTACTTCAACCTGTTCACCCTCTTTTATTATTTTATCGCCCTGGTATCTGGCATTCATTATTGCTTTTTTACCACACCAACATATGGTTTTCACTTCCTCTATGGTATCGGCCCAGGCCAGCAGGTACTGACTTCCTTCAAAAAGCTCGCCTCTGAAATCGGCTCTGAGCCCATAGCAAATCACAGGAATTTTATCATGGTCCACAAGCCTTGTTAAATGATAGACCTGTTGTTTGGTAAGAAATTGTGCTTCATCAATAATAACACAGTTAATTCCGGAATTTTTATTTATATAGCTGTGCACCATCTGGTATACATTGCTGTCATCCTGTATCAGCAGACACTCTTCGGTCAGACCTGCCCGGGATTTAATGATACAGCCCCCTTCACGATTGTCTACAGAAGGCTTCATCAGAAGAACCTTTTGACCTCTCTCCTCATAATTATATTTAACCATGAGTGCATTTGCCGTTTTTGAACTGTTCATGGCTCCATATCTGAAATACAATTTAGCCATAGCTACCCCCAATTTAAAATAGTCATGATTCACCTAAATAGTATACCCTATTTCAAAAGATATGAGAATTAATCAGTTGCAAATTTTATATAGTTCCCGGCCAGCTCAAGGCCGGTATTCTCTCCCACATCCCTGAATATAAGCCGTCCCAACTTTTCAGCCAGTTCAACCTTCACAGTTGAAGTAATGGATTCGGTTATCTCAACCTCCATTATGCCTTTTTTTGGAGCCTTGAGAATTCCTCCCTTACCGTATGACGCCTCTAATTTCAGAATATGTTCAGAATCCTCGATTGATACTCTTAATATGCTTTCACCGACAGCCAGCTCTTTGATTTTTGCTCCCGTATAGGTTGCAAACCTTAGAAAGCTGCCGTTAACTCTCAAAAATGCGATCAGCCCGTCAAATTCATGGCGGAACCATGGAATTGATGCTATTGAAAACATGAGAGATGTATCCTTATGACAGAAATTATTCGATTGCAGCCAGATCCAGGAATGAGGGAAGGATTTTCCCCAATCCTTTTCAACATAGCCGTAACCTCCGGTAAAATCAATTGTCCTGCCGTTAAAACGGAGCTCTCCCTTAAGTCCGCTGTGTATATTTATTATTCCATGATGGCATTCCATAAAGGGCACAAAAGAATAAGGTCCCATTATTCCGGGGTTCAGCAGGGTTTTAGGAAATGCTACGATATCATTGAATTCTATAGCGCCGGAAATGCCAAAATCATTGTCTTTTAAATCCAGGCTCATTCCGTACTTATTAAAATGATTCCCCTCTATTTCCACATTCAGCTCTTTTTCCGAATAAGCAAAGGCTTTTCTGGGGAATTTCAAATAGCGGGTGAATCCGGTTTTAGCATCTATAAATTGAATGAAGGAATGCTCATTATGCCTTGATACTGCAACGCCGGGTATTATTGCCAAAATATTCTCCGAGCTTTTATCTATTATTTTATAGTACCAGCCTTCAAAATAATTGTTTCTTTTATATTTTCCCTGAAATATCTCAGGATTGAGAATCCGTTTTAAGGTGTACATTTTCCCCCGTTCCGCCGCAGGTTTACCGCCGCTGGTTTTTGAGGCTTGAAAGGTTTTCAAGCTGTATAAGACGGAGTTTTTCCAACTATCTGCTCTCTTATTCCAGTTTATTTATAAAATCAACAATATCGTCAATAACATACCCGGGTATATTTGTTTTGCTGTAATACTCCTGCGGGGTGCTGTCCCCCTCACCTCCGGTAAGCAGGTGGTTTAATTCCGGATACAGTTTGAACCGGGCATTTATATTCTGCTCAAAAGCCTTTTTCCAATTGGTGAAATCTATATCGGTACTGACAATAAAATCCCTTTGACCCTGCATGACAAGCACAGGCTTATTAATTTTTCCGGCCTGGTCCATAACATCATAATCCTTCATATAACTGTAATAATGCAAATTGCC
>JAFABO010000218.1 GCA_023426005.1 Bacillota bacterium | reverse complement strand
CAGTTCATTATCCAGCAATATCTCCAGTACTCTAATATGCTGGATCCTCTTGACAGCATTATTCTCCAGCGCTTCAATTATTTCTTCACGGGTCCTGGCAAGGCTGACGCCTTTGACTGATTTGGCACTGACCTTTTGCTGATAGCATTCCTCTACCGTAACCGCACCGCACTCGCACAATTTTTGTATGCAGCCTTTAAAGCCTTTTATTTCACACATCCCCCGCAGTTCGTCATACTCACACTCACCACCGGCACAGTTCAAATTTTCTACTATCCTGTTTAAGTCCTGTTTTTTGAAGGCCTTAAACTCTTTATCAGTCAGTTTAACTGTTTTGACGGTTTTTACGTTGATCCCCGGAGGAAGCATACATTTGATAACATCCGAATATGTACAGATATACTGCCGTTTCATCCATTCCAGCAGTTCAATGTTATCTCCCTTTATAAGTGAATAGGGTTCAAGTACCTGCTTGATGGGTTTATATTCAATATTTTTGGTATCGCTCCTGAGGGAACCGGCATCAACAGGCTTTATCTCCAGGACAAAACCCTCCTTGACCGTGCTGCCGCCCCCGAAGGGTACCAGAACCCTGCAGCCTGCGCATATTCTTCCGGACAGGCCGTCGGGTATTATATATGTATATTTCTTGTCATATGCTCTTGTAGTATTTAGTAAAACTACTGAGGCAGTCAATACCGTCATTTTTTTCACTCCGAAAATATTTTCAAATCAAATCGTGATTATTATATCATTTTATATATTAAATTAAACAAGCCTCAGTGTAAATCCTTTATATATATTCGATCAGGTTAAGTTTTTTTAGTGCTTTGATCATAAAAGTGCTGCAAATACCAGTAAAACTTCCCGTCAAAATTCCTGAAACCAGAAGCACAGGCAGGTATGCAGCAACGGACAGATCACTCATTATAAAGCATGCAACTGCTATCTGTCCGGCATTATGGGCAATTGCTCCCGCAATACTGATTCCTGTAAAGCTGAAGAATTTACGTGTATATTTGAGCATGCTCCACATAACCGCCGCACTGAGTATCCCTCCACAAATACTGAACATAAACATTACAGGGCCGCCCATAAACAATGAGGATATAACACATCTTACAAGAATGATCAGTATTGCATCAGAAAATCGGAAAAATACCAGGCTTACAATTGTAACAATATTGGCAAGGCCCGGCTTGATCCCCGTGACGCCGGCAGGAACAGGCAGCCGTGTCTCTATGACCGACAATAATACAGCCTGGGCTGCCAGCAAGGATAAGTAAATTATTTTTTTTATATCAATGTTTCCTTTTAGATATATTTTCATCTTGTTACACCTTCCAGTAATTTATCATTTTTTCCAACTATTTTAATCAGAGCTCTGTTTGGAAGGCAAACGGCCAGCTGTCCGGGTTTGTCTATCCATCCGGTTTTTACGCAAAGCCTGTCGGGACAGTCGGCCGACATAAAACAGATTTTTTTCTGATCTGCAACAATAAATTCATTATATTGCCCCGGAATTTTTATGACTTCTCTTTTTTTCAGCTTTGTCAGGTTTACAATTTTAATAATCTCATCATCTTGCTTTATAATTGCATAAACATCCTCCCTGCCCGGATTGTTTGCATTATTCCAGCTTGCCAGGCTGTCGAAATTGTTTCCGCTGCCGAGTATGACTGACAGAGATATTCCAAATACTATTAACAGGACCAATATTACATCTCCCTTTTTCAACATAGTATATCCACCGCTTTCTTTTTTGAAATAATCCTGTCACTCCATATACCTGTGATTTTATTTGAATACAATTACACTAATTAATACATCCTATATATAAGTTCAATACATTAAATAATTTTTCCCTTGAATCACTGCTTTTATAACTTTACCCGGAAGATAAGCAAACCACTTCAGAAAGGCTGATGATGACTCTTATGTCGAGAAATATCATTATTGTCGGTGCGGGCTATGCAGGCATTGAAACAGCGCTGTACCTGCAAAAGAGAAAAAAGAAAGATGATGATATTACAATAACCATAATAGATAAAAACTCATACCATACCCTGTTGACCGAGCTTCACGAGGTAGCGGGAAACAGGATTGCCGAAGACGGTGTCATAGTTCCCCTAAGGGACATCTTTCATTATACCGATGTTCACATAATAAAGGACGAAATAGTTGGTTTTGACTTCAAAAACAACACCTTAAGCTCTAAAGACAGGCAATATAAATATGACTATCTGGTGCTGGCCTTCGGCAGTGAACCAAACTATTACGGCATTCCCGGAATGAAGGAAAACTGCTTTCCTCTCTGGTCCTATAAGGATGCTATAGCTGTGAGGGAGCAGATATATGACTGCTTTATAAGAGCCGGTCAGGAGGAGGATAAAAGTAAGAGAAGTGTTCTCCTGACTTTTGTTGTGGGAGGCGGAGGCTTTACAGGAGTGGAAATGATGGGAGAGCTGGGCATGTGGGTAAGAAAGCTCTGCACCCAGTTCCACATTGACCGCAATGAGGTTCAGTTGTATTTGATTGAAGCATTGCCTAAAATCCTGAATATACTTAAGGATAAAAATATAGACGCCTCAATGAAATACCTTACAGACAAGCTGAAGGTCAACGTTTTGCCGGAGAGTGCCATAACAAAGCTGGAGTCCGACAGGGTGGAACTCAAGGACGGAAGGGTAATCAATACGCGCACCCTTATCTGGACAGCCGGGATCAAAGCCTCTTCTCTGACCGACAGCGTTGACCTTGAAAAGAACCAGACCTCCAGGATAGTAGTTGATGAATATACAAAAACCACCTTGCAGAATGTTTATGCTATTGGCGATGTCAGCGCTTTTACCTATGAGGACAAAGTACTTCCCCCTCTTGTGGAATCGGCAGTGCAGACCGGGAAAAATGCCGGGAAAAACATTCTGGCAGACATCAGGAACAGTGATAAAACCAGGCTGGAGCCAAAGCTTCACGGGGTAATGGTATCCATAGGAAGCAATTTCGCCGTCAGCGAAATAATGGGTAAAATATTTCCCATATGGCTCTCAATAGTCATGAAATACTTGGTAAACATTCATTATTTATTTGGAATCGGCGGCTTTGAGCTGGTATGCAAATATCTCAGCCATGAACTGCTGCACAAAAGGCACAGGCTCAATTTCCTGGAATATCACTACACCTTCAGGACACTTGTCTTCTGGCTGGCGCCCCTACGGCTGTTTCTGGGGTATACCTGGTTCATGGAGGGCTACAACAAAATAAATGAGGGCTGGCTGACAAAGCCCATGCTGGCAGGTCTGCCTGTTGATGCAGCTTCCAGTGCTTCTGTAACAGAGTCTGGGGAAAAGGTATTCAGTATAATTTCCTCCCATACTCCCGGCTGGTATGCCTGGATAGCAAACCATTTCGTAATACCCAATGCGCTGTTCTTTCAAATAATGATTGTTCTGGCTGAAATAGGTCTCGGACTTGCTTTTTTTTCAGGAACCTTCACCTTCCTGGCAGCGCTGGCGGCATTGGCTCTAAATGTGAACTTTCTGCTCTCCACCGGCTTGTATGAGACCAGCTGGTGGCTGATACCTGCTGAAATAGCCATGCTGGCAGGGGCCGGAAGGGCTTTCGGACTGGATGCCCACCTGATGCCCTTCCTTATGAAAGGCTGGCGGTACCTTGTCAGACGGAGTTCATAACAAACACCTCAGTTGCTGCTGTTCCAACTGAGGTGTTATTTTATGTACAAATCTTCAATTTTTATAATCCTACTGCTCATTTTCTTCCTGAATGTCCTTCACTTCTTCCTTATCGTGAACCTCTTCACTATGAGCCTCTTCACTATGGGCCTCTTCACTATGAACCTCTTCGGATATTTCCATCTTTGAAACGGATACTTCATAGGCAGTCTTGGAAATGGTCTCACCATTTTCAAGCTTCTTTTGGTATTCCCTGCTCTGAATTCTTCCCCAAATCTTGATATTGTCCCCGATAGCGAGATTCTGGGAATATCTTGCATTCCTTCCCCAGGCTATGCATGGGATATAATCCGACTTGTTGTACGGCCTGTTTACAGCTACCAGGATATCTGTAATTTCTCTTCCAAACGGAGTCATCCTATATATAGGATTTTTGCATATGTATCCGTTTAAATATATCTGATTTGGATTTTTGATCCGTTTTTCTTCATCGGTAAAAATCACTTCTCTGGCAAATACCGTCAGAACGAGCTTATTTGAATCACTTTTGTAACTGTTATAGGATCTGAACTGGCCCTCTATTTCCAATGCAACACCAATTTGCAGTTTATTCTTTGGCACAAGACGTTCTGAAAATGTAACAGATATTTTATCACTGCTGTCGCTTAGCCTGGGTACCTCTAAATAAAAAGAATAAAAGCCCTCACCATATACCTCGTGGCTATATTCAACCTCTG